>CAZRNB010000001.1:0-86198 GCA_964601355.1 uncultured Pirellulales bacterium
GCCTCAATCATATCAGAGTACACGATTGGAGACAGCCTTTCATGGGATTACAAAACTGTTCGGCTTGGTTAACGGTGGGGTTGCGACCCCACCCTACAAAACTCGGGGAATAACAATGCCGAAATCCCGTAGTGGATGCCTGCCGGCAGGCATGGCCGAGTCCATGAAAACTATTGCCGTAAGGCATGCTGCGCAGAGCATAATATAGCACTGGCCGGACGGAAATCAATGGCGAATTTCCCATTTAGGCGATTTTCTTTCACGGCCGGTAAGCACTGTCTATGCAGGGGCCAGGGGTCAGGAGTCAGGAATCGAAAAGTTGAAAGCTAAAAACGAAAAACTATTGAATTCCATAGTTTTACATTTTACGTTTTACGTTTTACACTTCCTACTGCTGACCCCCGATCCCCGATCTCCGATCCCTGAAACTCGAAACCTGAACCTGTTGTTTGTAGATAGCTCGTTAAATTCACATCTTTATTAGCTATTCCCAGCTTACGCCGGATTCGTTCGCGGTGTCGGCTGATAGTGGCGATGGACACACCTCGCAATTGGGCAATTTCTTTACTCCGCAGGCCGGTCCGGATCATGTTGCAGATAGCAATTTCTGTCGGTGTCAAGGATTGAAACTTCTGCGTTAGTTGATTGATAAAGGGAGATGATATCTCCATTAGGTTGTCTCTGAGAAGCTCTACGTACTTGCGCTGCGGCTGGGGAGCTTCCGTCAGCAAAGCAAAAATTATAGGCATCAGGACTTTCTGCACGTTGGCCTGGATGTCCTTGTGGATTTTGAGTTTTTCTTCTTCAATGCGGGCGAGAACTGATCTAAGCGCTGCGTTTGCTTCGCGCAGTGACTCGCGTTCAACTGTTAACTGCTTGTTTGTCTCCTGGAGTTTGCGTTCGGCTGAAAGCCGCATTGCCACCGCACTGATGTTTTCAGCCACGGCATCAAGCAGGGTGCGCTCTTCTCTAAGAAACGGCCCTTCGTACAGGGCCGGCTTCTGCTGTGTATAAAATACCTCGACCTCGCCGACAGGCTCATTGAACATCATAATCCTGGCAGCCTGCCGGGACTTGCGTCTGGTGTGAGCTGGGCAAGGGCTTCCAGTGCACACGCCAGGTACAGGCAAGATAAAATCCGCCGTTCCATATCAACTCCTAGCTCTACTTGGTGTTCTATACGGATTTAGCATTAACGTATTGCTTCACCAAATTTTTGTGCTAAGTTCAGTCATCAAATCCCGCCATAAATTAGATGAAAGCAGACTGTCTGAACTTATTTGTTCCTCCAATTACCGATAACCCAGAATATTCAGTGACAGCAATTATGAAAGCTGTTTGCTGAAAAATTTTCTGATAGATTCTCTGTTAATTTTTCCTTATTCATGCGTCAAATCGTGCCGATATTATACGCACATTCATAAGATGTTTCATCTTAGACATGCAAGCATATGCTGCACCGTGGGATATAGCAAACTTTTGTAGCAAGGCAAAGAATACAAGGAATATAAATTTATGACAAGCGAACCCCAAAAATCTCGAATTGAGGAATTATCGAAATTGTTCCATGATCGGGCACGTCAGAGTGCTGTAGAGCTTCATCGGCTTCTGCTCTCATTGTCAACTGGTGCTGTAGCAGTATTCTTTTTTGCTCTAACTATGAAGGTTGACCCTCCGCTGGGCCTCATTCAGAAGATTGCCGTCCTAATGAGCTTGGTTGCTATGTCTCTTGCAACCGGTGCGGGTATTAGAGCTTTACGTGCGGATATTCTTGTGAATTACTTCTGTGGCAAAGATATGCAATCTCAAGAATGTATAGAAAAAGAAAAATTCCGCCAGCAAAAGTATAAAAACGAAAAATCGAAAAGTAGGTCACAATGCGTTTTTTTGACCTCATTTGTCATCGGGGTGGTTACTTCTGTGATCTATATTGTTCTTCGGGTATTGGGGATTTAGTCGGCGTAAGACGAATTTTTGCATACCTTACGATTTACTCGGCAGTCGTAAGATGCTTTTTGAGATCCGGGTGAAAATGTCCCTCGAAGACTCCTTCAACCGGGCCGATCATCTGGATGCCCCAGTCGTTGTCGATTTCAACCAGCAACGTTCCGCCGGGCATTTTAACATTTATGATTCTATCTACAAGTCCCAGCTTATAGGCCGCTGCGGCTGCTGCACATGAGCTGCTGCCGGAAGCAAGGGTATATCCTGCTCCTCTTTCCCAAATCCGTATCTCGATATTATTTCTGTCGAAGACCTTTAGAAGCTGCATGTTAATGCGATTCGGAAACACCTTGTGATTTTCAACGAAAGGCCCAATCTGTCGTGCCTTTTTCTCGCTCACCTCCGCCATCGGAATAACGCAATGGGGATTACCAATGGATAAACATGTCACTTTGTACTTATTTTTATTTATTTCAAGCTCCTCGTTGACAACCTCTCTTTTTTTGCCCGCAACCGGTATCTCGGTGCTGATGAAGGTGACTTTCCCCATACCGATTTTTATTAAGTTTGCAGTGTCATCTTTTATCTGAACTTCAACAACACCGCCTAATGTTTTGATTTTAAAATTCTTTTTATCGACGTATTTATTTTCAAATAGATATTTGGCAAATATCCGCAGGCCGTTGCCGCTTTTTTCAGCCTCGCTGCCGTCGGGATTGAAGATACGCAGCCCATATAAGTTTTGAGTTTTGAGTTCCCTCGACTCCGCTCGGGACAGGTTTGAGTTTTGAGTTTCTTTGATGGGGCCGTATAAAATTCCATCTGAGCCGATCCCATAATTTCTGTCACAAATCAGCCGAATGAACTGCGGCGTCAGCTTAATATCGTTGACGTTGGGGTCGATAACGAGGTAATCATTTCCAAGCCCGTGGTACTTTTTAAAATGTACTTCCATAGTTTTGCCCCTGATTATCTTCGCAGAAGTATCGGCCAAATCTCCATAGTTAGGATTTTTATACTATAAGGCTTACAAGGACTAACAGCCCGAAACCGGTGATAACTATGCCGGAAATCTTGTTCAGCCAGGTCAATTTAGCAAAATCCATTTTTTTCAAAAAAATACTCGTAATGCTATTCAATATAAACCACCAAAGTCCGGCACCAATAAACACGCCTCCAACTAATACGCCGATTAATGAATATGGTACATTTGTGGTTACTACGCCTAATCCTGCGAATACCGCAGCGAAGATAAGAAATGCACCTGGATTCGTAAGCGTGAGAATAAATGCCGATACATAATTTCTAAAATAGCTTGTGCCGTTTCCTAAAGCATTTCGTTGCACCGGTCTTGAGCGAAAAAGCCTTACGCCCATATAGCAGATAAAAAGACCACCCACCAGGCGAAGCCAAAGCTGCTCTTTAATAATAAAATTTAAAATAAACGTCAGGCCGGAAGCTGCAATGAAACCATAAAAAGCATCGGCGGTAGCTGCTCCCAGTCCTGAAACTATTCCGTGAATCCTGCCCTTATTTAAGGTTCGCTGTATGCAAAGCATTGCGATAGGCCCCACAGGCATTGAAATCAGGAAACCTATGAATATTCCTTTAAGAAGGATAATGGTCGCCATAAATACTACCTCTGGAGTATAGAACGTAAGCTATTCAAATTGGCTGATTCACTGCTGTTAATAATCTAAACTTTTTTATGTGCAAAGCAATACAGCATTTTATAATTCCTTTGACTCCGTTCCGAATTATTCACACCAATTTCATCTCCATAAAAATCATACCATCTACGTCGAAATGTTCATAGGGCGAAATCTCTTTAAATCCAAGAGAGCGGTAGAGCTTTTCCGCGCCAGCCATTCTACGATTACTATCCAGGCGAATCGACGTATAACCGAGATTTCGGCCGTGCTCAATAACGGCATTAGCGAGGGCCTTTCCTATTCCCAATCCTCGATATTTGGGTCTGACAAAGAGTCTTTTTAGCTCGCATATTCCGCCTCCCACGTCCCGAAGTCCAACACAGCCAGCCGGCTTTCCATCCTTCACGGCAAGCAGCAGACACCCTTTATCTGTACCATAAGATCCGGGTAGAAAATTGGCAATTTCCTGCTCATAATTTCGGAAGTACTCTTCAAAGGCGGGTAAGTGCGAACGTTCATGGAAACAGCTCTTTAGAAATTCCCCGTATTCCCGCCAAAGTATCCGGACCTGCTCAAGATTTTCACCACTTTCCACCATACATAACTTTAACATTTCAGTCTATCCTTGTGCTTTTGGATTCAGCTATCCACTGCCAGCATTTCTTCAAGAATCTCAGCGGCATCCTGAACGAGCCTGGGACATCTCGAAGTATACAGGCCTTTTTCCTCTGCCTGTTTCCGTCCTTCCGGCGTGCTTATATCACAGCCAAGCAAATCTCTACACATCACGGAGCCGTTGAGAGCCTTGAATCGTCTTGTATATTCCTCGACTTTTGTGTATGTCTTTGCTTTTGACTGCTTATCTTCAGCCGCGATATTGCCGTATTTTAAACCGAGCACCATCAAAGCGCCTGTTACTGCTCCACAGGTATCGCCCATGCGCATTCCGCCGCCAAAACCCGTTGCCACTCTAAATGCTTTTTCGCAATCAAGGCTGAACTGTTCACTGTAGCTGCTCAATATTGCCTGAGAACAGTTAAAACCTTTTTTGAATTTTTCAACCGCCTGTTCAACTTTCACACTCATAAATCTTCTCCGATTATTAGAAGCTCTAAGATTTTTCCTCCTCGATCTTAAAGATGACCTTAGCCAGGGGATCGGGGCACTGCCATTGGTCTAAAATATCCAAAATACCTTCACCTTTCTGGCTTTTGATAATCGCAGCCGTAATGGCCTGCAAGATACTGCCAAGGGCGAAGATACATAGACCCTGCGCCGGAGGAAGCTCCAACTTTGCGTTTCTCACATAGAATGTGTCACCTGGTTTGGAACGGCTGCACTGGCCTTCGACTTTTACACAAGTTATTTTTAAGTTTTTAAATGACATTTTTGGTCTCCTTCATTACTACTTTACTCAAACCGACCGATTTACTGAAAAACAATATCACAAGTAGCTATGCAGCAATAATGTAGCACAATATGTCATTCCAGCGCAATGCCTGCCCTGAGCGCAGCCGAATGGGCGGGAATCCACTGCTTCGATACGATAAATGGATACCCGCCTTCGCGGGTATGACAAATTGTACTATTTTGTTGTTAAATAGTCACTTATAGCAATGTCCTATCGTAAAACGGTCGGTTTGAGTTCTTTAGATATTTCCCTAAACCAACTCTCCTTTGGCAACCATTACTACTTTTCCGCCGACGAACACATCTATCTTGCCGCTTTTCTCTTCCGCCCGCAGATAGAGCAGCGATGGCCTGCCTATTTCATGGCCTTGCTCTACACGAACATCAATTTTGCTTGTTCCGAAGTACCGATACTTGACAAGATACCCAGCCAGACAGCAATTCGCACTTCCCGTAGCAGGGTCCTCTTGTATCCCGTAATAGTCAGCAAAGAACCGAACGTTCAAATGATTTTCGGGCTTATAAGTTTCCGGGCAAAAAACGAAAATGGTTTTCGCCTGCTTATTTTTAGCCCAATCGAAAAGTTTATCTTTGATAACGCCCGCTCTTCTGACAGCGTCCAATGTCCGAAGCGGCACAAAAACAAAATCAACGCCGACAGAGACCTGCTGGATCGGAAACCTGTCATCGATGTCTTCTCTACGCACCGTCAAAAACTGAGTTAACTCATCCGCCTTAAATATTTGTCCGAAGGTCGGCTCTATCGGCCTCATCCATAGAAGCTCCTCTCCGTTTGCTTTCCGGTCAAAAGTCACCGGAATCTGCCCGACCTTCAGATTCAGGATTACTTTGTCGATGGTTTTTTTGATAATTTCTTTCTGTATTATATAAGCGGTTCCAAGGGTCGGATGCCCGGCAAAAGGCACTTCCGCTGCCGGTGTGAAAATCCGAACATCATAGCCTCCATTGCACTCGGTTTCAGAGACGATGAACGTTGTCTCTGAGTAGTTCATCTCCTTGGCGATCTGCTGCATTTGGCTATTCGATAAAGAAGCTGCGTCTCGGACTACTGCAAGCTGGTTGCCTGCGTATTTTTCCTCAGCAAAAACATCCACAATATAAAAAGTCGGTTTTTCCATTTAGTTTCTCTCCGTTACCGGATTCTTTTTGAATCCCCTTCCATTTGGGCAGAGCTTGCGACAATTATTGCAGAGATATATCCGATCGCCCTTCTTGGTACGTCCCTCGCACTTCTCTCTGCAAAGCTTTTGATTTACTCTTTTTCCGTCAAGAGCTCCAGCCGGACAGTTTCTTATACAGATTTGACAATCGTCCGAGCAAAAATCATAGTCTGCCAAATCGTCAGGCTCAAGGGTTACGTTCAGTAAGGCTGCACCAAGTGAAATGCGATTGCCAAAGGTTGTATTTGTCAGCAGTGTATTTCTGCCAAGAATCCCTAATCCGGCCATATATCCGGCGTGACGTAATGAAAGGATGCCTTTACCTTCGCGTTTTTCTTCGTCCCAATATTCATAAGGCTCACTTGGCACGGGAACCGCAAAGACACCATCTTCCTGCTCAAGCCGGCAGCAAAGTGCACAGGCGAGGTTGATAACATCTCTTATTATAACGATACTGGCAACTGTATAAGGAATCGGGCTATTAGACAGGAATGGCCCTTCAGGAAATCTCTTGGCGACAACAACCACTGATTTGGCGTCCGTATAAATATCTGTCGGCTTGAAACCAACAGGAGCTTCGCGAAAACGGTCCACCGATGCGATTCCACACAAGTCAGCGCCTAATTTTAGAGCCAGGTTCTTTACAAAATTAGCATTAATCATATTTCCACCTATTTATTTTTTAAATACTGTATCCATCACTTCAAGGGCGAATCATGTTGATACTGTGGCAGGGCCGACACCCATCTCCATTCCAACCTATACCGCTTTAAGAACTTCCCGCATCGAGGCCCCAGCGTTTGAACCGTGAGCTGAACGACGCGGCGTAATACTTAAGGCCAAACGGATTGGATAGTTCTGAGCAGCTCGTGCTACGTAGCTCCCGCAGCTTCGTTTGCGAAGCAAACTGCAGGGGCAGAGTAGCAAAAGAAGAGTTATCCCAGCTCTTCGGAATCCAGAATACTCATAAAAGCTTCCTGGGGTATCTGTACCGAGCCTATGCTCTTCATACGCTTCTTGCCTTCTTTTTGCTTTTTGAGCACCTTCATCTTTCGAGTGACATCACCGCCGTAAAGTTTGGCGGTTACGTCCTTACGATAAGCCTTGACGGTTTCCCTGGCAATAATCTTGGCCCCGATGGCCGCCTGGAGTGGTATCTCAAACTGATGTCGCGGGATTGACTTGCGAAGCCTGGTTATAAGTCTTCGGCCGCGAGCCTCAGCAGTGCTTCGATGAACAATCAGAGAAAGTGCGTCAACAGCGACTTTGTTGACAAGAACATCCATCTTGACAAGGTCGCTCTTTTCAAAATCCATAAACTCGTAGTCCATCGTCGCATAGCCGTGGCTTATGCCCTTAAGGACGTTGTAGAAATCATAGACTATTTCAGCGAGTGGTGCTTTGTATTCAAGCATGACTCGGGTTCCACTTATGTAATCGGTCTTGAGCAGTCTGCATCGTCGGCTCTCGGCCAGCTTCATAATATCACCTATCGAGTCGCTTGCCGTGACTATCTCCAGTCGAACAAACGGCTCACGAAGCTCGGCGACTTTTGTAATGTCGGGCAGCTCGCTTGGAGAATCAATCCTTGTTACCTTGCCGTCTTTAGTCAGGACTTCATAGCTGACAGTCGGAGCAGTTTGGATGACGTTTATACCATGCTCGCGCTCGAGCCGCTCCTGGATAATATCCATGTGCAGGAGTCCCAGGAAGCCGCACCGAAAACCAAATCCCAGAGCGGGTGAATTGTGTGCAGAAAAAGAGAAACTTGCGTCATTGGGCGCCAATTTCTCAAACGCTGCCCGAAGTTTGGGATAGTCGGTATTATTACCGGGATAGAAATCGGAAAACACCATCTGCATCGGCGGCTTATAGCCGGCCAGCGCCTTGTGAGCAGGTTCAGCGTTATCGGTAATCGTATCCCCAATAGTGACGTCAGCCAATTCGCGAATATTGGCAATCACATAGCCGACCTCTCCTGTGCCCATTTCGTCCACAGGTTTCATTTTGGGTGTGAACTTGCCTAACTCAGTTATGGTATATGTCCTGCCATTGCTCATAAAGCGAATCTTCTGCCCAACTCTAAGGCTTCCTGCGAATACCCTGACATAGCATATTACGCCCCTATAGTCATCACAGTGACTGTCGAAAACAAGCGCTGCTGTTTGCTCGCGGCTTCGGTCGGGAGGCGGCGGAAGAAGCGTTACTAATGCATCCAGCAGCTCCGGAACCCCCGTGCCTTTCTTGGCACTGATGTGAAAACATTCATTCTTCCTGATTCCTATTGTGTGCTCAATTTCCTCTGCGACAATTTCGGGCCGGGCCGATGGGAGGTCAATCTTATTCACCACGCCAATAAGCTCCACGTTATTTTCAACAGCCAGATGCGCATTGGCAACCGTCTGGGCCTGGACACCCTGGGTCGCATCAACCACCAGAAGCGCCCCCTCGCATGCCGCCAAAGCACGTGAGACTTCATAATGAAAATCCACGTGCCCGGGCGTATCAATGAGGTTTAGCATGTACTTTTTTCCTTCGTGCTCGTAGTTGAGGGTGACAGCGGAAGCTTTGATAGTGATGCCGCGCTCTCGCTCAAGGTCCATATCATCGAGTATCTGGTCCTTCTTTTCACGCTCAGTCACCGCCCCGGTAAGCTCCAGTATCCGGTCGGCCAGTGTGCTTTTACCATGGTCGATATGTGCTATTATCGAGAAATTTCTTATATGTTCTGTACTCATCAATATTTCACCAAAATGCAAAAAATGTTATATTAACATCTTTTACAGTTAAAAGCAATTTATACTAAACGCTGGTTGTGTCCTAATTTGAAAAAAGATTGGTACAATCAAACAGAAGAACCCATCAGAGAATTAGTTCGCCTGCTTTGTAATAATGGCTTTAATACGACTTGTTCTTGTGGACATGAGATGTCTGTTCAAATGGAATGGTATGGATTTGAAGAAGAAATCCGCAGACTTTATAACCCGCTGGGCCAAAACGGCTACAATAATTTTGAATTGCGCATATTTTGGCCCAGTTCAGGTATTGGTCAGTTTATGGAGGTCAAATTACTTAATGCTAATTAACCACCATAAGAGCCAGTATTTTCATGGCACGGTATACAAAGGGCTTCGCAGTTGCTTAGTGTATCGCCACCACCTGCTGCAACGGAAGTTTTGTGATGAGCGTGCCAATTGTGAGCGGTCAAAGTCTTGTTACAACGACCTATATGTCCGCAAGTTATTCTGGTACATTCGCATTTGCCCCCAGAACGTCTCCATACTTGGTCAATAACAGATTGTGGAAATGCCATATTTTTTTTCTCCTTTAATAATTTTTTTGATAGAAATATGCGCCCAGCCACATAACTGAGCGCATGATGTTTGAGCCTTTATAAGCCCTTGTAGGACATAAAAGTCCAATGGCGCTTAAAAGGCCGAACAAATACAATTTGTTTTGGAATGGCCGGCATCCTTTCCGAGAATCACTTGACTTATAGGGCAGGATAGCCGATAATGATGATAGATATACGGGGCTATCCCGCCCCTGCCTAATGGTTTGATTCCCTTATGAACCATTAGGAGTAACAAAATTCAGGGCTACTCTTGACAGAGAGTAGCCCTACTCTTTTGGTTCTTCTACTGCATTAACTTTTTTATAAAAATCCATAAAATCTTTGATTGTATCTAAATCCTTTATGGTTGGTTCTCCACTTGGAATAATCAACGTGGCAATCCTTCCTTTTAATGGTATATTCAAAACAAAATCACCTTCTTTGGGTTTTTGCAAAGGTGGTTTGGGTATTACTGGCGTTGAGGGCGAAAAGATTGGAAACTCTAATTCTTTATTCTCAACAGACTTTACTTCTGGTAGTTTTACCAATTCTCTCGTTTCTCTGAAAGACTTTATTAGTTTCTTTGATGATTCCTCGGTATAGGGCACTGGTCTCCTCAATAGATAGGCTTTCAAAGTATCATCGGAAGGTAAGTCAGTAGGATATTGGTTTATCAATTCACGGAAAATCGTTGGACGGTTAGCAGCTTCTTGAATGGCTCTTGCTCTATCATCAATGGATTTTGGAAGCAGTATATCTAACCCTAATTCCGTAATTTTAATTTTTTGCTTGCCTGCTCGTTCTATTAGCCCAAACTGTGCAACGGATGCAATCGTTTGTAGCGCAGGCCCGCTTACGCTATTATATCCCCACGCCTTGACCGCCACATCATTAACTACAGGTGCTGTCTTTTCACGTTCATATAAACTTTTTAACTTTTCTATGGCAGTGCTTAAACCCATACTTGGATAATTAGGACTTCTTTGGTATTTCTTTTTTTCAGCCATAAATGGCCTCCTTATAATATTTGGTCAATGTCAGGTTTTGATATATTATACATAGACCGAGATATAGCACAAGATAAATCTTCACTAAATTGAATATTATTTCAAATTATTCTAAGTATTCTCTTGGCAGTTATAGAATAGGTGTTATGATTGTAAATGAAAAGTAAATAAAAAGGCCCCGTTGGGCAACATGCAAGTAACTACACAACAGGGCGATTGTTTAGGGCTTGGAACGGACTGAATCAGCCGCAACAGGATTTCGACATTGGCAACATCAGTAATCCGCATTTTGCCGTCTTCAGCAACCATTTTCAACCGGTTACATTTTGTAACCGTTTCACTGCCTTCTTTGTTCAGCCTGTTTTTCAAGACTTTCCAATAGTTTCTGGCAGCCTGGAAATCAGGCTGCTGTATCAGAACCTGTATAATATCCACTACTGAGAAATACCATGTTTCTGTTTCTTCATCGTACAGACGACGGATTTTGTAGTCTTCAAAAATGGCTAAATTGTTCTTCATAACAACTCCCTAATTGTATTCAGGTTTTCCGCAGACTGTTTACGCCAGAGGCGTATAAATCTGCCAGTACTGGCCCCTGCGTCTCCCGACGCAAGTCGGGGCAGCGGGTAAGAAGTTCCCGATGTTTCTTCAATCGTCTGCCGGACGGCAATGTTGACGGACGAAGGTATGATTCTCTGCCCCCGGCCTTAAAGTATCAATATATCGTTAAACCAAGGAAGAAAACAAGCTTTTTGCGCAGCTATATAAAAAACAGCGTTAATCTGCGTTAATCAGTGTCTAAAAAATCCCATTCTAAACGCCTGCAAAATCGCATAGGATCGAATCAGCAATTCCAAACGCTTGGCGCGTAAGGAAAATCCGTCCATGGTCGGTATTAATTAACCCCAGTTTCTGATACGTCCGAATCGGTTCTGCAAATAGCTGCATGGCGTCAAAACCAGTCCGTGTTTTGAATTCCACCAAATCAATCCCACACCGGCGACGCAGATTCAGCACCGCTGTCTCATAAGCCCGTTCGACATCGCTGAGCGTTTCACTGGCCGCGACCACACTTGCCCCGCTTGCAACTGCCTCGGCATACCTGTTTATATCAGCGAAATTTGTATTTCTTGTCCCATTCATGTACGAAGCTGCACCAGGCCCAATCCCGACATAACCTCCGTTCGCCCAGTAGTTAAGATTATGTCTGCACTTGAAACCATCCCTCGCGAAATTTGATATTTCGTACTGGTCAATGCCGGCCCTTTCAAGCTCGTCAATTGTTAGCTCGTACATTGCCCTGTCGGTATCTTCATCGACGGGTTTTATCAGCCCAGCCGCAAGTTCCCTGCCAAGAGGAGTCTGGTCTTCGTAAGTAAGGCTGTAAGCGCTTACATGGTCTATTGCCAGTTTGATTGCCGAGCGGAGATTGTGCTTCCATGAGTCGAGACAAGAGCCCGGAACGGCGAAAATCAAATCCAGACTGATATTGTCAAAACCCGCCGTCCTGCCCTGTTGGACCGATTTACGTATGCAATCGACAGTATGGCCCCTACCCAAAAAATCCAGCTCCCGCTGAATAAAAGATTGTGCACCGATTGAGAGCCGATTTACCCCTGCTCTGCGTAACTCATTAAGCAGTGTCTTATCCACTTGGCCGGGATTGATCTCGACTGTAAACTCCTCTGCCGCCGGGCACCGCAGCGTCAGCCGGTTAACCAGCCGAAGTATAAGTTCCTGCGTAAGGGAGCTTGGACTTCCACCGCCGATGTAAAGGGTTTTTATGCTCTCGCCCAGTTCATATCGCTCCATCTCGGCAATCATCGTGCTGACAATAGCACCTGCATCGTATTTAGCGATAGGCTCGGAGTAGAAGCCGCAGTAGCGGCACTTGGTCCGGCAAAATGGAACGTGAACATATAAGCCGGTACCGTCTGAACAAGATTTTGAGCTGCAATCACCTGACATTTTCCCTGACCTGCACTACTGACGAAATTTTTACGACCACCTGATGAAGTTTATCAGAAAGTGGCCGAATATAAAAGAGGCGCATCTGAAGAAACGGATACGAAGATCACAGGGGGTCACAGAGCACTACCTATTCTTTGAAGACGGTATCCATCACCTCAAGGGCAAATCTTGCTGATACCGTAGCAGGGCCGCCGCCCATCTCCATTCCAACCTCTATCGCTTCAAGAACTTCCTGCATCGAGGCCCCGGCCTTAGCTGCCTGCTCAATGTGCCACTGCATACACGATTCGCAGTTAATTACCACCGAGATGCCGATTGCAATAAGTTCCTTGGCCTTTTTAGGTAAAGCGCCATCAGAGTAAGCAGCTTTCTCCATCTTGAGAAAGGATTCATAAACCTTGGATTTGAGTGACACCAATTTTGCATGCGCTTCTTTTCTTCTTTTCGATATTTCTTCTAATCGACTCATATTTTTCTCCATGATTTCCAGTTAAATTCCAATTAGTTTACTTCTGCGTTCGGCAAGAATAACGTCACGCCATCGTCCATTCATACAGCCGATTTTTTCTCTTCTTCCAACTACTCGAAAGCCGCAACTCCTTTGAAGAGACAGGCTTGCGGCATTCTCGGGAAAAGTGCCGCCTTGAAGCATCCAGATACCAATGCGTTCCGATTCTTCTATAGCTGCTTTCAGCAAAGCTTTACCCACGCCTTGTCCCCTTGCCGATGATTTAACGTACAGGCTTACTTCAGACACGCCGCGATACGCACATCTGTCGGAAACCGGACTCAGCGCGACCCAGCCAACAATCTGCCCTGCGATTTTTGCAACCAATCTGCAATCTCGTAAGTGAGTTTTATCCCACTGCTGTCGGCTCGGCACTTCAGTTTCAAAGGTTGCATTGCCTGTATCGATACCTTCTTGATAAATTTGCTTCACAGCAGGCCAGTCCTCATCTTTCATTTTTTCTATTATGACATTCATAATATTCTTATTTGCTCCGTAGAAAAGACCCTCTGTCATCTCCGAAATCGCATTTTATGTCAAACTAATTTCATTTTTGAATCAAAATTTACAGACAAACACTATAAACATAGATTCTGCCATAATTTCTTTTGGCTTCGTACCAGGTCATCTCCTCGCCGTCAATGCGGCATGAATATGTCCGGTGGGCATGTCGCAATCATTTCGCGGGCCTCTATTGACTCATGACATAAACGCGCTTATGCCCGCCTCGACGAAACCTTTAAAATACCACGTTCCTGATAATGCTCCTTCTTCTTCAATATCCAATACGTCCCCTCCGCTCAAGACGGATGTTCTTTATTCCTTCACCCGAACTTACACACAATATATTACACTACTATACGCGTCTCCTTTCTGCGGCTTAACCGCAAATGTTTTTCTGATGCAGGGATTATATCCCAACACCAGGAGACGCGCTTTCATAAAATCATTTCGAGCGAGCCGAAGGCGAGTCGAGAAATCTGCTTTAGATCCTTCGACTTCGCTCAGGACGCCTTACGGCGGATTTCTCCGCTTCGCCCCTGTTTCTGTCTTCGACAGAAGACACGGGGGCTTCGCTCGAAATGATAGTGGGTCTTTTCTACAGAGCAATTTTGGTATGTAATTTTTTATTTGTGCCTTTTGTAATTTAAATTTGTCTGGGCTGCCTTAAAGCCGATGATATACACTGACAAGCTGTTTCAACTGCATATATCTTTCGAACCTTTCAGATGCGCTTAAACTTACGAAACTTTCTAACGTCCTATAATTTTTATATTATCATATTTTTTATTCTCTTTCCTCATGTAATAGAATCTGCCTAAATTGCCTGTTCAATTCTATTTAGATTTTTTTAAGGGTTGATAATAAATAGCTTATCATGGCTAATATGGGAAATTTAATAATTTTTATTCTTGACAACGAAAAGCTCCATAGTTAAATTAGGCCGAAAAGGCAATATGGCGGCCTTTTGTCAAAAGGAATTGGCTAAAAAGGAAGGGATGGAGAATGAAGGATTTGTTTACGACCGGCGAAGCCGCTGAAGTCTGCAGAGTAAGTCAACAAACAATTATCCGCTGTTTTGATTCCGGTCGCTTGGAAGGATTCCGTGTTCCAGGCTCAAAATTCCGCAGGATTCCACGTCGAAGTCTGATCAGGTTTATGAAGGAAAATAATATCCCTCTTGATCAGATCGAATCCGGTAAAAAGAAAGTACTTGTAGTTGACGATGACGCTGAAATAATAGAGTTGATAGTAGAGGTCTTGTCTCGAGACGGGAGATTCGAAGTTAAAACCGCTTCAAGCGGCTATGAAGCCGGGATATCTACTCAGCAGTTTCGACCCGATCTGATATTACTCGACTATATGCTGCCCGATGTTAATGGCAACATAGTCTGTCAGACCATAAGGAAAAACGCCGAATTCGAAGACACCAAGGTTATCATCGTAAGCGGCGTCGTCAAACAGGATGAAATCGACCAGCTGCTGAAATCCGGCGCTCAAGGTTTTTTAAAAAAACCGTTCAACATTGATGAGCTTAACGATAAAGTCACTACCGTTCTGCAGATGAAATGAAAACTGCAACCACGCAGCAGATTCCAAATCCCACGACAGCCGGCAGGGGTAATAACGGGTATTTTCTTAAAGTGGATACCTAATACGTCATGCCGGTTCCAAGAGGCAAGGACGACTATATGCAGGTAAAGAACTCT
The DNA here is from genome assembly GCA_964601355.1 of uncultured Pirellulales bacterium. Classification (GTDB taxonomy): domain Bacteria; phylum Planctomycetota; class Phycisphaerae; order Sedimentisphaerales; family Anaerobacaceae; genus CAZRNB01. The sequence goes on from CAZRNB010000001.1 coordinate 15,218, forward strand.
GACCCAACTATTGCACAGCAGATATATCTCGCAATAGGTCGGATTGAATCGTTTTCTACACTGCCCTGTATTGCCGTGCGATTCCTTCCCAGGCTCATGGAAGGCCATTTCTCGCCGGCAGCCTTAGCGGATATTATAGAATCGGAGCCGGCCCTTGCCGCCAAGATTCTTTCAATCAGCGGCAGGCGAAATATAAGCCTGCCTGATGAAAGGTTATCGCTTCGCCATATCCTTGACAGGCTCTCTGCGGATGAGGTTCGTAGCGCCCTTTTATCCATTAAAGTCCTTCCGGCTTTTGAATCAGGCCATCCAGCGGCGCAAAGAATTCCGCTTAGAAGTGAGCTTTTACTTCACAGCCTTGCGGTGGCCTGCTGCGCAAAAGAAATTGCTGAAATAACTTTACCTCAGGCGGACCCGCACTTAGCTTACTGTGCAGGTCTGCTGCACGATATTGGAAAACTGGCTATCGAGGAGGCGATGCCGAAAAGTTTTGAACGAATTATTGAACAGGCACGTTCGGCAAACGAATGTTCCTGCACTATTGAGCGACAGCATCTTGGCGTCGATCATACTATTCTGGGCAAGCACTTGGCTGAAAAGTGGCACCTGCCGAGTCAAATTGTCCTGGCAGCCTGGCTGCACCACAGTGACACTGCAACCATATCATGGCACGTGCCTGAGGCACGAATAGCCCAGGTCATTCAGTCAGCCGATTCCATAGCCCGGCAAGCCGGCATTGGCCAATCCGGCAGCTTCAATTCGCCCGAGCAGCCGGAAAAAACGGCATGGTCACTCGGAATAAGCCTTGCTCAACTGCAGCAAATTATTCAAAAACTGCCGGAAATAGTGACAGAAAAATCCAAAGTTCTGGGCCTGGCTTTACGAGATGCTCATGCGCGTTATTGTGATATCCTCCACGCCGCCGCCGCACAGTTTGCACGCAAACAAATAGATTTATCCGGTGAAAATCGCCGGCTGCAAACCGCATCGAGTCACCTGGATTTTACAACAGATTTCCTGCTCAATATCAGCTCGGCTGCAGCAGCTATTGAAATAGCAGAATACTTTGCCGCTCGCTGGCAAAGGTTCTATCAGACCGGTACAGTCTGTGTGTATTTAGCTCCTCCTGACGAGGGGCCACGTAGCCGGTTTCTCGAAGCCGTTGTTATAGAAAGCCTCGGGCAAAGCAAGACCGTTTTTCTGAATGTCCCTGAGAACGTGACACCGATACCGGAGACAATAACAAAGAGCTTTGCTATTTTAGACGCTCACAAGCACGTCGATTGGCTGTTTGAGCAATTAGACGTTGAATTCGGTCGGCAGCAAACCAGGCTGGTGCCGCTGCTTTCGGGCGGCAGAGCGGTCGGAGCGATAGTTTTTGAGCTTCACTGGCCGATAGACTCAAATCTGATGGAGGAAAATTTTAGAATAGTGACCTCAATCGCAGGATCCGTTTTGGATTCTGCCTTCAAGCGGCAGAAACAAAAGCATCTTGCCGAATGTTTCGCCCAGCTTATTTGCAGTCCCACCCCGTCCGAGCCCTCAAAACCTGCGGCGTCAAAGGAGAAAATGACTCACGAGATTTCTTTTCCGGCTACGGCTCGGCGCTTCGCCGAGACGAGTGAGGCACTGGCTGAGATGGCGTCCGGCATAGCACATGAGCTGAATAATCCGCTCTCGGTCGTTTCCGGACGTGCGCAGTTGCTCGCAGATGCTGAGACCGACCCAAAAAAGAAACAATCGCTTAGACAAATACATGAAAAAGCATACGAGGCCTCTGCAATTATCTCAGACCTGATGGGCTTTGCTGAGCCTTCGCAGCCAAGGCCGACCCAGACGGATATGAAGCAGATGCTCATTGAAGCTATGCAATTAGCCGGCCAGAAGGCCAATGTAGAAAATATCGACGCTCAGATTAGGGTCACTGAAGATGTCGGTAACGTCTTTGCAGACTCAGCTCAGATTGCATCAGCAATCGCAAACGTTATATGTAATTCACTCGAATCTTACGCAGACGAAATTGGGCCAATAACAATTACCGCTGACGCTGAGGGAGATACTCTGGTGAGACTGCAAATCAGTGACGAAGGTTGTGGAATGGATACGGAAACCCTGCGAAAAGCAATACAGCCGTTCTTCTCAGCAAGGCCTGCGGGCCGCAAACGAGGAATGGGTCTTGCCCACGCAGCAAGACTTATTCAATTAAACAATGGCACATTGGATATAACAAGCCGGCCAGGCAGCGGAACTACAGTGACAATCACCCTGCCCTGTAAATAACCTTGCAGGCAATCGCAAGGCCAACCGATTATTGGCTTAATGAGATTCAGTTAAACTATACGATATTGGCCTCTAATAACGCTGTTTTTGTCCTTGCAAATCCCCCTTATGCAGGTTAGCATCTCATTGAAGTGCAGGAAGCTCAGAAAGATGTTGCCAAAAACATGGCTGAAACAGCTATCACCGTGACCCGCGACTTGATCGGGGCTTAAGAATAATCCCAGGAAAATGACACAGCAGGATATAGAAAGAATCTGACGTAATCTTGTGAACAACAAGTAATCCTAATGGTCAAACAAAATCGCCAAGACGGCTTACGCCAGAAATATCGTGGTGTTGTAGTCCCTATGGTGACTCCTTTTACACCGCATGGCGATATCGATCTGGACACCACCGGGAGACTCGTTGACCACATCGTTGGTAACGGGGCTTGCATATTCGCGCTCGGCACTACAGGAGAAGCAGCCTCTATCAGGAACTCGGCTAAGGCACAATTTATTGACACGGTCGTTAAAAAAAACGCGCATAGAGCTATGACTTATGCAGGCATATCAGATAATTGCCTGGCTATTTCCGTGGACTTGGCCAAACAGTTTTTTGATTTAGGCGTTGATGTGGTCGTGGCACATGTGCCGAGCTATTATCCCTTGACCGGCGATGATATACTGAGCTACTACGAAACTCTGGCTGAGCACATTGGCGGCCCTTTGATGCTATACAATATTCCGATAACAACAGGAGTGTCAATTCCCTTAGAGGTAATTGACCGGCTCAGTCATCTTCCGACGATTATAGGATTAAAAGACTCGGATAATAACATGGACCGCATGAAACAAGCCATTGCCTTGTGGAAGGACAGGGATGACTTTTCATACCTGAGCGGCTGCACGTCTCTGAGCAAGACTGCATTAGCTATGGGTGCAGACGGAATTGTGCCGAGCGTGGGCAACATTGTACCTGATTTATTCGTCAAGCTCTATAACTCTGTGCTGAATGGCGATCCGGATGAGGCGGAGCGGTGTCAGAGATGTGCCAACGACATCTCGGATATTATTCAGAAGAACAAAACTTTGAGCCAATCGCTGCCTGTCCTGAAGGTGATAATGCACATCCTGGGATTTTGCGAGCCGAAAGTCCTGCCGCCTCTGCGCGACTTGACCGAAGATCAGATTCAAGACGTCAGAGAAACTTTGAATGACATGGGTCTCTTACAGGAAGGCCACTCACTATGAAAGACACAAGGCCTATTCTTGGAATCACGATGGGCGATCCTCACGGCATCGGCCCGGAGGTTGCCGTCAAGGCCCTGTCAAATAAGGACGTCTATTCGCTTTGCAGGCCCTTGCTTATCGGCGATGCCAATGTATTCAAGCAGGCTATTACTTTTACTCGTCCCGGCGTAGCGGGCCGGAGCGGGACAGGTTTGGAATTGAAAGTCCGGCCGGTGCAAAGTGAGACCGATGCTGATCCTTCGACTTTGCTCAGGACAAGTTTCGAGCCGGGCCAAATCGACGTGCTTCAGCCGCAAGGCGGCTGTGTCCAAGAACTAAAATACGGAACTATCTCGGCTCAGGCCGGTCAGGCCGCTTTTGCTGCAATTGAAAAGGCAATCGAGCTGGCTCTTGGCGGAAGGATTGATGCAGTAGTGACAGGCCCGATCAATAAAGAAGCGATACGTTCAGCGGGACATAACTTCCCCGGCCATACCGAGATATTCGCCCATTATACGGCTACCAGCGATTACGCAATGCTTCTGATCCATGGCGACCTGAGAGTAGTTCATGTCACAACCCATATTCCTATTCAGCAAGTCAGCCAAGCGATTAACCAAGCGCGCATCTTAAAAGTTATTAAGCTGGCGCACGACGCCTGCCAAAAGCTCGGCATAATCCATCCTCGAATCGGCGTAGCAGGATTGAATCCTCATGCCGGTGAGGGAGGTTTGTTTGGCCAAGAGGAGCACGAGCACATCGCACCAGCCATCGAAGCGGCCAGATCTATTGGGATCAATGCCGAAGGCCCTATTCCGCCGGATACGTTATTTCCAAAGGCTATTGGCGGATGGTTCGATGTCTGCGTTGCCATGTATCACGACCAGGGACATATACCCTTAAAAGTGATGGGTTTTATCTGGGACAAGGAAAATAAGCGATTGTCTTCCGTCAACGGTGTCAATATCACACTGGGACTTCCCATTATAAGAACTTCGGTTGATCATGGCACAGCCTTCGATATTGCAGGCCGAGGCATTGCCTCGCCGGACAGTATGATAAGCGCGATTACATACGCCGTAATATTGGCGAACTCAAACAAGACACAGGAATGATACTTGCCGTAGCAGATGATATCAGTGGCGCCGCAGAGATCGCGGCGGTTGGACGGACATTCGGCCTAACAGCTCAGATCCAGACCAGGCTGCGGCTATCTCCGCCCAGACGAGTGAATGTCCCCAGGAGCACATCTTCTGATCTTGTGGTTGTTGATACGGACACCAGATACAGGACATGCGATTCAGCACGTGACATTGAGCAGGCGCTGGCAAATTGCGACAGGTCCGCAGTTGAGTGGTATTATAAAAAGGTGGATTCCGTGCTGCGCGGCAACGTGGCCGAAGAATTATGCGCCATGATGCAGATTCTGCAAAAAGACAGGGCCATTCTGGCCCCGGCCAATCCGGCTAAGGCAAGAGTGATATCAAACGGGCAGTATTTCATCAATGGTCATCTTCTCCATGAAACAGACTTTGCGAACGACCCGGATTATCCGGCTACAACATCCGATGTCGTCAAGCTATTAAATGTGCCGAAAGGTTATCCTCTCCAGATACGGACGTGGAGGACTTATGACAATAATGAGCAGGGCATCATCATCGCAGAAGCCCAAAGCATGAACGACCTGGTTCGATGGTCGCATTGCGTAGATGAGCATACGCTGGCAGCGGGCGGCTACGACTTTTTCAGAACCTTGCTCGAGAAGAAACTTCCTTCGGTAAGAGCGCAATCTGAGATGGGCATTATTGCTGTCTCAGGCAAGAAGCTGTTTGTTTGCGGCAGCACATCGGAGACCTCAAGAAAGGCCGTCGCCCAGGCCGGCGATTTGGGCGTCACTGTGTGTCCTATGCCGGATACCTTGTTTAATGATACTCCGGCTAATGATACTCTGCTGGCGCGATGGTCAGATGATGTTTTGAAGGCCTTGTCAAAATCCGGCTGCGTTATCATAGCAATCCTTCAGCCGGTTGTGCGCGATTCTAAATTGGCACAAAATCTGCGTATGAAAACCGCCGCCTTAGTGCAAAGGGTGCTCAATAAGACAGCGATCCATGAGCTGTTCCTCGAAGGCGGGGCAACGGCGGAGGCCGTGCTGCACAAACTACGATGGGACACCTTCGACGTGCTCGCCGAATACGGACCTGGTGTAGTACAAATGCGCGTCACACTGGAACCAGATAATTATGTCACTATCAAGCCTGGCAGCTATCCATGGCCTAAAAAGATTTGGATATAGAAAGGTTTCAAAATGCCGTATGAAAAGCTCCACTTGTTAGACTATCTCGTGGTCTTGTTATATCTGGGTGTCATTGTGTACATCAGTGCATACCTCTCCAAGAGACAAAAATCCACAGAAACCTATTTTGCAGGCAATCGTTCGGTTCCTGCCTGGGCGGTGGGTATGTCCATGCTGGCCACAATTATCAGCAGTGTCACCTTCATAGCCTATCCGGGCGAAGGATTTACCGGGAACTGGATTCGTCTGGTTCAGGGATTAGCCGTGCCTGTGGTGCTTCTGGTCATTATCTGGTTCATTGTGCCCATGTATCGCCAGATTATCGGGCTTAGCGCGTATGAGTACTTCGAAAAACGGTTTGGCTATTTCGCACGCTTGTATAGCTCATTGGCCTTTATTATGGCACATTTTACCAAGATGGGCTCGGTACTCTATCTGCTGGCTCTGGCGATAGCTTCCATGACGGGTATGAATACATACAATGTGATCCTGATATTAGGAGTGATAACAGTCCTCTACACACTGATTGGGGGCATTGAAGCGGTTATCTGGACTGACGTCATTCAAGGATTCATCCTCATCGGCGGCGGGCTAACTTGTGCCGCTGTGTTACTGCTCAGGCCGGAGCAGGGGCCTGTGGCTGTGATACAGACAGCCTGGGAAAACGGCAAGATGGGCATGGGGCCTTTCGACTGGGACTTCAAACGCCTGACATTCTGGGTTATGGCCATCAACGGTATCTTCTATGCCATCCAAAAATACGGAACGGACCAAACCATCGTACAGCGATTCATCGTAACAAAGTCGAATAAAAGCGCCATCAGAGCAACGCTCATGGGCGTACTATTATGTGTTCCTGTGTGGACGTTATTTATATTCATCGGCACATTACTATGGGTCTTTTACCGCACGTCAACCGCTAAACTTCCCGATGGCATTACAGGCGATGCGGTATTTCCCTATTTTATCATGTCACAACTTCCCCCCGGCGTGACCGGGTTAATCTTAACTGCACTGATCGCAGCAGCCATGTCCACTCTGGATTCGGATATGAACAGCTTAGCAGCGGTCGCCGTTGTGGACTACTATCGTCGTTTCAAGCCTCATGCCACGGACAAGCAATGCCTGACCATGGGAAAGATAATCGTCACTGTCAGCGGGCTGGCCTCGATCGGCATTGCGTGCCTGTACGTTCATTTTGGGGGCGAGGCCATCCTCGGCACGATTTTTGCCCTGTATGCAATTTTTTCCGGTGGTATTGCGGGCCTGTTTGTTTTGGGATTTCTAACGGTTCGCGCCAACCGCAAAGGTCTCTATGTCGGCATTGCGGCCTGTGTTCTATTTACGGCCTACGCGTTTTTAACCAGCACCAAGTTCGATCTGGGAGGACCCGAGACAATTCAAATACTCGATTTCGGCAGATTTAACTTCCCTCATCACAAGTACATGCTCGGCGTATATAGCCACATCGTACTTTTTGTTGTCGGCTACTTTGCGAGTTTTCTATTCCGCCCAGACAAGGACACCAGAAGCTTAACTCTCTACGGCTGGCGCCGTTAGAAATACACAATTTTAGGAAGGCAGGTAAATTTCTTGCGATAATTGTGCCGATAAATTAAAATTAGGATACCACGTGGGCAGCAGTGGCATACGCCACGCCGTGTGCCGGTATCCCACTGTGGAAGGAAGGTAATAATGGCCAAGCAATCAAATATGAAAGGGCCGAAAGCAATCTGCAGCTTCTGCGGACGATCGGCAAGCCAGGCTGATACGCTCATAGAGGGCCCGAACAGGGTTTTTATTTGTCCGGAATGCGTTGAGCTTTGCCATAACATCATTCGACAAAACCGAAAACATCCCGTCCGCACAAGTACAAATCTGCGAGAATTGCCCAAGCCAAAGGAAATAAAAGCGTTTCTCGACCAATATGTAATCGGGCAGGAGCACGCCAAAAAATATCTCTCCGTCGCCGTGCACAATCATTACAAACGGCTCCTCCATAGTGACACAGCCGACAGCGACATCGAGATAGACAAATCCAATGTGCTGCTAATCGGGCCGACCGGCAGCGGCAAAACGCTGCTCGCCCGCACGCTGGCCCGGAAATTAGAAGTGCCGTTTGCGATATGCGACGCCACCACCGTTACCGAGGCCGGCTACGTCGGTGAAGACGTCGAAAATTTCCTGCTGCGGCTGCTGCAGAACGCCGACTACGACCTGGAAGCCGCCCAGCGAGGCATTGTCTATATCGACGAAATCGACAAAATAGGCAAAACTTATCAAAATATCTCAATCACCCGTGACGTCTCCGGCGAAGGTGTGCAGCAGGCACTATTAAAGATGCTGGAAGGAACAACCGCTAATATCCCGCCCCAAGGGGGAAGAAAGCATCCGGAGCAGACCTATATACAAATGGACACCACGCAAATACTTTTTATATGCGGCGGAACCTTCATAGCCCTGGACAATATCATCAAAAAACGTTTGGGCAGAAAAATGATCGGCTTCGGCTCGGAAATATCCGGCAGAACCGATGAAAAAACAGAGTATAGCGACATCCTCAGACAGGTTACTCCTGAAGACCTAATAGAGTTCGGCATGATACCGGAGTTCGTCGGAAGATTGCCTGTAATTGCCAATCTTGACGCACTCGATGAAAAGGTGCTTATGGAAATATTAACCAGGCCGAAAAACGCATTGATAAAGCAGTATCAGAGATTCTTCGAGATGGAGGATGCCGGGCTGGAATTTACAACGGGCGCCTTACAATCGCTGGCTCAAAAGGCGCTCAAGCGGGACACAGGCGCCAGGGCTCTTCGTGCAATTACTGAGGAGCTGATGGTGGACCTGATGTACCAGCTTCCGGATGAATCCAGAGGCGCAAAATACGTAATTACCCGTGACATTGTCGAAGGCAAAGCCGACCTATTCACTGCAAAACAAACGAGAAAAAAAGAATCCGCTTAAGTCTGTTGATCGATACTCGATGCTTTGATGCTCTCCACAGGACACCTTTCGGCGGGCGAGTATCGAATATCCAGGATCGAGTTAATCTACGACTCTGACCTGCGAATGAACCGGCACTAACATATTATAAAGGAGTATTGCATCACCATTATGCAGACGAATACAACCTCTGGATTCGGCAGCACCAATCGTATCCGGCTCTTTTGTGCCGTGAATACCAAAGCCGGTTCGGTCCCTGGCTGGTCCTTCCACGCCTTGCAGCTCAATCCATCTTGAGCCTAAGGGATAATCCGGATCGGTAGGCTTATATACCCGATGTGTATCAGGGTCTGTCCAAATGGGCTTTTCCATTTTTCCATCTTTTTTCACACGCCAGAGCCCTAACGGCGTTTCCTTGCCCGGCTTGCCAAGCCCCACGGGGAAGCTACGAATGTAAGTATTCTGCAGATATAAATCCATTGTAAAAGTCGAACGATTTACCTTAGCATTGAAAGGGCCATTAATGGCCTTTATAGTCTGTCCGACCTGTAGTGCCTGCGGACTGCTGATATTGTTAATCTGCATTAAAATCTCATAAGGCACTTTATACCGCTCACCAATTATTCTTAGCTCATCACCCTGTTTGATTCTATAACTGCTGCAAATTTTATCATCCGGAAAAAGACTTTTGCTGAAGAGCCAGCGCTCTGAGAGACCGGTTAGCTGCCCTTTAATAAATTCTCGCTGCCTGGCGTCACGGCATATTATTAGCGCATCATTCAACCTGTCGCGTGCCTCTATAACCAAGCTGGGCTGACTGTTGATCAGCGCCATAGCCTCGCGAATAATCTCGGCGACCTTAGGATCCGATTGAATCGCTGATTTCGATAAAAGACTTACCACATTAGGCTCAAGCCTGGATCCTGCCGCCAAGGTCGCAACAGACTGTGGCGTTTTGATGCCTAAATCAGGCTCAGGCAAACTCTTAGCCACGGCTTTTTCATTTCCCTCGGCCACGCTCTCCACAGGACGCCTGTCGGCGGGGGCAGATTTGCCGAAAGGACCGAGACCGTAAATCACGGCAATTATCGCAACAATGATAAGAAGAGCTAAAATGATGTATATTCCATTTGTGCTCAGGCTTATCCGTCTGCCAGGCAATGGGAAAGGAAAACGAGCCATATTAATCTCCTTTTCTACGGCTTTCAAAATACAGTATCTCTTCGTCGGTTACTAAAAAATCTACCGGCTCATCGCACTCCGTTACCGGTATTGAGCTGACCACCTGCTCTTCAAAAGCAAAGCCACACCGAAAGGCCCGAAGCTGCTTATTACTGAAAAGCCTGTCATAGAAGGAACCGCCTCTGCCGAGACGATGGCCTTTCCTGTCAAATCCCAACGCCGGGGCAACCACTAAATCGATTTCCTCAAACGGTATCGGTATGCCTGTCACCGGATTCCGCAGTCCTGAAACCTCTATGGTAAAATCCGTCTCCAATGAGTTGATTTGCACGGGTATCATGTGCCTTTGCTGCCATGAAATTTTCGGCACCGCGACAGTTTTACCGAGCTGCCAGGCCTGAAGTATAGCCTCAGAGGTGTCCACCTCATGGGGAAGTGATAAATACATCATAATCGTCGAAGCATCCTGAAATTCCTTCGTTGAAATCAGATTCCGACAGGCCTTGTGACTTTTCTCAACACGCTGCTTTTCATCGATCTCGAATATACAATTTTTTAACTCACACCGCAATCGGCCTTTATCCATTCAATAATCCTTCGTTTCAGAAATATCTTTATCAGATTTGCTATTTTGTACCAACGTTTGAAACTTTTGTAAATAATGCCTGATATTTTTTTCATATCCGATTTCTTTTGGCTCATAATATTTGCTCTTCATCGCCGTCGGAAAATACTCCTGTGGCACAAAGCCATTCTCAAAATCGTGCGGATATTTATAATCAGCCCCATAGCCCAGCTTTTTCGCAGCCGGGTAATGACTATCCTTCAGATGCTTAGGCACAGGTTTAATCGGCTGCTCTTTAACATCGGCCATAGCCTTCCATATAGCCTTCGCTGCTGCGTTTGATTTTGGAGCACAAGCCACATATAAGGCCGCCTGCGCCAGAGCGAGCTGCGCTTCCGGCAAACCCACGAATTCGGAAATTTGAATAGCCGCTGCCGCCAGCACCGCTGCCATAGGGTCGGCATTTCCAACGTCCTCGGCTGCACAAACCGCAATCCGCCTCGCGATAAAACGCGTATCTTCTCCGCCGGCTATCAGCCGGGCAAGCCAATAAACAGTAGCATCAGGATCGCTGCCCCTCATGCTCTTCTGCAGCGCACTTGCCAAATCGTAGTGCGTATCGCCCGTACGGTCATAGACAATAGCCTTTTGTTGTATCGACTCTTTAGCAGCTTCCAAATTAAATATTATTTCTCCTTTATGCTTCCGGGCGGATTGTGATAAGATGCCTATCTCCAGTGCCGTTAAAGCCCTTCGGGCATCACCATCGCACATCACGGCTAAGTATTTAAGCGCATTTTCATCCGCCTGGATGTCGAATTTGCCCAGGCCACGTTCAGAATCAACAATCGCTCTTTGCATCAACAATAGAATATCCTGCTGACTTAGCGGCTCAAAATGAAAGACGGTGCTGCGGGAAATTAACGGCGAATTTATCGCAAAGTATGGATTTTCCGTCGTAGCGCCTATGAGAATCAAGACACCGGCTTCAACATCATCCAGCAATACATCCTGCTGGGCCCGGTTGAAGCGGTGGATTTCATCAATAAAAAGCACCGTCCTGCCGCCGCTAACAGCGAGTCTGTCTTTCGCAGCAGTAATTATCTCGCGAATATCCTTCACGCTGGCAGCCGGTGCACTTAAATAATAGAATTTGGCCTTGGTATAATTAGCGATGACCATCGCTAATGAGGTTTTGCCTACGCCGGGCGGGCCATAAAATATCAGGCTGGTCAGCTTGTCGGCTGCAAGAATCCGAGTTAACAGCTTATCAGGCCCAAGGAAGTGACTTTGCCCGATAAATTCATCGAGATTTTTCGGCCTCATCCGCACCGCTAAAGGCTCGGCTGAGACTATATTGGCCTTTTCGTGTGAATCAAACAGCTTTTTATCGGTCGAATCTTTGCGCATCGAAGATATTATATGCTGACCACTTAAAACTGTCGAAAATTTATTTTCTGCCGATCGTAGGATATGCCACGCATACCATATTCTTGTCTAAACCGTCCGGTTGGCCATAAATTTAGCCGTTTCAATCAAAGCCTCTTTAGCACGGCTTTCCTTCAGGCTGGTTATGGCCGATAGTGCCGCATCGAGAAAATCCTGTGCCCGGCTGTGCGCATATTTTAAACTCCCATGATCCGTCAGCATTTCCAGAAGCTTTTCCTTATCAACTCCTGATGTTTGGTTGAACGTATCATGGACCTTTTTCCCCTCTTTATCATCGACAACTCTCAGCAGATGTATTACAGCTAAAGTCAGCTTATACTTGTTGACGTCGCTGCCGGCCGTTTTTCCGGTTTGGTTTTCATCGCCGGTCAGGTCAAGCAAATCATCGGCAATTTGAAATGCTATACCGGCATTGAGACCAAAAAGCTTAAGCGATTGGACATGAGTTTCACTTCCGCCAGCCAGAAGGGCACCAACACCGCAACAATCACTAAAGAGAGCAGCACTTTTTTCGGTGATTATATCAATATATTCCGACTCACTTAGCTGCCAATTATGCCTCTGTATCACCTGCCTTAATTCACCTTCACAGGTTCGCGCAGCAGCAGAAGCAATCACGTTAATGACCTTTGGCTCCAAATCGGAGCATATCTTAAAAACCCGGCTTAACAGGAAATCGCCCAATATTACGGCTGATTCGTTGCCCCAAAGCTTGTTTATGGTAGGCTGTCCTCGTCGCTTTTGCCCTTCATCTATAACGTCGTCGTGCAGCAGCGTAGCATTATGAATCATCTCAACAACTGCTGCAATTCTTATATGCTCATCAGCAATTTTGCCAACGGCGCTGCCGGCAAGCAAAACCAGGCCCGGCCGAAGCATTTTTCCAGGACGGCTGTTTATATATTGGAGTAATTGCTCAATATCCCCTGCTTTTACAGGGACGGCCAACTGTTTATTGATCAGCTCTCTTACCTGGTCTAACTTGACTTCGATAAGTTTAAAAGGAGGGATGCCGCTGCGTGGAATCCTATCGGTTATATCGGTATGTATTGGTAACTCCATATATCGTAGGTCAGCAGACAGCGTTCAGCGTACAGGAAAAATAAGACGAATTTGAATTAAGAATTGAGAATGTAGAATTTAGAATTAAACTTTTCCCTTTTCTCAATTCTCAATTCTAACTTCTAAATTCTTTTTTTGCCTGATATTCAGATTTCTACGCAGTATGGCTTGCGCCACTGCAACCTGATTTTCTGCTGTGCGCATATTCAAAGAAGTTCTTTCTCATTAGCTGAGTAATACACCCGGGTTTACCGTCACCTATTACTCTGCCGTCTATTTCGACAACACCAATGACCTCGGCGGCGGTGCCGGTCAGGAATAATTCATCACAGATATATAGATCAACTCTTGTGAGATTCTTTTCAACCACCGCCAGCTTTTCTTTTTTAGCCAGCCGAATAACCACAGCTCGCGTTATTCCTGCCAACGCCCCTGCTTCAACCGGTGGTGTATAAATCACACCATTTTTGACAATGAAGACATTGTCGCCCGTCGCTTCGGCAACATAGCCTTCGTGGTTATACATAATCGCTTCCGGCACATTGTTGTCCAGCGCCTCAATCTTGGCCAGAATGTTATTGAGATAGTTTAGGCTCTTGATCTGTGGCGGAATAGCAAGCGAATAGTTACGAACCGTCGTAGCGCTTATCACCTTCATCCCTGTTTCATAAAGCTCCCCCGGATAAAGCTGAATATTATCGGCGATGATAAACACTTTGCTGCTCTCACAAACGAAAGGATTCAGCCCCAACGTTCCTTCTCCTCGAGTAACCACCAGCCTGATGTAGCCGTCAATAACGCCGTTTGCTTCAACGGTTTTCTCGATAGCACTTGTAAGCAAGCTCTTTTCCATTGGGATTTCAAGCCGAATAACCTTAGCTGACTCGTAAAGCCGTTTTAAGTGAGCGTCAAGCTCAAAAATCCTGCGATTATAGACACGAATGCCTTCAAAAACGCCGTCGCCATAAAGCAGTCCATGATCAAAAACAGAAATTTTAGCATCCGCCTCATCAACAAGCTTATCATCAAGCCAAATCTTCAATGACATAAAAAACCTCTACGAACTCAAAATTCCAAGCACTTTGGCATTTTAATTTTGTAGGGTGGGGTCATACCCCACCAATCGTTATCCTTCGTCATATAAATCAAAATGTTCGGTGGAGTAAAAGACCCCACCCTACCATTCTCTTTCTCCCATCTTCCAAATAGGATAGTAATACCAAATCGCAAGTTCGATTTGCCGCAATGCACAATCATGGAGTTCGTTATGATCCTGCTGCAGTTGCAGCAGTCTGCTACGGAAGTTAATGTAATCGCGTACTAAAATATCATTTCTTACACTGTCCTGTCTCATCCCGAGTACGACCAGCGTCCTAAAATCAACAATGCCAAACTGTATAGGATTCCAAGCAGTAAGTAGAGCGCTCGCCGTCGGGATCGCCACTCCGTCCAGTTGAGTTAACTCCCGTAATGCGTTACTAATATCATTGTCTTGTAGTACCTGTTCATCCAGATGGAATAAAGCCCTTTGCCAGCAATTGCTCACTTCGTCCTGCCTCATTTGACGCACCAAACGGGATCTCCTTTGGGACTTCCAGTGACAAATGTTTCTAAATAAACCCAATGGAATAGAATTACGATTTGAGCGCCATTTAAGTGAATTTTGCAAATAGAACACCTTATCATCTTGTGGCAATACAGGAGCAAGATGGCATACGAAATTCACGTATGTATAGGCATCTACTGGGCGGCTGCCGTATGAGTATTTCATACTTTTTTCCTTTGTTCTATCCATAACAAAATCATCAAATCTTTTTCGTCATATAAATCAAAATGTTCGGTGGGGTAAAAGACCCCACCCTACCTTAATTGATGAATAGGGTTCGGGGGTCAGTAAAAACCAGACCTCTGAACCCTGATCCCTTAATTAAGAACCAGCCGTCATCTTTCCATCTACCATTTTTATAATCCGTCCTGCTCTTTTTGCGACTCCTTCATTATGAGTTACCATTACAATGGTTTGGCCGGCTTTATTTAGTTTTTCAAAGGTCTCTAAAATACCACTTCCTGTTGCCGAGTCAAGATTTCCCGTAGGTTCATCGGCTAAAAGCAGCTCAGGCTCATTCATCAGGGCCCTTCCGATAGCAACCCTTTGTCTTTCTCCGCCGGAGAGCTGGTATGGTTTATGTTCGGCTCTGTCCGTTAGACCAAGCTGAACCAGCAGCTCTTTGGCTCGGCTTTTCGCCTGCTTTCGGCACGTGAGCCAGCCGACCACGCTTTTCGAGGCCATTGCCGGCAGATAAACGTTTTCCAATACAGTTAATTCGTCCAATAAATGGTAGAACTGAAAAACAAATCCAATCATTTTATTACGAAACCTGTTTAATTCGCCGGAACTGTAGCTATTTAAATCCCTGCCTTCAAACTTAACTATTCCTTTATCGGGCCTGTCCAGAGCACCCAATATATGCAATAACGTGCTTTTACCACTTCCGGAAGCCCCGATTATCGCAGCAAATTCGCCCTTTTCAACAGACAAATCAACACCTTTGAGCACCTTAACTTCGGTTGCACCCATGCGATAAGATTTATATATTTCCTCGGCTCTTAACATCAATTGTCCTACATAAAATTGTGAGTAGGATTCGGGGGTCAGGGGTCGGGAGTCGGCAAAAACCTGACCCCTGATCCCTGATCCCTTAATTTTTATATTTGATATTCTTTATAATTGGCTTACCTGCAAAGTCTCTATCGTATTCCGCCTTGCCGCCTGCCGGCTCGGTATAAATGCACCAATTAAACATACAGCAACCGCGGAGAAAATAATCAGTGCCAGAACATCAAACTCCACCTGATTCGGGATATCACCAATAGCATATATCGTCCTGTCCCAAAGTTGAAAACCAAAATGTTCGAAAAGCCACTGCTCAATCTGATTTATTTTCCGCAAAAATAACCAGCCGGTGAATAATCCTATTGCAGAGCCTATCAGGCCGACAGAAAAGGCAAATCCCAAAAAAAGCATAATAATATTGGTATTTGAGACACCGACGCTTTTTAGTATCCCAATATCTTTGCTTTTATGACTGATAATCATATAAAAGACAACTAAGACTATAAAAACCGTCGTAATTCCCACGAGTGCAAATAATACGGTCATCATCGTCTGCTCTTTCTCCATGGCAGCGATGTACTCACGTCTGTACTCCTTCCAGCTTTGAACGGTTACCGTATCTAACAGGTACGCCTGCTCTTCGGCGGCTTTTCCCTGCTTAAATTTGTCCCAGAGCAAAGCGACTTTTTCGCAGCCGATGTGCAATCTGATATCGGGTTTGAACTTTATATGAATGGTGTTGACTCGTTTCAAAGGGCCATCCATACCACAAAGCCATTGGGCCTGCTCAAAAGGAATATATACGACAGAACCATCCACTCGGGCTAAACCGCTGTAAGAATAGTCACTATAGTAGAAATTTTGAGTGTTAATCAGCCCTAAGTCAGCTTTAGCCGGCGCACCTTTTGCCGTCAGGGGAACACAGCTAACAGATACAGATGTTTCATCAAGACGGTCACTAAAAAAATAGTCTCCTCTCGGCCCGCGCTGCGGCGCCATAGCGATTCCCAGCCTGTTACCAACCTCGATACCCAGCACGCACCCAATGAGGTTCGGGTCGCCCTGCCCAAGGCGGGTCTGACCTCGTCCAGGCATTTGGCCTGGCCGGCCCGGCGGCTCAAATGCCTTCGAGAGATCGCCTCTGTGGTAATACAGCATCTCGCCGAAACCCGTGGTACTGCTGTGCCTGACCGGCTCGATACCCATAATCTCCAGGCCGACCCCGCGCTCCGTCCAGCTCGGACAGACCAGCGCGTAACTTTTTATCACAGCAGATACACTATCAATAAAATCGGCCTGCTCCAATATCTTCATAAAATCTTCGTAGTATGTAAAACCAACCAATGTCTCAGTACCGACCACGCAATCCCCGGTAAAGCGGTGATTTTTCTGCTTAAAGTCACGCACTAAGCCCGTCAGCACAGTCATTACCACTAAAACGATAAAAACGCAAAGTGCAACAGTAAGCACCACAAAATACGTTATATGGCGCTTCACCAAATATCTGCTTGCAAGAATAAGCTTATACATATCTCAAAGTTTAGTTCATTGTTATTAGTTCATAGTTCATCGTCAATAAACAACGAACTATGAACAATGAACCAATCTACTCATATCGCAGGATCTCCACCGGCTTTGTCTCGGCTGCGACAATCGCAGGGATTAATGTTCCGATAGCAGCTGCTACGACGGCAAACAATACGATAGGCAAAACCGATGACCAGTCAATATTATTCGGAATCCTGCTGAACATATAGACACTGCTTTTCCAAAGCTTCAGCCCGAAGATTATCCTAATCCATTCCTCAAGCGTATTGATATTCTTTGTAATAATGTATGCCAAAACAGCTCCGAGACCTGAGCCGACGGCTCCTACAAAACCTCCAAAACCGAGAAACACAAGGGCTACTGAGCTGCTCGTCGTCCCGCAGCTTTTTACTATGGCGATGTCACGCTGCTTAAGCCTGACTATCATGTAGAATATACAGAATATAAGCACTATTACACTGAAACTGACGACGCCAAAAATCAGCAATAAAACTCCCATTTGCTTTCGCAGCTCACCGGCATACTGACTCTGCATCTGTTTTGCCGTTTCAATGTCTGTATAGCCTATAAGATATGGATTTGCGTTAAGGTGCTGATTAACAAAATTCAGCCACGCGCCACGAATTTGGGCTATTGCAGCATCTGTCCTGGCAGCACTGGTGAGCTTAATTTGAATCTGGTTGGCAAGCGGCTCTTTTTCCGTCGGATATAAAACCTGCTGTAATTGTTCTATGGGAAGGTACACAAATCCTTTATCAAGGTCATAGACGCCGGTCTGTACAATATCTACAATGGTTAATTTTAAGGCCTTTCTTTTAAACCTGATGCCGGCCTGACCACTTGATGGCGAATCTTCAGATCCTATTTTTGCACCTGTAGTGAGAACAACCTGCTGGCCAATCATGCTATCGACCACTCTGTAATCATATTCATCTGTCGTTTCATTAGGTTCGGTTATCACTGCGATCCCAACAAATCCACCGACATCGTTTGGCGAGTCCGCCACTTCAAAAGAAGGCTCCTCATCCGATTGTCCCTGTCTGCGCAAAAACTGTTTAAAGCCGGTTACCCTCGCACGTTTGGCAGGCTCAATCCCCCAAATGTGCACTGCACGCACATTGCCTTTGCCTAAATGCAGAAGTCCCTGTGACGATAGTGTAGCCGTGGCCGCATCAACAGCAGAAATCTTCTCGAGCTGCTCAATAAATAGTGGATACTTTGCAAATGTTACCGGTGCCGAAAGAACAACGTCGCCTATTGTCTGAACCGCCGCCTGTTCAAGCATATTGATAAAACCGGTGAACAGGCTGGCCACAACAATCAACAGCGACGTTGACAACGCAACCGCAGCGATGCTCAACAGTACAATTTTTTTCTTACAGAGGTATCGAAACCACAAAAATAATTTCAACATCTCGTTTCGGAGGTTCAATCTTTAAAAGGTTTCAGAAGTGGAAACAATACGACATCACGAATACTCAAAGCGCCGGTCAAGACCATAACCAATCTGTCAATTCCGATACCCAATCCACCTGCCGGCGGCATACCATACTTCAGCGCCGTTATATAGTCCTGGTCCATTTTGGTTAGTGATTCTTCCTGGCCGCGAAGCTGCGTAAGAAAATTCTCATATTGTTCCGCAGGGTCATTCAACTCAGTATATGCATTCGCCAGCTCCATCTGGGCGACGAACAATTCAAATCGCTCGGCAAATCTTCCGTCATCCTTTTTACGTCTGGCTAAAGGACACAATACGGCCGGATAATCAATCACAAACGTCGGGGCAATGAGATGCTCCTCAACGGTGGTCTCAAATACCTCATTGGTAACTACCGCGTCATCCAAAACATCCTCTTCTATACCGAGCGATTTTGCTTTTATTCTGATAGCTTGTATATCATCAATATTACAGCCGCTGTATTGCTTTAGAAGGTCCGCGTATCGGGCTCGCCGCCAGGGCCGCGTGAAATCCACAGCCATTTCGCCGAACATCACCCCATTAGAAATTTCTCCCTGAGAGGTAATCGCCTTCTTTTCGTTATTTCCAACGGGGTGAATCTGTTTGGCCGCGCTAAGTTTTTCCGCGCATGCGGAGATAGCATCCTCAGCCAATTCCATCATCACATTGTAATCAGCGTACGCTTGATACGCTTCGAGCATCGTAAATTCCGGATTGTGGTATCTGCTGATTCCTTCGTTGCGGAAGCTGCGATTTATCTCGAAGACCTTTTCCATCCCGCCCACCAGCAGTCTCTTGAGAAACAGCTCCGGCGAAATCCGCAGGAATAAATCCATATCAAGACTATTATGGTGCGTTATGAAAGGCTTTGCCGCGGCTCCGCCGGCTATGGTCTGCATCATCGGCGTCTCGACTTCCAGAAAACCCTTCGATACAAGGAGCTGGCGAATCGCAGCAATGACGTCGCTGCGTTTTTTAAACCGCTCCAGCACCTCAGGATTAGCCCACAGGTCAACGTATCTCTGCCGGTAGCGCAGGTCAATATCCGCCAGACCGTGAAACTTTTCCGGCGGCGGATACAAACACTTGCTCAAAAGTGTAAGGCGGTCAACCCAAATGGTTATCTCTCCCGTTTGGGTCCTGCCCAATTGACCGGCAGCACCGATTATATCACCAAGCTCAAGCAGCTTGGCAAGCTGCCAATCGTTTGCATTGGTTCCAATCAGACCCTTGCTCAAGCCGACCTGGATGGTTCCGCTGCTGTCACGCAGAGTAATAAATATCAGCTTGCCAATATCCCTCAGCAGCACAATCCTGCCTGCACAATTGGCACGCCCCGATGAGTAGGATTCGGGGGTCAGGGGTCGGGGGTCGGCAAAAACCTGACCCCTGAACCCTGATCCCTGACCCCTTGCCGGGTCTTTGAATCTGCGCTTTACATCTTCAGCCGGCTCCGTATCCTCATATCTGCCGCCGTACGGCTCAATACCAAGCTGCTTAATTTGGTTCAGCTTTTCCTGTCTTTGTCGTTCAAATTTATCTTGTTTTGTATCTTGCATCTTGTAATAGGAGACAGGAGACAGGAGACAGAAGACAGGAGTTAATATTCTGTATTCTGTATTCTGTATTCTGTATTCTTTCCTGAGCCAGTTTAGTTTTAATAACCAGGACGGCTACCGCCAGCTCCGGGTCCGCCGCTAAGGTCTCTTCGATAGTATGTCTTTTCGGCATCTCTCTGCCGGCGCCACGGTCGGCTTGAGATCCGTTAGAAGATTCTTTTCTGCCGGTTAGAGTATTCTGATCCTCCCTTCGGGTCTGAGCCTCAGGGTCGAAGACTAACACGGTTTTTCTAACGGGTTGAACAAGCACGTCATTATCGCGCTGAATATCGAGCATTTTCTTGAGATCATCACTTGTCAGCACTATTTCAACGTTTGGCCCGACACCCCAATCTTTGCCGCCCTGTTTTTCGACCTCATCTCGGCTTTTAACTCTTTGACCGGAAGGTAAATGATAGTATGCCATCGTATATTTTAGCTGTGCTCCGCCGCCTGGATATTCGGTTATTCCCTGTACGCTGCCTTTGCCATGCGTTCTTTCGCCGACCAGGACCGCCCGGTTGTGCATCTGGTCTGCTAAAGCTCCCGCTACAATTTCAGAAGCGCTGGCCGAGTCGGAATTAATCAATATGACCAGCGGATAATCCGGATGCGTCCCCTTGGCGTGCGCCGCTTTATAACTCGGCGTCCTGCCGAAGCCGGGTTGTGTTCTGACTATCAATCCCTCTTTTATGAAATGGTCGGCCACATCCACGGCACTTTCCAGCAGACCCCCGGAATTGAATCGCAGGTCCAGGATAAGCCCTTTCAATCCTTCCTGCTCTAATTGACTTAATACCTTATCAAGCTCCACGGGAGCATCTGCGGAAAAGCTGGTAAGACGAACATAGCCGACTTTGTTCTGCTGGTCGATCATATACAGCCAGTCGCCTGTTCCAGTCCTTTGCCAGCCCCGAACCGATGAAACAGTTATCCTGGCTCTGGTAATGGTAATATCCTGAGTTTTTTCTTCGCCCGGCCGCTTAATCGTCAGCGTCACCTTCGTGCCTTTGGGGCCGGTGATTTTATGAACAGCGCATATAAGACTCATATCTTGCGCATCAAGGCCGTCCACCGCCGTTATCACGTCACCGGCGTCAAGACCGGCTTTATATGCCGGTGTATCCGGCAATAAGCTGGACACCGTCAACAGCCCTTTGGGTTTGGAAATCTCTATCCCAATGCCCGTGAACTCATTGGTCATTATCTTCTCGAAATCCTGCACTTGCCTGGGCCATACTATAACCGTATAAGGATCAAGCGAAGATAATGCCGCTTCTGCAAACTGGGAAATCAGCACCTGCCGAGGCAGCTGAATCGTTACGGCGTTCAGTGACATTATTCTCTCAAAAATTTCTATGAACTTATCTTTAGTGAGCCCGGCAGACAAAGTAAGGCCCTGTATATGACCTCCGGTCGAGCTCGATGCGGCTTCAGCCTCGGACAATTCGTTAAGGCGGACAAGAGCAGCTGAGAAGGCGGCAAGCTCATTGGCATCCACCCCCCGCAGCACTGTGGAGGATTGATTGGGCGATGAGCCTTCCACTGTGGGATTACTATCTTCACCCTCCGACATGGCCAAAGGTAACTGCCGACCGGCTTGAAAATATGTATTTACAATCTCGGCCAACAGCTCACAACGTTTGATAGCATCGGCAGTCATCCGGCTATAATCGATAGTATTGACGTAATGCGTATCGAGCGCCTCTATCGTCCGAATGAACATCTCTTTTTTAATCCCCTGGAAACGTTCTTCGCGTGTTTCACAGGGACTGTCCTGAAGAGAAGCAATAATGCCGGCTTTATCCAAAAGCTGATCTGCATAATCTGAATAAGCCTCGTTGTTTGGATCAATTGCCTGCAGCCAAAAGTAGCAGGTTGTGTATGCTTCAAGATATTTACCCTGAAGCTCAAGACCGGATGTCCTATCTATGGCCTTTTGAAAAACCTGTTTAACATAAGAATTAGATAATAGCTCCGCTTTCTGCGCATCATCTGCCAGCTCACCTGCCGCGGTGATAACAGAAAGCATTTTAATTATATCATTTACGTCGTTTACGTCGTTTGCGGAGGATTTAGAGGCCGAATCGTTGACGTGGATTCCTGCTAAGGGGGGTTCGTCGCTGCTGTGCATCTTGGCCTGAAGTTTCTCCAGCTCAGTTAACTGCTGCTGGTAAGCTGATTGCCGAGCTGATCGACGCTGTCGATCTAAAGTCTGATACGCATCAATAATCTCCAACAACTGACGAATAGTTCCACTAAATCCACCTGCATTGCCCTGGTCGATTTGTTTCAGCAGCTCGCCGGCAAAATCGAATTTACCCTTGTAAATCAGTTCGCACGCTGCGCGGATAACGCTTAACGGCGATTCCGACACTTCATTAGCGTTTGGTTCCGCCGGGAGGGGCTTTGGAACTTCAGCAGGCGTTAGTTTATCCTGAAGTATGCTGTCAGCTGATACGTCAGCAGCAGGTGTTTCCAGGGCAATTAGCGGAGTTGAAAATCTATGCCCAAGAGATAGGATACCACGTGGAGTATCCCACAGTGGCCAGCAGAAGAACACCAAAAGAAAAGAGCATAGAAGCAGCAGGAACAAAGTGACTTTTACACTTTTAGCTCGATTGTCCTGCCAAAATAATTTTTTTAATCTTAACAACTGCAATGAACCGCTCCTTACCAAGGTATCTGGTAATTGGTGAGTGGTTAATTGGTTAAATGGTTAATTGGTTAATTAACCACTCACCGCTCACCATTTAACCAGTTTACAAACACTCCGCCGCTTTGCCGGCACAACCGAGGACGTGCAGTTTATGCCTGACCATCTTCTCGATAGCCTCTCTGCCCGGGCCGAGGTACTTACGGGGGTCAAACTCACCCGGCTTTTCCGCAAAGACCTGCCTGATTTTAGCCGTCAGCGCCAGTCTCAAATCCGTATCAATATTAACCTTGCAGATGGCCATCTTTGCAGCTCTGCTGATTGCTTCTTCCGGCACGCCCATAGCATTGGGCATTTTGCCGCCGTACTTGTTAATAAGGTCAACGAACTCTTTTAGCACAGTGCTTGCGCCGTGCATTACCAGCGGAAAGCCGGGCAGCCTGTCGGCTATCTCCTGTATTACGTCGAAAGCTAATTTGGGTTCACTTTTGAACTTATAAGCCCCATGACTTGTGCCGCAGGCCACCGCCAGCGAATCACAGCCGCTCTTTTCCACAAACTCTTCCACCTGATCCGGGTCAGCCAGGTGTTTATGCACATCGTCAACGCTGACCACGTCCTCTTCAATACCGCCCAATTGGCCAAGCTCAGCCTCAACGCATACGTCCCTTGCGTGCGCATATTGAACCACCTTTTTAGTAATCTCGATGTTTTCTTTAAACGGTCGGCTCGAAGCGTCAATCATCACTGAGGTGAAACCATCATCCACGAATTGTTTGCACGTCTCAAAGGAATCACCATGGTCGAGATTTGTGGCTATGGGTATGCCGGGATTTTCTTCAACTACCACATTGATAATCGCCTTAAGATAGCTATTCTTTGCATAATCACGGGCGCCCCTGGATATCTGCAAAATAAGCGGGGCTTTTTCCGCACCTGTGGCAGCAATAATACCCTGCGTTATTTCCATATTGTTCACGTTGAAGGCCCCAACTGCATAGCCATTTTTATAAGCCATCTCGAACATCTTTCTTGTATTAACCAACGGCATAATTGTCTCCTTAAATATGGACGTCATTTTGAACGTTCATTGTTATGAGTTCATAGTTCATCGATGAACAATGAACAGCGGACAATGAACAACGAACATAGTTAATAGTTTACCGGACTGCCAACTTCCATATATCTTCTTGATCCCAGCGTTAGCTCCGCCAAACCTTCAGGCCATAAGCTAAATACCACTGAATGGTCGTTCATCGACTCATCCACGCCATACGTCAAAGCAAAATTAACCCTGTGATATTTTCTCACGAGCGTTACTTCGCTGCGGACGTTTTGGCCGTAGTCGAAATCATACTGCTGTGAGAAGACGGCCGTATAACGCGGATCGAGCACATACGTAGCTGCGAAAGTAAAGGCGTTCGAGCCTTCCTGGCCGAGACCGTTTTCGAACCGTTTTAAATATCTGCTTCCTATGTAATAACTTAAATTAGGCCAGCGCAGAACTGAAACGCCGATATTAAACTGCTGCACAACTCCGCTTTGCATATCATAATTCAAATCGCTCAATATCGCCGTAACATCGCTCAGATTCCATATATAGTCCGCCGAGAAGTAATTGCGCCTTGGACCGAAGTTGTCACTGCTGCGTCTGTCCACCGGCGGTATCAAGGCCTGGCCAAATTTGCTGCTGTATCTATTTGCTAAGGGGATAAACGGCTTATTCCAGATGAATCTGTCCGGCCCTGCGGATGCGTCATCTGAGTTATTTACCCATGTCACATCCGTATCCAGCCGCATCCAGTCAACGGTTCGCTCCTTGTCGCCGGCGCCTCGCTTTGTCTGCAGCCGCTGAGAAAGACCAATGTTCAGCGTATCTCGCTGCTCAATAACCGATTCATCCTGAGCAAAAGCAACGGCTGTCAGCCGTGGACTTATAACGTGCCGCAAGCCGTTCAAATCCCAAAGACGCGACTTTGCATTTGGATAAATCTTCCAAAAAGGCTGCGTTGCCGCACGCATACCCGCCTCACCGAGCCAGACGGCATTTTCTGCCGGCTCAGCAGAGCCGTCGATATTGGTTCTGAAGCCGCTGCCGTCGTCATATCCGAATGTCCCCGCCAGGAAAGGCACAACTTTTGATCTGCCCAAAACCATCGGCAGGTCCATCTCATTTCTTGTTGAAGCAAACGTGTAAAAATCATTCAAGGCGGCTGATGAATCGCTGGTACCTAAACGCTGACGAAACTGGTCAAACTGGGTATCACTATAGAACGTCAGCGTATCGTTACGAAAAGATTGACCCGTCCAGTGAAACTCGGCGCCGGGCAGCTCCTCTACTACGTTTTGAAAATCATTCATCCGAGCTTTGCCCAAAAAAGCCAGAGCCCAATTATCTTCGATGCGCTTTAAATAAAGAGCTGTCTCCTGCTCTTTATCGGTATAGAACTCGCCGCGATAAAACTGCTCTATAAAATTCTCATCGGAAATATAGCTTGCCTCAGCGGTTAGCTGCCAGTTGTACGGCAGAAAGTGCCTGTGCTGCCAACTGAACCGGCCGCGCAGGTCGCGCGGCGGCTCAAGGTCTCTACGGCTGCCGGCCCTTCCAAGCCTGTCCTCACCGGAGTCACTAATTATATAACCCAACATTCTGCCGAAATATTTTTCTCTTTCGTAACTAATCTCTGCACCGCTGCCTAAGCCGCGCTTACTATAATAATCCAAAGAAACAGTGCTATCCGTCCCTTCAGACTCATGCAGACCCAGCAGCCGGGCCAGGTACCATTGAGTCTCAATCGACGTTCCCCAGGTGCTGTCATTACCGACACTAACACTTTTAAGCGGAACATCGGGCCTTTGAAGATTACTCCGCACGTATGGCCAATAAAAAAACGTTTTATCATACACCTTAAATCGCACATCCTTCATCTCTGCGTCGAAGCTGTCATCAGAAAGCCTGCCGCTTCGCTCATCAACAGGCGTAGTATCTGTAATACTTATTTTCGAAGCGTTAACTGAAAGCTGCGGCAGATAAAATTCGCTTGTTGTCAGGGTAATATCGTCAGCCGTAAATGTATTTTCCGCCAGCTGTTTTAGCTTTGCCGCTCTGATATAAATCGGTATCCCCCTGGATGCATCAAAGGTCCTGGCTACCGCATTTATCGCAAGGGCTTGTTTCCGGTGGAAATCATAGTAAATCTCGTCCGCCCGGATCGTTCGCTGCCCCTCTGTCATCACTACGTCACCGGACAGATAAATCGCCTGCACCTTCCCGGTTGCCAAAACATCCTCGATACCACCGGTTTGGCCGGAACCTTCATAAGTCTGCTCGGCAAAAAATATAACTGCATTATCCGCCTGCAATTCCAGCAGACGGCCGGATTCATCCTGTTTTTGCCACAGATAAAACCTGCCGATAACTGTTCCGATCTTTGCTTTAACGTCCCATTCTATTCGCGGCGCAACACCTCCGGCAGGCGATAGATTGATCGGATACAAAAAATAAGGTTTCTTTTCCTGCGGCGTAATAGGCAGCACCTCTTCAGACTCCAGGCCCTCTTCTGGCGGCGTCAAAATCGGCTTGAGCTGAGGCTCCGCAGGACCGACGGCGGCAAAGGCTTTTACATACAGCTCCAAACCACGGGGATCCTCGGCTTCTCTTTTTTCCGCCGTCACAAAGACTTCGCCTCTGAAGCCGAAACTAACTACCGTGGCTGTGCCCTGTTCAATCAGGACCTTCTTCAAAAAGATAGGCTCGGTATCTTTAGCCTCTTCGGCTGATATATTGCCCTGCAAATACATCCTCACTTCGTAACCAGTGGCTAAGCCACCAGCTAACGCGCTGTCTTCGCGCTTAGTCACGACATTTGTAAGCCAGACAACGGCACTATCGCTCTTTAACATGGTATCGCCGAAAACAAACGAAAAGCCCTTTTGGAAAACAAGAATGTGCTCGTTTCCCCTTTCAGTGCTTATCTGATGACTTACAACCTCCCGCCCGGCCAAGTGCAAATTCCGACCGATAAAAACCAGCTTTGCATCTTTATTACCGGCGAACGATAACTCCATCGGCAGCAAAATTATAATTGTAAAAAGAGTAAAAATGACTGGTTTTCTTTGTCCCATACTAACCTTAACTAATTTCGTTATGCGTCGTGCGAAGAAATTGGGCAATCCCACTCACGCAATACGCATCACGAATTATAGCTGCTAATTCGACCAACGCCAGAAAAAATCATTACTATAATATCGACAGCTTGATTTAAATATAATTATCATTTAAAAATGATTTCCTGAATAGACAAGAGGATTGCTATGGCGAAAAATGAGTATTCAGACTATCAGAAAAAAGTTATATCAGGCTATTACGACAACCTTAATGCGATAATGCTCCAGAAATTAAGCGAGCTTGTAACAGAATTGTACTTAGCCGATTCGCAGGCCAGGAAAGACCGGCTCTGGCAAAGGGCCAACAAGGCCATGTTAAATCTAAAAATCCCGCCCGCAATCATCAATCATATTATGCAGAAAAAAGACGTGGAAGTTTTAGCCAAAAACCTCCAGGACTGGCTTGCCACAGCAAAAAAGAAAAAATAAAAAGAACTATCCGTCGCCGTGCTGGCGACGGATAAACTTAGCCTTTGCTTTAGTATAGTTGCGTTGATATACTATCACCATGCCTTCCCAAGTGGGATGGAATTTTCGATTTTTACTATTAACAAAATACTGATTACTAACGACTAATTCCGGTGGAGGCAAATATGTCCGAAGGTTATCCTGAAACAGCGAAGGTCTATCCAACTGAAAAACTGGGTCAGCTCAGCATCCTCGATATGCTTGTCTATTTTGAGCAGCACGGAGCGCTGCGAGTCTCAGACCTGCACCTCAAAGTCGGCGCACCGCCCACGTACCGCATTGACGGCGACCTGGTAAAACTCAAAGGCCCATCCGTAACTGCGGATATGGCAGCACGCCTTATTTACCCCCTTATAAGCGATGCAAATTTGAAAAAGTACCAAAGCAAAAACAGCGTCGATTGCTCCTATCGGCTTCGCTCGCTGCAATTCAGAATAAATATCTTCAAAGAAAATGACGGGATAGCCGCAGCCATCCGGGCATTATCGCTGGACGTTCCAAAAATCGAAGACATCGGCTTCCCAAACAATGTCTGGGAGGATATTCTCGACCTCAAGCAAGGTCTGGTCCTCTTAACCGGCATCACCGGCGCCGGCAAATCTACAACAATCGCATCATTTATCGGCAGAATCAGCGAAAAACACGCCTGTCGGATGATAACCGTTGAGGACCCGATAGAATACATCTTCCAGCAGAAATATTCGATTATCTCCCAAAGGGAGGTTGGAAGGGACGTCAAATCCTTCATTGAGGGACTGAAAGAAATGATGCGGGAGGACCCGGACGTGATATTCGTCGGCGAAATGCGAGACCCCGAGACCATAGCCATGACGCTTATGGCCGCCGAGACCGGCCATTTAGTCTTTTCCACGCTGCACACCAGAGATGCGACCGGCACAGTGTCACGAATCCTGGACTATTTCCCGTCCGGCAGGCAGCAGG
Source organism: uncultured Pirellulales bacterium (assembly GCA_964601355.1). Lineage (GTDB taxonomy): Bacteria > Planctomycetota > Phycisphaerae > Sedimentisphaerales > Anaerobacaceae > CAZRNB01. The sequence goes on from CAZRNB010000001.1 coordinate 43,661, forward strand.
AAGTGCGAAATCAGCTCTCGCTCGGACTTGCCTACATCATCAGTCAAAAGCTCATACCGAAAAAAGACGGCACGGGCAGGATCGCCGCGATAGAAATCCTCAATAACAATTACGCCTGCGCCAACCTGATTCGCATCGGCAAGATAGAACAATTATATTCACAATTGCAGACAAAGACGCGAGAAAAACCCGATGAAAAAATGATAACGATGGAAAAGCATCTGGCGATGCTGGTAAAGCAGGACAAAATCGACCTGCTCGAAGCCAAAAAGTGGGCCAACGATCTTAAAGCCTTCACCGACTGTATGCAGCGAGAATAAATACGTTGTGCGTCTTATAAGTGCCTAAAGTGAGCTAAAGTGTCTAAAGTGAACTAAAGTTGTTGTTCTTAACTTTAGGCACTTTTAACTTTAGTCACTTTAGTCACCGGCCCTTCGTATTAACAATGAACAATAAACTTTTTGCGGAGCGGGACGAGTATCGAGTATCCAGCATCGAGTATCGAGTATGACCATAGAATTTAACTGTCCCTATTGCGAGGCTCTGATTGCCTTCGACAGCAAACACTGCGGCAAACGCGCACGATGCTTAACCTGCGGACAGCTCTTCATAATACCTTCTAAAGACTTTGAAAAAGCGGAGAAAATTAAGCCTAAAATTGAAAGAGCTGAACCACTGCCCGGCTTTTACCGAGCCGTATTTGTCGGAAGCTGGAAGTTATTCATCAATCCAGAAAACGCAACCTCAATTGTGTTCGTTTTCGTAGCGATATGCTTTAAATTTCTTTTCGGCAGAGGGATATGCTGTATGAATCATATCTCATTTATAGTTGTCTGGGGCTGGCTGCTGGGATTCTACCTGAATATTATCTATGAGACGGCATACGAGATAGATAAGCTGCCAAAAATTTACCTCGGTACAAGCATTACATTTCTGTGGTACATTATTAAGCCGCTTTTTATTTTCTTATGGACTATGGCGTTCTTGGAGCTTCCATTTATTATCACACTGAGCATCTTACAAAATAAGAATTTGACTGTCGAAAATATGTGGCGGTTAGGAATCGGACTACAATTGCTGCTTCAAACTCTATTTATTCTTGGCTTATTCCTTTTTCCAATGGCGATATTAACTATTGCGGTCGGTAGAGACATCACCTTATTAAGGCCTGATTACGTTTTCAAGCCGGTTTTTAGAAAACCTGGGCCGTATTCAGTATCCGTGCTACTACTTGCCACTGCGGCTATTATTGAGATGCAAACGAGGTCATTTACCGGTATAAATCTTACTGTAGATGTGGTCTATTTAATGTTGGACCTTTCAGCCCAGGTGATTGCCATCATTTCTATGCGTGCGATCGGCCTATTCTATCGCCACTATAGCTGTCATTTTGCATGGTAAAATACGGATGATACCAGGCAAATTAGACTTGACGCAAGTAATTGAGAAACATAGTATTTAGAGTAAGAGAATTTTGAATTTAGAATGTAGAATCCAGAAAATTCAATTCTCAATTCATCATTCTTAATTCTTAATTCTACCGAAATGACCCTGTTCATCTGATAACCTGATTTCCTTTTTAGGCATTTAGACTTATGAAACTGGTCAAAAACAAAAAAGTCTTCTTAATAGCTATATTGCTTGCCGTCTGTTTTGCAGTCGGCTGCGGCAGGATATTTAGCACTAAACGCAGCTCAAAAGAACCGGCACCTAAGCTGGGTCCTACAATAGGAACGTTAGCCGATGTAATCGTGCCGGAATCGATCGCTGTGGAAGGTTACGGAATAGTGGGAGGTCTTAACGGAACAGGCTCGGCTGAATGTCCGCCGCCTGTTAGAGTATATCTAAAACAATATATACTCACGCAGCTGCCGGAACGCATAGATATAGGCAAATTTATCGAAAGTCTCGATACTGCCGTAGTACGTGTCGAGGGAGTAATACCCGCAGCGGCATCGAAGAACCAGTCCTTTGATGTGAAAGTAACCGCCCTTCCGGGCACACAGACAACCTCACTGGAAAACGGCTGGCTCTACGGCACGGAGCTTATCCTTAAAGGAACCTTCGGCATAAGTACAAGGGTCATGGCTAAGGCAGAAGGACCTCTGTTCATAGATAAAATCGATGTTCCCAGGGTGGATACAAAACTTGCATACATATTGGGCGGCGGTAAGGTTGCCGAAGAAAGCATTATAAATCTGGTTATCCGCAAACCCGACTATAGAATCACCAGCCTCGTTCGCAACCGTTTAGACGAACGTTTCGGCTTTGGCATTGCTAAGGCGGTCTCAGCCAGCCGGATCGAATTGAACGTGCCGGCCAAATATAAAGAACAAAAACAAAAATTTGCCGGGTTAGTTAAAGCGCTTTATCTTGATAATCAGCCGCAAGCTACTCAGGAAAGAATCACAACCTTAGTCAACAAACTTGCAGGCCCACAGGATAAAGGTGAAAGTGAAATCGCTCTTGAAGCCATAGGCAATGAATGTCTCAATGCACTGTCGCTTTTTTTAAATTCCTCCGAGGAGCAGGTCCGGCTGCGAGCAGCCAGATGCATGCTTAATCTGGGCGGCGACCAGGGCCTGCCGATTCTTCGGGGGATAGCAATGGACAGGAGCTCCACTTACAGGCTTGAAGCCTTACAGGCGATAGCCACAGCAGCAAGGCGTGAAGATGTCGCCGCAATATCACGGAAATTACTTCGTGATAATGATTTTGACATCCGGCTGGCAGCGTATGAACAATTGCATAAATTAAAAGATTTTGCTGTAACACAAAGACTCGTGGCACGCAGTTTTTATCTGGAACAAACCGCACAAACCGAGCATAAGTCTGTCTTCGTTTTGCGCAGCGGCCAGTCGAGAATTGTACTATTCGGCGCACCAATTTATTGCCGCGATGATGTTTTTGTGCAGTCGGCAGACGGCAATATAACAATAAATGCTTCGCCCGGCGCCGAATATGTCACAATAATACGCAAACATCCCAAACGGCCCGATGTAGTTCTGCAATTGAAAAGCTCCTTCGATCTGGCCGATATTATTATGACACTATGCGAAGAGCCTCTGACAAAAGAAAAGCAGGAACGTCAGGGTTTAGGAATCTCTTATTCCGACATAATATCCCTTTTGAAACAGATGTGCGACAAAGGAGCAATTACAGCAGAGTTTCGAGCTGGGCCCATTCCTAAAATCGGCTAATTATCAAGAAATAACGAACCGTCGGCCGATAATAGTATTAAATATCAACCTGAAGTGATTGCGTGACTTTAGTATATTTATTATAGGACGTTAATAATAGGGTGAAAAATGAGACTTGAAAAAATCGTTCTTGATGGATTCAAAAGCTTCGCAGACAAAACAGATTTTAATTTCAGATCATCAATAACCGCTGTCGTAGGACCCAACGGCTGCGGCAAAAGCAACGTTGTCGATGCGGTAAAATGGGTGCTCGGAGAGCAAAGCGTCAAAAGCCTTCGGAGCGACCAGATGGCCGATGTGATATTCGGCGGCAGCAGCAGCCGTAAGCCGCAGGCGGCAGCCGAAGTCAATTTGTTTATTTCAAATCCCGATGGAAGCATAACAGGCAAATTACCGCTCGCTTCTGACGAAATACAAATAAGCCGCAGAATATACAAAAATGGTGAAAGCGAATACCGAATAAACAACAACATCTGCCGGTTAAAAGACTTACGAGAGCTATTCATGGACACCGGCCTCGGTACAAAAGCCTATTCGATTATCGAGCAGGGACAGGTCGAGCAATTGTTAAGCGGCTCGAAGATAGACAGAAGAGCCCTCTTTGAAGAAGCAGCGGGCATAAGCAAATATAAAGCGCATAAGAAAGAAGCGATTCGCAAACTTGAACGCACCGAGCAAAATCTGCTGCGGCTTGTGGATATTTTAAGCGAAGTCACCAGAGAATTGCGAAGCATAAAGATTCAGGCTGCCAAAGCACGAAATTACTTACAATACAGCCAAAGACTCAAAGAGCTGCAGGTCAATTATTGGCTGGCTGAATACGCCAGAAACCAAACCCAGCTTACAGAGAAGGCAAATTCCCTCGACCATATTGAGCAGCAGCTGCAGCAGGTGGATGTAGAAGTGGCAAAAGACGATGCTCTGCTCAGTAAGATGGGAGAAGAAAAAATCGAAATCGAGCATAAGCTGAACCATACCGACAACCTTCTGGTCTCTATCCAGAGCAAAATTGAGCAGCTTCTTCAGCGTATCGAGTTCCTGCGAACCAGAATAACAGAACTCCAGCAAAGGAAAGAAAACGCCGGCCTGCGTATCGAAAAAATACAGGAGCAGGAAAGGATTCTTCAGGAAAATTTGTCTGGTCACAAACAGGAGCAGGCCGACTGCGAAAAAATGCTGCAGGAAAAAAGCAGCTCCGTCGAGCAGACCCAAAAAGCAATCCAGCAGATTAATGCGGACTGTGCCTCGCTCGAGGCAGATTTGGAAGACAATAAGTCAGGTATTATAGATATGGTTCGCAGAACCGCACAACTGCACAATGAAATTCAAAGCATTTCAGTCTATCGCAATAATTTGTCTAACCAGAAGGACCGCCTTGCAGGCAGAGCGGAAACCGCCAATGCCGAGCTTGAAAAACTCTTTGCTGAAAAAGCACAATGCAAAGCCCGCCTGGAGGACATCGAAAAAGTGCTGAGTGAGCTGCATCGGAGTCTGGATTCCAAACGCACAAGAGCAGAAGAAATTACCAGCCTTACCGAAGCAGATAATAAGCGATTGGCCCATACCAAAGAGGCACGCAGCGCATTGTGCAGCGAGCTGGCCGTATTGGAAGATATGGAAAAAAAATACGAGGGCCTAAACAGCGGGGTTAAAAGCATCCTGCAGAATAAAACCGTTGATAAATTAGATTATATCGAAGGCTTGCTGGCTGAAATAATAAAAGCTGATTTGCAGTACGCCAACGCGGTCGAGGCCGCTCTCGAAGGCAAGACCGACGCCCTGGTAGTTGATAACACAAACAGACTGCTTGCTGATACCGAAACCATTGAGAAGCTCGAAGGCAGAGTGAGCTTTATCTGCATGGACAAAATAGAGCCTTTTTCAGATCAGAAAGACTTTTCAAGCCGGTCAGGCGTCAAGGGTCGTCTTGCTGAATTTGTTAATGCCGAGAGTAAATATGCACCTTTAGTCTGGAAACTGCTGGGCAAAGTGATACTGGTTGATTCGATTGCGAACGCGATTGAGATGGCGAACGAAAACGGCAGTGATTATACGTTTGTCACTTTAAAAGGTGAATCCGTAAGCAACGATGGCACCGTGAAGCTTGGGCCGATGAGCAAGCCGGCCGGGCTGATATCTCGCAAGAGCCGGCTGCGCCAATTGGAACAAAGTATCGCAAAAATACAATCCGAAATCACGATGCTCGAAGAGGAAATTGATAAGAAAAATCGGGAAAACTCACATTTAGACAAGCTTTGCAAGGACCTGCGAACCGCCGTCTATGAAGCCAATACCGAAAAGATGCACATAACCTCAAAGCTGACCGTTTGCGAGCAGGATATAAATCGGCTCAAAAAAGAGCAGCCTTTGATAGCCGGGGAGATCGACCTGCTGGAGGCTCAGATCGCCCAATCGGTGCAAAAAGAGTATGACTCACAGCAGAAATTGCAGGAGCTTGAGGCTGTTAATAAGCAGCGCACGGAACGCATAAAAGAGCTTGAGACAAAGTTCAGCGAACAAAAAGAGATGCAGCAGAGGCAGATGACCCTGCTTACCGACCTTAAGGTGGCTTTGGGACAAGCTGCCGAGCAGAGCCGGGCTTTGAAACAGATAATAATGAACCTGGAAAGCCAGGTGCGGTCAAACCGTTCGGCTGCAGAAACGGCACAGAATGAAATTAAAAGCTGCAGCGAGCAATGGCAGCAGGCTCAAAGAGACATCCTTGGCAGCGAAGCGGCTGTATCGGAACTTTTCGTCGAGAAGGAGCAGAACCAGAAAAACAATCAGCTTTTATATCAACAGATAGAAAAGCTGCTCAGCGAGAAAAAACAAATAGAGGAAACTCTGCTGCTTAAGCGGTCCGAAAAAGGCAAATTCGAGTCCGTCATAGGGGAGCTTAAAATAGAGCTGGGCCAATTGGAGGTAAAAAAACAGAACTTAATTGACAGGGTCCAGGAGGAGCTGCAGATTAACCTTGTCGAGGCATACAAAAATTATACGGACAGGGACGTCGATTGGGATAAGGTTCGGGAAGAGATAGCCGAGCTACGCGGCAAAATCGAACGGCTTGGCAACGTAAATATGGACGCCATCGCTGAGCAGGATAATCTTGACCAAAGGCATAAATTTTTGAGCAGCCAGGTTGACGATTTGAACTCAAGCAAAGCTCAGCTTCAGCAGCTAATAAATCGGCTTAACAAAAAGAGCCGGGAGAAATTCATCGAGACTTTTGAGCAAATCAGAGGTCACTTCCAGCAGATTTTCCGTAAGCTCTTTGGCGGAGGTAAGGCTGATATAGTGCTTGAATCCCTGATTCAGCCGGGAACCGGCCAAAGCGGAGAATCGGACCCGCTTGAAGCTGGGATAGAAATTATTGCAAAACCTCCCGGCAAAGAGACAAGGAGCATATCTTTGCTTAGCGGCGGTGAGAAATCAATGACAGCGATTGCACTTTTATTTTCGGTTTTTAAGACAAAGCCTTCTCCATTTTGTTTCCTCGATGAAATCGACGCGGCGCTGGACGAGGCAAATAATGAACGTTTCAATATTCTGCTGCGGGAATTTCAAAAAGATACTCAGTTCATCGTAATTACTCACTCCAAGCGCACGATGAGCGTTGCTGATGAGCTATTCGGCATAACTATGCAAACCCAGGGAGTAAGTAAGAAGATAAGCGTCAGGTTCGACCAGTTCGGCCGGCAGGAGGAAACTGCTGCCGTAGCGTAATTTATGTGAACCCAGCAATAAATCTGTTTAGCGGTCGCCGGTACGGCGACGGTTTTCGGCAACAACCAATCATGCCCGATATACGCAGGGTCTTGGCTGCATTTTCTTTTTACATTCTGTAATTGCAAATATTCATGTCTATTAGTAGAATTCACATTTCATTTTTATTGTTTCACAAGAGAAATGACGATGGCAGAAAAACTTGACAAACACACATTGAAAAACGGGGTGGTTCTTCTCGGCGAACCTATGGAGGCCGTCAAATCAGTAGCGTTTGATTTTATGCTGCCGGCCGGAGCCGCTGTGCTTGCCGAAGGCTGTTGTGGCGCAGCAAACGTCATCACAGATTGGATCTTCAGAGGCGCCGGTTATAGAAACAGCAGACAATTAGGCGACGCCCTTGATGGCCTTGGCCTGCACCGTGATGAGTCGGTCGGCAGCTCCCATATAACCATTGGAGCAGCCCTGGAAGCCGACAATTTAACAAAAGCCCTGGACTTGTACGCTGATATTATACGGCAGCCGCGTCTGGAAGAAGACCAGTTCGAATTGGCCAGGCAATTAGCAATTGATGAGGTGCATGCTTTAGATGATGAGCCGCGGCAAAAAGTTAAGTTTAAGCTGCGAGAAAAGTTTTATCCACATCCGCTCGGACGCAGCACTGCCGGCAATATTGATGAGCTAAAGAAATTGACCGCAGACAAAACCCGGGAAATTGTAAAGGATAATTTAAATCTTTCGCAGACAATTTTTTCGATTGCAGGCAAATATGATTTTGATGCGATTTGTCGGCAGATGGAGAAGCTGTTTGAGGCGAACCAGCAAAAAGCCCTTGAGCCGGTTACATTGGGTCTAAAAGCCGGCGGTTATACACATATAAATGAAGATTGTGCGCAAGTGCATATCGGCCTGATGACAGAGACAGTTAAGCCGACTGACGACAACTACTATAATGTGATGACGGCTGTGTCGGCTCTTTCCGGCGGAATGAGCGCAAGATTGTTCACAGAGGTAAGAGAAAAAAGAGGCTTATGCTATGCAATCGGGGCACGCTATCATGGCTTAAAAGAAGCGGCCGGCATAATGTGCTACGCTGGCACAACACCGGATAAGGCTCAGGAAACGCTCGAATGTGTCATCGGCGAATTTAACCAGCTAAGCTCTGGAATCAGCGAAGAAGAAATTAACAGGGCTAAAGTCGGCTTAAAAAGCTCTTTAATTCTGCACAGCGAATCGTCCGGCAGCCGGGCCGGCTCAATTGGAAGCGATTACTATATGTTAGGCAGAGTGCGGAGCCTGGATGAAATTAAAAACAAGATAGAGACAACTAACGTCGATTCAGTTTTGGATTTTCTCGGCTCCAATAAATTCAAGGATTTCACGATTGTTACAATCGGCCCAAAGGAATTAACAATCAAGTGACAAAAGTATGGAATTTAAGGGAAAAAGATTATCGAATGGTCTGGATTTAATTGGAGAGGTTAATCCATCCGCTAAATCGGCTGCGGTTGGTTTCTTCGTTAGAACCGGCTCTCGAGATGAGACCGGGCAAATAAACGGAGTTTCACACTTTCTGGAGCACATGCTGTTTAAAGGTACTGAAAAGTTAAACGCGTTTGAAGTCAATAAGGCATTCGACAATACGGGGGCGCAGTTCAACGCCTTTACCGGCGAGGAAAATACTGTTTACTACGCAGCCGTTTTGCCAGAGTACGTCATAGAAGTCACAAAGCTATGGATCGAATTGATGAGGCCGGCCCTTAGAGATACAGATTTCAATATCGAGAAAAATGTCATCAAAGAAGAAATAGCAATGTACAAGGATACGCCCAGCTTTGACGTCGTGGATAGATGCAGAAGTCTGCACTTCGATAGACATCCATGCGGCAACAGTATTCTCGGCAGCGAAAAAAGTATAGACGGTCTCACAGTCGAGAAGATGCGGGACTATTTTATAAGGCGTTATACACCGGACAATATGATGTTCACCTGTACCGGCAACTTCAACTGGGAACAAATCTGCCGGACCATGGAAGAGGCCTGTTTCAGGTGGCAGGGACAAACTGCTTCCAGAAAGTTAGAGCACTTTGGCGGCAGCAAAAAGAAAGAAAGGATTGAAAAATCCAATCTGGCCTGCGAGCATATATGCCTGATAGGCCCGTGCGTGTCCTTTCAGGATCCGCTAAGGTTCGCAGCCTCGCTCTTGACGGTTATTGTCGGCGACAACGTCGGCTCAAGATTCTTCTGGGAATTAGTGGATAAGGCGTTGGCAGAAGCAGCCACGATGCAATATAGCCCTATGGACGGCACAGGGGCGCTGTATAGTTATATCAGGTGCAGCAGCAAAAACGTCTCCAAGGTTCTGGACATCGTCAGGATTATCTTCCAAAGCTTATCTGAAAACGGCGTAACGGAAGATGAATTGAGAAAGGCCAAAAATAAAGTCCTCAGCGCATTGGTGATTAAAAATGAGCTGCCGATGGGTCGTCTCCTTGACCTCGGTTTTAACTGGATTTATTTAAAAGAATATTGTACCATTGAATACGACGTTCAGGCCGTTAAGGCAGTAAGCATTGATGATATTAACTCACTGATAGAGCAATTTAATCCGGGTGAGTTCACACAATTTTCTATAGGTCCCGTTAGAAATACCGATCTAACGAAAAATCTTATAGAGAATGAATTTCTAACGGGATAGGACCTGCACGTGGTGAATATGGCCAACAGCAATAAACAAAATGATGACGGCGTTCTTCGAGCAGGCGATATAATACCGCCCTACAACACTCGACCGGCTCGGGAAACCCCGGCAGAACAAACAGACACAAAACAGCAGGCAAGCGACATACCGAGATTTAACTTAGCCGAGCAGATCTTGGCAGAGCAGCGAAAAATATCCTCTACAAAAAGAAAATCTCCCGGCCCAAAAAGTATACCTCCAAGCCGACTCATCACGGCGGAGCGTGCCGGAGCGAGACAGGAAAAGAACGAGAAAAGCAGCGGAGTATTCATTCTCCGTCCCTTAGCGCCGAAAGGTGTCCTGCGGAGGACTGCGAAGGATGAAAGCCCCACTCAATTCTATTCGGCTGTTACACAGCCGGCAATACTGCTGTTAAACCAGCAGCAAATCATAGCAGAGATTGTAGCGAAGGATATAGCAAAGCTGTCCGGAGACTTGGCTGGTGGCCATCAAAAGCAAACATCCAGTGCATCAACCCCGTTAGAGAATTAAGTTCTCTAATCCTGATGTATCTGGAGAGGCTTTCTCTAACGGGGTCAACGAAGGCCTAAAGAAAAGCTCAAAACGTCTTCGCAATTCGCTTAGCTTTCTCAATGGCTTCCGCCTGTTTTTGTTTCGCAACGTCGGCGCCGCCGGCGAGGGTCGGCTCAACAATTACGGAGCGAATATCAGACAAACCCATAAAGCCCAAAATAAGCTCAAGATAGCTCTTTTGCATATCAAAAGCTTTGCCGGCTTCCGATGAGTACTGCCCGCCACGCGCGTATGCAATAAAGACCAGCTTATTTTTTACCAATCCCTCATAGCTGCCGTCTTTTTTGGCGGTGAAAGTTAAACCGGGCTGAACAATGACGTCTATATATTGTTTCAGCCGGTAAGGAATCGAAAAATTCCACATCGGCACCGCGAAAACATATTTGTCCGCTGCCTTGAACTTTTCTATTACAGAAACAATCCCCTGCCAGATTTGGCGGTCTTTTTGTGTATGCTCTTTGGAATGCATTATTTTGTATTTTGCGGCTGCCGCCGGCAAATCAAACGCCGGCAGCTCTTCCTGAAAAATGTCGATGGTTTTGATTTCATCGCCGGAATGGCTTTGGCGATACGATTCAATAAACGCGTCGGCTGCCGCAATTGAGTGAGAAAGACTACCAAGCGGCGAGGCTTTGATGTATAAAATAGTGCTCATAGTGTTCATCTCCTTGAATACTTCTGAAAATTTATATGTGGGGCTTAACACCACATTATTCTTTAGATTGCTGCAATTATAATTGATACACTCCGAATAGTCACTTAACAAATCATTCAGAAATCAGCTTTGAGGTTAATATTGATGCTGATAAAATGCTCATAAAATGTTCAAGTGAACAGCCCTCATAGTTCTTTGTTCGTCGATAAACAATGAACTGATAACAATAAACTACCATTGCCATTAGGCTTTGACTTTAGCAATATAAACAAATATATACGTAGCCCTGTGCTATAGTTTCTAAAGCCTGATCTGTTCAATTTTGAATTAAGAATTGAGAATTTAGAATGAAGAAAAATTTAATTCTCAATTCTTCATATCCTGATTCTCTAAGCACCTGCTCTGTTGCTCGGTTAGGATGGTCAAATTTGGGTAGGTTTAACGGAAGAATTATACGAGAATTTAGACACAAAATAAAACGGATTTTCAAAAAATAAAACTTGACCTATAACGTTATGTGTTATATAATCTATTTGATTTATGATTAAAACCTTCAAGTGTAAAGAAACGCAAAAGATTTTTTGCCGGCGATATTCCAGAAAGCTGCCTTCTGATATTCAAAAGGTAGCTTTTAGAAAACTGCGTATGATCGACCGTAGTTACACATTAAGTGATTTGAAAGTTCCGCCAGCTAACAGGTTGGAAATGCTGTCCGGTAAAAGAAAAGGGCAATATAGTATTCATATTAATGATCAATGGCGAATTTGCTTTAGATGGATAGATAATAATGCCCTTGACGTAGAAATTACAGATTATCATTGAGGTAAGAAAATGAGAAATAATAAAATACCTCCACTGCATCCTGGAGAGATTCTTCTTGAAGAATTCTTAAAGCCTCTGAATATAAGCCAAAATCAGCTTGGTCGAGACTTAGGAGTGTCTGCTCGAAGAATAAACGAGATTATTCATGGCAAAAGGAGCATAACAGCAGATACGGCTCTCCGTTTAGCCCGGTATTTTGGCAATTCGCCGCAGTTTTGGCTCGGCCTTCAAATAGATTACGATTTGGACGTGGAGACAGACAGGCTCTCACATCGAATAAAAAAAGAAGTGAAAAAATTAGCCTATGCGTAGGGTTCCCGCAAGGTGGGGTCCCAATCAAGAGATGCTATCACTTTTCAACCGAAAGGTAGGCAGTAAGAATGCCTGCACGACCCAAAGACTTATAGCTTTTCAACCTATTTGGAAGTTCATGCTTAAATCTCAAGCTTCCGCAAAATTACGTTATGTTTACAGAAATACGGGGTTTTATATAATACAATGTAGGTTTCCAGATAGGACCATCCGTTTGGATTGATTTATGGATGAATCTCTGAAAGACTTACTCTTTAACTGTGGTTTGCAGAGTCCAGGTTCGTGGCTTATGAGCGCTTTATGACTCAAGCGTGCGGCTGAGGAGATTGACTATTGGAAGCATTATAAGGCTGATATAAATAGCCCGGAAGGCGATTTTCAATTCATGATCCCCGTCTACAAGTTACTTTTAGGGCTCTCTTTCGAGAACTTGCTGAAAGGGATTGCAGTAGAACAACGTGGTTCAGGAGGTTCGCTTGGCAAGATCGAAAAAGATTTGACAACTCACCATATGGAGGACTTGCTAGATCTTGCCGACTTATCTGCGGTTTATATTTCAAATGAAGAAAGGTCTCTGCTGATTGATTTGGAGCAGTATGTAGTTTGGGCAGGTCGGTACCCACTCCCAAAGAAATCTGCAGACCTTTTTGCCAAAATGGACTCTTCCAATGACAACAAAAATAGATTGGGACTTTGGGATCGCCTATTTACTCATCTAAAAAGTATCGGTTGGGTCACTAAGATGGACGGATCTAAATTATTCACTGGTAAACCTGTCAGTGAATAGTTGCCAAAGCATAACTCACCTGTTTCGTGTTTTAAGATAATCAAGAACCACTAATTTGTCGCTGAAATTGAATTTCTGGGTTCCGATTATTTGGTAGTTTTCATGGCCTTTGCCGGCGATAAGCACAATATCATCCTTGCCGGCAGTTCTTATGGCTAACTCGATGGCCTTTCTTCTATCCGGCTCAATTATTTTCGTCGCTCGTCGCTCGTCGCTCGTCGCTCGTAATTCCGTATGCGGTACCGCAGGCCCTTTTTCAAAACCTGTAACTATTTCATTAATGATGCCTCCGGGTTTTTCTGTTCGCGGATTGTCACTGGTGACGATTACAATGTCTGCTAATTCCTCGGCGACTTTGGCCATTCGAGGACGTTTGGTTCTGTCCCTGTCGCCGCCGCAGCCAAAAACGACTATCAATCTGCCTTTGCACAAAGGTTTCAGTGTCGTCAGGACGTTTTTCAAGGCATCATCAGTATGGGCATAATCAATTAACACGTGACTCGTCCATTCTCCGTAGCACTGCGAAGGATGAATCGCTTGTCGCTCGTCGCTCGCTGCTCGTTCCCTGACCCCCGACCCCCGACCCCCGACTCCTGAACAATCGACTTTTTCCAATCGGCCAGGCACGCCCTGCAGGACCGAAAGGCCTGCTGCTATCGTTTCCAAATCCATGCCGGATGCAAGGCACAATCCCGCTGCTGCAAGGTGATTGCTGACATTATGAAGACCCAATAAAGGAGTCTTTACGAGTGACGAGTGACGAGTGACGAGTGACGATTCGTCTGCATACTCTAAAGTGAAAACCGTTCCATTTATGTCCGTCGATTCGGTGTGAGCAGTAATATCCGCTGGTTCATCGATAGCATACCATAAGATTTTGGCCTTTGTATTTTTGGCAATATGCTCAGCCTGGGGTGATTGCTTGTTCAATACCGCAACCGCATCAGGCAAAAGGGCGGAAAAAAGTTTCGTCTTGGCGGCCAAATAATCTTCTGTGGTCTTGTGATAGTCCAGGTGGTCGCCGGTGAGGTTGGTAAAAGCTGCTGCTGTAAAATTTATCCCAGCCAGGCGATTCTGTGACAGGGCATGGCTGCTGGCCTCGATGACCATATATTCGCAGCCGGCTTTAATCATTTCCTGCTGGATGCGTGCAATTTCCAGGCAATCCGGTGTTGTCATTGAAGCCTGGCAGATGCTACGGCCTGTGTCGTATTCAACGGTGCCGATTAGGCCGCACTTTTTGCCGGCCGTTTGTATTATCGACCGAACCAAATAAGCCGTAGTAGTTTTGCCGTTTGTGCCGGTGACGGCGAGATTGATTAGTAGCGAAGCCGGATTACCAGCCCTTGCCTGTGCCAGAAGGGCTGCCGCTTCTGCGGAATTTTTCACGTCGATAATCTCGATACTCGATGCTTGATGCTGGATACCGTCACCACAGGGGTGACGGCTAAACATCGTCCATCGTCCGTCGTCTCTCGTCCCTCGTTTTTTCTTCTGGCAAACTATGTATTTTGCGCCTTTGGCGATGGCCTGGTCGATGAAGTCATGGCCGTCACAGTTGGCGCCTTTGATAGCTACAAATATATCGCCGTCTTTGACGAGCCGTGAATCAATGCAAATATTTGGGTGATCGACGGAAGATGCCAACGCTAATAATTCGTTGAATGTCATATAATCAAATAACTGCCGTTTTGTGCCTGTGACTGTGGCATTCGATATTCACTGCTACCGGCAGTGAGGCAATGTGGCAGGGTGCCATTTCAACTGCAGCCGCCAAGGCGGTAGTATCACCGCCGAGTCCCTGCGGCCCCAAGCCAAGTGCGTTAATCCTCGAAAGCAAATCCGCCTCAATCGCAGCGTAAAACTCGCTGGGATTGTGTGAAGCCAGATTTCGCAGCAGCGCCTTTTTGCTCAGCAGGCAGCTTAATTCAAAATCGCCGCCAATGCCCACTCCCACAATAAATGGAGGACAGGCATCCGCCCCAGCCGTTTTTACAGCATCGACGACCCAGTCAATAATCTGGTTTCTTTCCGCGGTGGGTTTAAACATCCTGAACTGGCTTTTGTTCTCACATCCGCCGCCCTTGGCCATGACGGTCAACTTTAACTTATCGCCGGGTACAATTGTATAATGAATTACAGCAGGCGTATTAGAGCTGGTATTTTCACGTTTATTCAAAGGTTCTGCAACAACGCTTTTTCGCAGGTATCCTTTCTCGTAACCGGCCTTGACGCCTGCATTGATAGCGTCGAGTGGGGTGGCGCAGTCTTTCCCTCCGCAGGACACCTTTCGGCGGACGGAAGATTTGAAAACGACATCCGCTCCCTGCTCGACAAACACTATCGCCAGGCCTGTGTCCTGACACAATGGTATTTGTTCAGCCGAAGCCATGCGGGCATTTTCAATGAGCTGATTTAATATTTTTGCTGCACGGGGATTGGATTCTTTACGTGCGGCTTTTTCCAGAGCAGCTAAAACGTCCTCAGGCAGCTCGTAATTAGCTGCTATACAAAGGGATTCGACCGTCTCAGCGATCTTTTCAAGCTCGATGTAGCGCACAATAATAAAATCCCTCAAATCCTTATTTTCCCGGCAGATCGAAAGTTTTATACGTTGTATTATCAACGTCGTCTTTGACTTTGACGGTGAGGATATGCTCACCGGCTTTCAAATCTTCTACTACAATTGTGAAGCTCTCATCTGTAGTATCATAAACCAGGTCGTCAGGAATGGAGCCTTTCCATTCTGCATTGCTGTCAACGGTGTATTGCACCTCGCCGATTATGCTTAGCTCGTCATGCACCAGCAGCTTTAATGTTATTGTGCTGTCGGTTTTTGTAATAGAGTTTTCACCGATGACCGGCCCGGTATTATCGATTATCACCGGATCGCTTATTCTGCTGTCCGTCAGTTTGGTTGCCGCATTATTGCTTCTTTCATCGCTTGCGGTTACTCTGAGCTCATACCGGCCATCTTCAACGGTCCTTCCGTCCCAGTCGAAGCTATCTGCTTCGTGCTCGTCTTCAAGCTCAATCCAGTTAGTTCTGCCGATTTTTCTAAGGTCTATCTTGTAGATCAGCTTGTCACTGTTGTCGTCCTTTGCCTTATAGGTAATTTTGAATCCTCCGGGAAGGATTTTATTGGTAGGCTCAACCCGGCTGACATTGACGGATTCAACCTTCGGAGCCAGATTCGGCACGGTGCTGGCAACTGCAATTTCCCTTATAATGGGAGTTTTAAGACCGTCTTCGCTTTTCAGGATAAGTTTATATTGGCAGAATCTGCCGATTGGACAAGACAGTTGTACCGGCTCATTTATCTCTATCGGCTCAGTCCAATCCGAAAAAGTTGGGTCGTTCACGTCTTCAACGTTACCGCTGCGGGATGCTATCAAAACCTTGCATCCCTGCGGGATGTCGGCCTCAATTTGCAGCTTGCCCCACCTGGCAGGCTGACCGGCGTCAATCAGGTCGGAAATGTAGGTACCATCCGCAGCAAAAGTTTTGTTTAGCTTTATCAGCTTTGGAGGATTTGCGGTCCCAAGATACACAACACCATCGGCCACGGCTATCGATGTTATCTGTGATGCCTGCTCGTCCTCATAAACAATTGCCTGCTGCTCCGTCGCCGGGTCGATGGTAAAAAGTTGAGCGGAGTTTCCCGTTCCTACAAGCAGCTTTGAATCTTGTTCGGCCAAGCAGAAGAAAACCGCTGTCTCGCTGAATACATCGGTTACAAAACCCTCTTTGTTTATTTTGTGTATAACGCTGGTTTTATCAGATTTGGCTGCCTGGCGGGGTGGCATCTTTTTGCCGGCTGATTCATCAACTGCTCGTCTTTTTATATTTGCTATTTGCAGCTTACGTCCCGATACATCGGGATTGACGGAGTCTTCCCGCTTTTGCGAGGGCACCTCAGGCCGACCCGCCACAAACGATTCCGCTGCAAAACTTGTTTCAGCCTGGACGGCCTGGGCCGATGTTGCCGCCGCGTATAAATATGTATCTGCAGAAGTCAAAGTCGATGCCGACAGCAGCGCTGTAATCTCAGGCTGCTCACTGTCATACAAAACCGTCGCTGTTTTAGTGCGTGGATTTATTTTATATACCAGTCCTCGGCCGTCGCTGCCGGCATAAATTGAACCATCTTTTGCAGTGGCTAACGAAAGGATGTTTTTGTCTCGACTGGTATAAATAATTTGTGCCTCTCTGCCCAGAGAGTCGAGCTGATACACATTGCCCTTCGGCCCCGTACCTAAATAAATATTACCTACATTATCGGTAGCTATGGCGAAGATATATCTGGTGTCATCCGCAGCGCCGAAAGGTGTCCTGCGGAGCGGCGGGTCTGATCCGGTCCAGGCTTTCAGCCTGGTCGTCCTGGGCTCAAAAATCGTTTCCAGCTTGTTTCCTTCAAGCCGACACAGTCTGCATTCTTTACCACTTATACCTGCCAGCAGCCTGCCAGAAACATCGGTAGCCATCGCAAAAATATGCTCATTTGACAGATGCCGTTCTTCCCCCTCGGCTGCACTCGGGACAGGCTTAACCTCGTTTGCATCGTTGATCTCGTCTGTACTTTCAATCTCCGCAGGACACCTTTCGGTGCTGTCGGTGGCAGGCTCATTATCCTGCTCGGCATCCGGTTCTTCCCCCCGGAAGGGGTCCTGTGGACTGGGAGGATCTTCTATTGTGGGATTTTTCTCGGGCTTTTGATCACTTTGCAGAGGATATACCTTTGTCAATTGCCCGATGCTGTATTTATAAATGCCTCCGTTGGGACTTGTGCCGATGTAAATTATGCCGCCGCTTATAACGATGCTGTTTATCGACCAGACATTCTCGAGCTTCTCAACCAGAACTTGCGAGGCATATCCAAGCTGAATAATCCCCCGAAGGTCAATGACAATGTTTTCGGTTTTGCCCTTTAGTAAATCAGCACCGCTTTTGTGGTGTATAATTTTTGTTGTGACCGCTCGGCTCTGAGTAACAAAAAACATAGGTAATATGCAGCTTGCAAGTGCACAAATCACAAAAATTCTTTTATGTGTCATAATAACTCCCAGAAGTGCCTAAAATTTAGAGTGACTAAAGTGCCTAAAGTTACGAAATATAATCTTAGCTTGCTTTAGGCACTTTAGCTCACTTTAGGCACTTTAGCTCACTTTAGGCACTTTATCTAATTGGATTCTGTCACACTATTTCTCTACCGTTATACGCATACTTTTTCTATCGGCTACGATTGTGCCTGTTCTTACACTTTTTTCGAGCCATTGTGGATAGGGCTGGATTCTTAATGCTCTTATATCATCCTGCATGACAAGCGTTTTTGTCGCCGGCAAATCAGGAAGCTCAGACCTTTCTACTGCTATGCCGCTGGGCGGTAAAACTAAAAGGCAGTACAATTTATCTCTATTGATGCTTAAAACATCGTTCAATGCCTCAATCAGACTCGTCATATCATACGCGATAAATCTATACGGGACGGTTTTCCGCAGATGCTGTTCATATTCGGACGAGCCTAATACAATCAATTCGTATTTCCCGGGATTGAGACCTTCGGGTATTTTCAGGCTGAACTGATATTTTTTCTTTTCTGAGAGGTACGATTCGAGAACGACGTCCACCTGGATTTGATGCCCAGGCTTAATACTCGAATCAGACAAATCGACCGACCATATATAAGAGGCGATGTTTTTCGGCAGGATGCGGATATCGAAATCAAGTGATGTTATATCAACTTCCTCAAAGGGATTGTTCATTAGCAGAAGCACGGAACCTTTACTTTCGGCTATCATTTCAGCCGTAGATAGTCCTGTGGATATATTTTCAAAATTGATCCCTATTTGTTGGGATTTGTCTTTCAGGCCGATACTTACCTTGTATTCAATCGTATGGTCCGGCGGAAAGCTGCCGAGGGACATAACTGCTCCAGACACGGTTGCATGGAGCAGCTCAGGAGTAAGCAATCGATTGTTGGCGAGCCGGCAGTTAAAACTTGCATCCCGTCGAAATCGGCTTTGCTCCCGTCCAGACAATCGGCCTGGCTGCTCTTGTGTGTTAAAACGGCTCACTTTTATCGTCAGCGGTATCATCTGCGGCGTTGCACCGATTTGCCCGAAAATCGCTGTTGGTTCGTCGGTTGTCAAGGCGCCGACTATTTCCATGCTGCTACCGAGCTTAAAAGAACGAGCCAGATTTGATACAATGGTATGCACTTGGCCGGTGGCCATTGGCAAATCTATCGCTCCATAACCAAGCAGGCTGTGGCCAAAACCATAGACCTTATCTCCCACAATCTCAGTGACGGTCCCAAGCACAGTCGATGTTATATCACCATCGACTAACGGCACCGTAAGAACTGCACCCGGGGTTAGCTGCACCTTTTGAGTATTGTTGGCATCCGAATTGCCTCCAATGCCCGAAACAGCCATAAGCCCGTAAGGCTCAAGCAAGGCCTCGAATTGTTTACAGGCATCAGGCGGCAGGCCGGAAATAATTAACGGGCACGGCAGCCATCCCAGCGCCGAAAGGTGTCCTGCGGAGCTGGATGCTGGATGCTGGATGCTGGATGCTGAATGCTCGACGAGAATCGAGCGTCGAGAATTGAGCATCGAGTTAATTTCAGCAAAATCGATCGGCTTGGAAAAATCGAGCGCAAATCCCATTTTGTTGGATTTCAAATCGTTGGCACTGCCTACTTTGAGCATTTCTTTAATCGGCGTAACGCCGTAAAGCGGGTCTTTGCTGAGTGTCCAGGCGAAAGACATCGCCCCGGCCAGCCGGCCTTCAATATAGACCGGCGAGCCGCTGCACCCGGCTACGGGACCTGTGTAAATAAAACGCTTATCTGTGCCTTGAACCAAAATCGCATCTCGACCCGGCTCAATATTGTGCACCACACTTATAACATCCAAATCGAACTTCTCGATTTTGGTGCCGCTGTAACAGGTAAGACAATATGCCTTCATCCCAGGAGTAATCTCATCAATGCTTATATATTTGGCTGGATCCCAAAGGTCTTTTGCAGAGCTTTTGCTGGGTGGGGCCGTATCTGGCGCAGCATTTTTTCCCACCTGCTGAGCGGATTCACAAAGAGAGTCAGCTAAAAGCAGAAGACAGAAGACAAAAGCCGGAAAACAGAGGACAGAGGACGGAGAACGGAAATTCTGCCTTCTGTCTTCCGTCTTCTGTCTTCTATATTCTGTATTCTTTTTTTGCCCTTTTGCCCTTGTTTTTATTATGAACATCTACACCCTTTCGATTATTTATTGAATAAGATTTTAATAGTTGAATATCTTCATTGCAAGGCTAAAGAAATTTTGATAAAATGCGGACCTGGTTGTATAGTGGAACAATGATAAATGATAAATAAGGATAAAAGGGAACCAGAATAAAAAACGGAGAATATAATGAAATCTGGGCATAGACATGAGCTTAAAACAAATGAATTAGCCGAGTGGATGTCAAATTTTCCAGAATGGATCAAAGAAAATCGCATAACAATTATCAGCTTATTGTTGGTTGTTGTTGTGGCCGGTATTCTGTCCGTCTGGAGAAATCAAAACAGAAAAGTCACTATCAAAAGACAGCTCGAGTTTACAGGTTATTTGAGCCAGTTGTTAGGCGGCAGGGCGCAAATTATGAGCTCTCAAGCCCAGGGTAAAGACCTTTCATACATACTGCTGCAGCCGGCCAATAGTCTGGCGAATTTTGCTCAAACTGTAAAAGACAGCCGGATGTCCGCTTTTGCGCTTATTAAACGAGCGGAAGCTCTGCGAGCCGAGTTACATTACCGACTCGGCCCGGTAAATGAGCAGGATTTTGCAGCTCAGATAAGTCTGGCGAAAGACAGCTACAATGAAGCAATTAAAAAAGCTGGTTCCGATCCTTCACTGATGGCAGAGGCAAAATTCGGCCTGGGACTATGTGAGGAAGAGCTGGGCAATTTTGAGGCTGCCCGGCAGATATATCAAGACGTGGCGGCCAATCCCGATTTTGAAGGCACAGTAGCTAAAACCGCTGCAAAGCAGCGCCTTGTGACAATGGCTGATTATAAGACAAAGATTATCTTTATGCCATCTGCCAAACCAAAACCTCCGGCTGCTATACAGCCGAAGATAGAATTAAAACCCGTTGACATCAATAGTCTGCCGGACGGCGTAAAGAAATCGCTTCAGTCCGCAGGACGCCTTCCGGCGGACCCGAATAGAATTCGTAACGTTCCCGTCATAAATATCGAACCAAACCTGCGGTGAAACCGCAGGCTAAATCCGCCAAAGGCGGATAAATATTTAGCCCCACGTTTCACGTGGGGTTCATATGCAAAGCAAAATGTGCGAGTCGCCGGATACCACAGCGCCGAAAGGTGTCCTCCGAAAGGAGTCCCTAGGACTGCGGAGTCAGTCCGCCATCGGCGGGACGCTTCGTGTAGGACACTCAATCAAAGAACGCAGGCTTGATAAGTACCTTCACGGCCGATTTCAAGACCGCAGCAGACGCTTCATCCAGGATGCGATTAAAAGCGGCAATATCAGGGTCAACGACAAAATTGTCAAAGCCAGTTTTAAATTAAATCCGGGTGACAGGATTGAAGTGACATTTCCGGAGCCGCCAAGCAAAGATATTCTGCCCGAAGATATCCCGCTGGATATTATTTATGAAGATTCAGATATAATTGTTCTGAACAAAAAAGCCGATATGATTGTCCATCCAGCCCGCGGCAATACTCATGGCACTCTTGTAAATGCGCTTGTGCATTATTCAAATGAGCTATCAACCGGCTTAGGCGAATTTCGCCCCGGTATCGTTCATCGTCTCGATAAGGATACAACAGGTGTTATGGTGGTCACGAGGAACGATATAGCTCAGTGGAAGGTGGCCAAGCAATTTGAAAACCGTACGATAGAAAAAATCTATCTTGCTATCGTGCACGGAACGCCTGAGCTTGTTTCTGATCGTATAAGCGCTCCGCTTGGAATCCATCCGAAGATAAGAGAAAAGTATGCAATCAGGCCGATAACCGGCAAAGAGGCAATCACCTTCTACGAGGTTATCGAATCTTTTCGCGGCTTTTCATTGCTCAAGCTCAAGCCCAAGACCGGACGAACACACCAGATACGTGTGCATCTATCATACATAAAGCACCCGATTGTGGCCGACGATATGTATGGCGGAAAGCTCGTCTATCAGTGGCAGTTGGCTGATGCCCCAACTGGGGCACAGGACCCTATCATTAGCCGTTGTGCCTTACACGCCTATACAATCGAATTTAAACACCCCACGACCGGCAAAGTTGTGAAGTTCGAGGCCCCATTGCCGGAAGATATGCAGAACCTGCTCGCGCTGCTGCGAAAATACCGAAAGACTTAAAAGAGTGTCTTTTAAGTGCTTGGTCATTCATGCGGCAGACTGGCCAGGTCTTCATCTGAGCCGACGACCATAAGAATATCATCCTTGTAAATAATGGTGCTGGGCATAGGAACATTAATAATTGAGTCTTTTTCATCTTCATCGGCTTTGCTGTCTTCGGCTCGTTTTATCAAAACAAGGTTCACGTTGTATTTCTGCCGTAATTGCAAATCCTTGACCGTTTTACCGTCGAAGCTGGGTGGTGCTATTATCCGGGCAAGGCTATAGCCCGGTGCAAAATCTATTTTTTCCCCGATTTGCGGTGCGATGAGCTTATAAGCCCATCTCTGAGCCGACTCGATTTCAGGATAAATAACCTCAGTAGCGCCAATTTTGGAAAAAACCTCGCCGGCGATAAGGCTTTCCGCCCTGGCGTAAATTTGCTTTACGCCCATCTGTTTGAGATTTACGACCGTCAGCACGGCTGATTCGAATCCATGTCCTGTGCCCTGGCCGATGCCCACAACGGCCACGTCAACCTTATCGATGCCCTGCGATTTTAGAGCCTCTTCTTCTGTGCTGTCGAGGCGAACTGCATGGCTTACCTGGTCGCGAATAAGCTCTACCAATTCTCTGTCTCTGTCAATGGCGATAACCTCAGCGCCGCTCAATGATAGAGCTATGGCTAATTTTTGTCCGAATCTGCCTAATCCAATTACAACAAACCGCCTCATAATTCGTTCCTCGTATCACGTCTTACGTATAACATGCTGCGTATTGCGGAGTACGCACGACGCATCACGCAATACGCACGACGAATTTATCCAACAATTACCGTCTCATCGGGATAATTATATCGAGTACGTTTTAGATTAAACGTCAGAGCTGCTAATAACGTCAACGGCCCGAGCCGGCCTATCAGCATCACAATTATAATAATCATTTTGCCTGCCGCTGTCAAAGCTGGTGTTATTCCTGTTGAAAGACCGACCGTTCCGAGAGCAGAAGCTGTCTCGAAGAAGATCGTCATCATGGTGAAGCGGTTTGAAGTTTCGGTGATGCTAAGGCCTAATACCGCCAGAAACAAGACGACAACAAAAAGTACAGTGACAACAATTGCCCTGCGAACAATAGTCATGCGAATGGAACGTCTGAATACCTCAATGTCGTCCCGACGGCGAAAAGTGGCGACGACGGCCATTATTACTACGGCCAGCGTAACGGTTTTTATTCCGCCCGCGGTGCCGCCTGGAGAGCCGCCGATGAACATAAGCAAAATCAAAACAAATTTGCCGGCATCAGACAGTGTACCGATATTCACCGTATTGAAACCGGCGGTCCTGGCTGTAACTGATTGGAAAAGTCCGTCTAAAATACCGAAATTCTTTGCCGCTTCACCCTGTCCGGTTAATTTCTCGAACACAAACAGGGCGAGCATGCCGATGATTATCAGGCAAGCGGTAACGCATAGAACAATTTTTGATTGCAGCCATAATCTCTTGGGAGCTTGCGGTTTGCCTTTGGCGGAGCAGCGTTTATTGAAAAACTTTTTGCATGGTCGTGCTATTTTATCGAGAGCAATGCTGCCTAAGTCGTAAAGCACACCAAAGCCGAGGCCGCCGAGAATGATAAGTGGACAAATGACCAGATATAAGCCCCAGCACCTGTTATAGCTGATTAGGTTGTCAGGGAATAGAGTGAAACCTGCATTACAAAATGAGCTGATGGAATGGAATATGCTGTAGTACCATCGCTGGTGGAGGTTAAAAGCTCGGCCGGGGACGTCGTCCCACATTTGCACAAGCCCCGCGGCACCGGCAGCTTCAATCAATATGGTTGCAATAAAAATAAAGAATATCATTTTACCAATTCGGCCCAGGGTGTTCTCACTGAGCAGGTCCTGCATAGCGGCTGATTCTCGCACGCTAAGCGCTTGACCCAGCAGCAGCCCAAAAACTGCTCCGAAGAGCACTATTCCCAAACCGCCGAGCTGAATCAGCGACAGAATCACGACCTGCCCCGTTAAGCTGAAGTCCCTGCCGATATCTTTTACGACAAGGCCGGTGACACAGGTGGCGCTTGTGGCTGTGAACAACGCATCAACAAAACTAATTTGTTTGCTGCTTTGTGCTGTCGGCAGACACAGAGCTGCCGAGCCGGAAAGGATCAAGACCACAAAGCTGATAATCAGCGTTCGAGTTGGATTTCTGCCGCTTGCCGCAAGGCTGACACTTGTCCTGCACAACTTGCTGACTACCTGAACCACGAGATAGACGCCCACGGCGAAATGCCGAACTGCTGCCGGCTCAGTTTCGCCGGACCATGTTCCCGCTCCCGATACAACAATAGCAAGGGCGGCTAAAAGCGGCACTTCCAGCCAGTTGATCCGCCAGAAATCGTATTTTGAAACGGCATTAAACCGTCGAATCGTCTTCTCAGCCACGAATACAAAAAGTAAACCGATCTGAACGTAGTATAAAAAAATCGCAGCTAACAAAGGCTTAGTGAAGCCGAACAACGCAATAAAGGTTGCTACAACTGCAACAGACGCCGCTGCATTGAAGCTGATTAAGGCCTTTTCCAATCCTTTATTTTTGTAAGATATTTGCATAAGCAGTATTAGTTAATTAGCGGATTAGTCAATTGTTCATAGTTCATAGTTCATCGATTAACAATGAACAACGAACTAAGAACTCTGCTAAAGTCTGGGATTCCCGCCTGTGCGGGAATGACAAAAACCGGTATCCTCAACAGAAACTAATTAGTAATCAATTCACTAATTCACTAAATCAAGAATCAGTCATTTATTCTGTAATACAGCTCTTTTACACTTTTTTGTAATCAGCTTCCAGCAAATTCTGGAAGGGGAGTTTGTCGGGGTGCATGTCACATTTATAGGTAAAGACAGGTTATTCTATTGCCTATTATCACAATCGTTAATAGCGAGCATCCTTTTGTCACCTCGACCGAGGCCGCAAGGCCGAGTGGAGAGATCTGCCTTCAAAGCAGATTCCTCCGCTTTGGCCCACCAAAGGTGGGCCTTCGGTCGGAATGACGTACATTTTTGCTTGCAGATTTTACCAACAATCTTGACATGCACCCCATTTGTCGAAGGATTAAGAAAAAAGACAGGAGTTGGTAGTTTTAATTCAGAATTATTTCTCTCTTTTATTCTGTCTCCCGTATTCTATTCATGTTAAGCCACGTCTGCTAAACCCAGTGAGTCGCCGAACTTTGCTAACAGTGCCCGGCGGATATTTTTGTGCTCTGCTTTTGTCAGCATCGGATCTTGCGTTACTAACTCGAACGCCTTTCGTCTGGCTAAAACCAGCAGGTCAAAGTCGTCGATAATATTTGCAATTTTCAGATCCGGCAATCCATGCTGGCGAGCGCTGAAAAGCTCCCCCGGCCCTCGCAGCCGCAAGTCATGCTCGGCTATCTGGAAGCCGTCATTGCATCTGATCATTACTTCGAGCCGGCTCTTTGCCAATTCGCTGCTGGTCTCGGCAAACAGAAGACAATACGATTTAGCTGTTCCTCTGCCGATGCGGCCCCTTAGCTGATGCAATTGCGCAAGGCCGAATCTGTCTGCCGCTTCTATAACCATTATTGTGGCGTTAGGGACATCCACACCAACCTCAATAACTACGGTAGAGACCAGCACGTCGATCTTACCTTTTCTGAACTCAGACATAACCTGGTGCTTTTTCGCGGAGGGCATTTGGCCGTGCAGAAGCTCGACGGTAAATTCCGGAAACACGGACCGACACTGGCGTAAAACAGATAGACATTGACTTTGTTCCTGATCGTCTGCGTCAATCCACGGACAGACAAAATATGCCTGTTTTTTTGCCCTTAATCGCTCGCGGATGAATTGGTATGCCTTTGGGCGGTCGTGCCAATCAACCCAGCGGGTGATTACAGCTCCTCTGCCGGGAGGTGAATGTTTAATTATAGAGACATCCAGATCCCCGAACGCCGTCATAGCCAGCGTCCGTGGAATAGGCGTAGCTGTCATAACAAGATAGTGCGGCTCATAATTCGTCGCTCGTCGCCCGTCGCTCGTCGCTCGTGCCTTGTCACTCGTCTTTCGTAGCTGCGCTCGTTGATGCACGCCGAACTTGTGCTGCTCGTCAATTACAACCAGGCCGAGCTTGCTGAATTCTATATCTTTCTGCAATAAGGCGACTGTTCCTACGACAATATCAATCTCGCCTCGTTTTATTTGGTCAAGAAGATGGTATCTTTTGTTGCCGACTAATCCACCTGTCAGCAGAATTCTTTTTACACTGCTGTTTTTTAGGTATCTCTCGATGCTCAGAAAGTGCTGGCCGGCCAGAATCTCCGTAGGCGCCATAATTGCCACTTGAGTCTTATTGGCCACCGCCAATAAAGCTGCATATAGCGCCACTACTGTTTTGCCGGAGCCGACGTCCCCCTGCAGGAGCCGGTTCATTGGTTTTACCCTTGTCATATCCGCAGTAATCTCGGCGATGCAGGCATTCTGGTCTTCGGTGAGAAGAAACGGAAAACGCCTTCGGATTCGCCGGTCAATCTCCTCATCACATACGCAGGCTGCTGCGGATGAAAAATGCTGCACTTTATATCTGCGTAGCGCCAGACCAAGCTGCATAAGAAACAGCTCATCGTATTTTAACCTGCGTTTTGCAGCAGCAAGTTTTTTTTCGTCCGGTGGCAAATGTATCCAGCTAAAGGCGTCACATCTTTTAATTAAGTTTGCTTCTTTGAGAAACCTTTGATCATAAAAATCAGGGACAAGCTCAGCCGGATTGTCGAGCAGCGGCCTGATTATTTGCTTAATTTTAGGACTGCTCAATTGATTGCTGGCAGGATATATGCCTCCACTAAAATAATCCTCTTTCACTTCGGCAGGAGTAATCTTCGGATTAATTAGCTGCAATTGATGCTTATATAAATCAACCTTGCCGGAGGCCGTTATTATTTGGCCCGGTTTTATTTTGTCGCGTAAAAAGCCGCCGTGGAACCAGATTATCCTGCAGACGCCGGTTTCGTCGCTTACTATGGCTTCGAATATCGGCTGCCTTCGGTAGCTCAGGTAGTCGGTTGACTCGACAAGACCTTTGATGGTTGCGGTCTGACCTGGCTTAATTTGGCTTATTTTCGATGGTGCCGGGGCGAAATTCCAGTCTCGTGGAAAGTACTCTAAAAGGTCCGCAACCGTATTCACGCCCAGTTGCGCAAAGGCCGCGGCCCTTGCCGGCCCGACTCCCTTGAGATATTGAATCGGCATAGAAAGACTGAAATCATTCTGATTTTTTTCGTCTTCTGACACCATCAAATCCATTCTTTTTAATTACAACTCCTCATATTTTGCCTGAACAGGCATTCACCGCCTGAAAAATAACCAACTTTTTAGAGAAGAACCAAAATTTTTTATTTGACTTGTGGTTGTATTTAAGCGATAATTTAGTTAGCGACTGTAAGGGGCCGCCTGTTCGGTGACCTGCCCTTCGGGGACAGCCGCTCTTTTTATTTTATATAGTAGCTTTTGATCCATTCGAGTATATCTACAACACTTGAGCCGATGCCTGTTGATATAATCTTTTTGATTTTAACGAAAGTTTGCTTGTCAATCTCGCTTACGCGTAGCCCTAATTTATTTTCTTCATATTTACGAATGTAATATGCAACCAAATCTACTATCTGCAAAGGAAAGCTCTTAGACGAATCAATAAAGAATCCCTTCTCGATAATATTGCTGGTTTTAACAATTGATTTCGGATCTAATCTAAGAGTTAACAAGGATCGCTCGACATCATTCAAAGTTTCTTTCTGTTCGTCAAAAATAAACATGCCCAATTCGTAACCACCTTTTTGATGCAGATAGTTATCCACTTCCATGCATACAAAAGGCAAAGCCATTATATAGGGATTGACTTTGATACCCGATCCATACTCTTTTTCACAGAATACTTCAAATTTCGATTTGATTATCCGCCTGTAAATTACCGCTATTTCGTTGTCTATGAGCAATTGCAGCATTTTGTCACGAAAAGATAATTGTTGCTCGAAGGTTAGATTCTCAAATACGCCTCGCCTACCTTTAAGGTCTTTCGCTTGGACTTCAAATTTACCGGGCAAAGGATTACCGAAATACTCTCTTGCTATGTCGAGAAAGAGCTTTTCTAATTCGAACCATTTTAATTCAGGCAAGATCATAGCAGCTAAAATAAATATAGGCTGTTGAGGGTCCTTTAAATTAAGTCCAGTGTTTCCTGATTCATCGATATAAACAGGATTCATTCGAATATCCTTCTTTTGCGATAATCTTATCAAAACATCTCAATAGCGGCAATCACAATGCCAACATATCGGCTTAGAGAAATGATTCCTAACTAAAAAAGGAGTTTTATTGTTGCTGCGGCCAAAATCTGCACCACGGCATTAAACGCCTTTTGAGGTATTCGCTTCAAAACCAATATACCCGCTGCTGCCCCAAGTGCAATAAACGGCAGCATAATAAAATCGAGCCTTAAAGATTCCGCAGAAATCAATTGCAGGTTTGCACTGAAAGGCACTTTAAGCCAGATTATTGTTCATAGTTCATAGTTTGTTGTTAATCGATGAACACCGAACTCTAAACACCGAACACTGAATGATGAGTCTTGGAGATTCCCACAAGAACCGCGCATAACGCAATTACAATCCACTCAATTAGATTCAGGTCAAACATACATTATTCAAATATTTAGCCCCCGAATTTGTATGTGTTTAGCCAGACACAAAATATACGACCATCCCCAAGCTCGGACTGGCGCTTTATAGCAGTCCTTTGCTTGGGGCTGCCACTCGCTATTCGCTTTTATCGGGTGGCATCCTCAAAGCCGGAGGTTTTGGGGATGGTTCTCCACCTGGCTAAACACGTACCCGAATTTATTCGGGGTCTTCTACCCTGAAAATTGACTCTAAGAATAAGACTGCTATAATGCGATGAAAACAGAATTTTTCCAATGTACAGCAAAATAGTTATTAGTTCGTAGTTCATCGATGAACTATCAACTATGAACAATGAACTCAAAACTAAAACTGGCCTTGGTTCGCAAACAGGGAGCTAAACAGTGAGCTAAAGTTTTAAGTGCCTAAAGTGCCTAAAATATGGAAATTTCCGATTTACGATTGCCAATTGCCGATTGTAAATCGTAAATCGTAAATGTCACTTGGTTAAATAGTAAAACTATGGCCGAACAAACACAGTTAGGTGCGTTGGTGGAATCAAGACGTTATCTTGTGAACGTTGATTCCGTCTCGACGAGTCAGCTATTCACCGATTGTATAGTGATAGGATCTGGAATAGCCGGTCTTCGTGCTGCTATTGAGGCGGCGGATAAACGCAAGATAATTATCATCTGTAAGGGCTCTATTCAGGATAGCAACACCTGGCATGCTCAGGGAGGAATCGCATCTGTGCTGGATAAGGGAGATTGCTTTGAATCACATATAACTGATACACTCAAGACAGGCTGCGGCCTAAACGGCAGAGAAATTGTCGAGCTTGTCATTCGCCAGGGCCCGCAGCTTATCGAGCAGCTTCTCCGCTGGGGAGTCGATTTTGATATAATTGACGGTCATATTGCCACGACGATTGAAGGCGGCCACAGCCACCATCGCATTGCTCATGCTCACGGCGATGAAACCGGACGCATAATCGCTGAGACGCTCATTAACAAGGTAAGGCAAAATCCAAATATAAGGGTGATAGAAAACTTTTTCGCCATCGATTTGCTTACCAATCAGGACAATCAATGTGCAGGGGTCATCGGCTACGACAGACAAAAAGGGCTGCAAATCATCTGGTCGGCAAACACTATCCTTGCTACCGGCGGAGCGGGCCAGTTGTATCGTGAAACAACCAATCCTGAAATCGCAACCGGCGACGGCCTGGCAATGGCTTACCGCGCGGGGGCTATTCTGTGTGACCTGGAGTTTGTTCAATTCCATCCGACGACTCTCTACATAGCCGGCGCTTCACGAGCATTGATTACAGAGACGCTTCGCGGCGAGGGAGCCGTGCTTTTAGATAGTAAAGGCTGCCGCTTTATGAAGGAATATCACGAAGCCGCAGAGCTTGCCCCGCGTGACGTTGTAAGCCGAGCCATTCTTTCTCAAATGCTGAAAACCGGCTCGACCCATGTCTATCTGGATGCTCGTCACATTGATAAGGCGTATTTTGCCAAGCGTTTTCCGCTGATTAGCGAGTTATGCGAGAGTTTTAATATTGATGTCAACCGGGATTTAATTCCCGTCCGGCCGAGTGCGCATTACATGATAGGAGGCATTAAGACCGATGCTAAAGCTGCAACGAGCATTGAGAATCTTTACGCTTGTGGGGAGGTGGCTTCCACGGGATTACACGGTGCAAATCGACTCGGCAGCAATTCGCTGCTCGAAGGGCTCGTTATGGGCAAAATTGTGGGCTCTGTAATAGCCAAAAAGAGTGCCTCTCGTATCAAGCACCTCTTGATAAGGCATGAAATCCCGCTTTCCAACCGGTCGCGTCTTGATACTGAGGACGTGAGGAACTCACTCCGCTCCCTTATGTGGCGAAATATCGGCATCACCAGAAAGGCTCAGCCGCTCAAGGAGGCTCAGGAGATTATCAGGTTCTGGCAGCGTTATGTAATGGATAAAGTCTTTGACTCTCCGGCGGGCTGGGAATGCCAGAATATGCTTACTGCCTCTTTAATGATTACTCGTGCCGCTCAGGAACGGACGGAAAGCCGAGGTGTCCACTTCAGAAGCGATTTTCCTGAAATCGACAACGAGCACTTTAAGAGACACATCGAGATATCGAGAGTTTCCTGACAGCGGTTTGACTTCAACCTTTCCATCGTCCATCGCTTACCGCTCCCTAACGGTCGCGGCTCTGTTTTCATCCTATATGCGTAATTTATTGATCCGGCCCAGTTTTAAGTTATGAGTTTTGAGTTAATTGAGAACTCAACACTCAAAACTAAAACTATTTTGGCCTGGGGCATTGTGTTGTTTTTTATGTGTATTCGTAGCTGCGCCAGTGGTATAATCCTTACTAATTGGCTCCTTTCGTTGTAAGTGGTTCTGATACTGCAAGGTATCAATATGCGATACTTAGTCCGCAGGACGCCTTTCGGCGGTGGGATGATCCCACTTTGCCGCATGAGCTATAAGACTTAAATTTGATAAAGAAACCGATAGTTAGGGAGTGTTATCGTGAAACAATGGAGGTTCGAGGTTTTTAATCGTCCCGGCTTTACGGATGTGCATGGCAATAGAGTTCTGGAAGATATTAAAGAGCTGGGTATCAGCTCGGTCGAAGCGGTTCAATCAGCTAAGGTTTTTCTAATCGAGGCTGACTCCGATGAGGTTTTTGCGAAGCGTCTGGCAAGAGAGCTTTTAGCCGACCCTGTTTGCGAACAATTTTACATAGGTAGAAGCGGCCCGCCGGCAGGCTTGGCAAAGGCAACGCTAATTGAGGTGCATCTTAAAAGCGGCGTCACCGATCCCGTGGCAGAATCAGTAATGACAGCAATTGCCGATATGGGCGTAAAAGCCAACAACGTCCGCACTGCTCGAAAATACATTCTGCTGGGCGATATTAAACCAAATAAAATAGAAACCATCACAAAAAAAATCCTGGCAAACGACTGTATCGAGGTCGTGCTAATCGGTAATGAGGCCGAACCACCAAACCCGCATCTCAAACCATATCAGCTACAGATAATACACTGGTCTATACGCGACCTTAATGGCAATGAGCTAATGTCACTGAGCAGGGGAAAAGACCTCTTTTTGAATCTAGTGGAGATGCAGACCATCCAAAAGTATTATCAGAAGCTTGATAGAGACCCCACCGATGTCGAATTGGAGGCGATTGCCCAGACCTGGAGTGAGCACTGCGTACATAAAACGCTTAAAAGTGCCGTCGATATGACGATAGACGGCAAGCAAATTCATTTCGATAACCTGTTGAAAGACACCGTTTTTAAAGCTACTAAGCAGCTCAATAAGAAATGGTGCATCTCGGTCTTTACCGATAATTCCGGCGTAGTGGAATTTGACGAGGACTCAGCGATATGCTTCAAGGTGGAAACGCATAACCACCCCTCGGCGCTCGACCCGTACGGCGGCTCAGCTACCGGCATAGGCGGCGTTATCCGCGATCCTATGGCAACCGGCTTGGGAGCAAAACCTATCGCAAACACGGATATATTTTGCTTCGGCCCGCCGGATAAGAAGCTCGAAGAGATTCCAAAAGGAGTCCTGCATCCCCGAAGAATTATGAAAGGCGTCGTTGCAGGCGTGCGCGACTACGGCAACAGAATGGGAATTCCAACCGTTAACGGCGCAATCTATTTCGATGATAGATACCTGGCAAATCCCCTGGTTTATTGCGGCAATATCGGCTTAATCGACAAGAATAAATGCTTTGGTAATCCGCAGATTGGGAATCTGGTCGTGGTGGTCGGCGGCAGAACCGGCAGAGACGGAATACATGGAGCAACCTTCTCAAGTGGTGAGATGACTCATCAGCATGAAACTATATTCTCTCACGCTGTACAAATCGGTAATCCCATAACAGAAAAAAAGGTATTAGATGTGCTGCTCCAGGCCAACGAAGCCAATTTATACCAAGCCATCGCCGACTGCGGCGCAGGCGGATTGAGCGGCGCAGTGGGCGAAATGGGCAGGGAGCTTGGGGTAGAAGTTGACTTGGAAAAAGTGACGTTAAAATATGCAGGCCTTAGCTACACCGAAATCTGGATCAGCGAAGCTCAGGAGAGAATGGTGCTTGCTGTAAAACCGGATAAATTGAACGCTGTTATGAAAATCTTCGCCGATGAGAACGTCGAGGCTACGGTAATAGGCAGGTTCACCGGTGATAAAAAGCTGACATTACGATACGACGGCCAAAAAGTCGGTGAGCTGGATATGGAGTTCTGGCACGAAGGAATTCCAAAATATTCTCGCAAGGCGGTCTGGCAAAGCCCTAAGCTGGCAGAACCTGCGATAGTCGAGAAAGATAATTATAACGATGAGCTTTTGCAGATTCTTTCCTCTTACAATGTCGCCGGCAAGGAATGGGTTATTCGTCAGTACGACCACGAAGTTCAGGGTGGCTCGGTTATCAAGCCGTTGACAGGCATAAAAAACGACGGCCCAGGTGACGCAGCGGTAATTCAGCCTAAGCATAGCTCAAATAGAGGTCTTGCAATAAGCTGCGGAATGAATCCGTGCTATGGTGACATTGATCCGTATTGGATGGCTTTAGCCGGAATTGATGAGGCGATTAGGAATCTTATCTGTGTGGGTGGACGAGCCGACAGGATCGCGCTGCTGGATAATTTCTGCTGGGGTGACTGCACACAGCCGGAAACATTTGGCACATTAGTGCGAGCAGCCCAAGCCTGCTACGATAGTTCGATAGCATTTAGTGCTCCATTTATCTCTGGCAAAGACTCGCTCAACAATGTATTTGCATGTGAAGACGGCACAAAAATATCAATTCCATCAACGCTTTTGATAAGCGCAATATCAATAGTTGATGACATAAATAAGTGCGTCACAATGGATGCCAAAAAAGCGGGCAATTTTCTATTTATTGTCGGCGAAACCAAAAATGAATTGGGCGGGTCACACTATTATAAAATCAAGAGCGAATTAGGTGCTAATGTTCCGAAGGTTGATTTACAGATAGCTCCCAGGATTGCCCAAAAGATTTCAGAGGCTATAAGCCGTGGCCTTATAGTAAGCTGTCACGATTGTTCCGAGGGTGGATTAGCTGTGGCACTTTCCGAGATGGCTTTTGCCGGCGGTTTGGGTATAGAAGCCGATTTGCGAGGACTACCAAAAAGCAAGGACTGCTCGCAAATAGATGCGCAGCTTTTTGGCGAATCAAACTCACGCTATGTCGTGGAGGTCAAGCCGGAAAATTACAATGACTTTGCCAAGCTGATGCTGAATTTGCCTTTCGGACAAATCGGAAAGATTATAGAGGAAAAGGTGCTAATAATCAAAACAGATAATGGCAGAACTATTATCAAACAAGATTTGGATTTATTAAAACGGGCGTGGCAAAAAACTTTTATGTGGTAAAAGGTGAGACATGGGACAGATAAGAGCAATAGTTTTGCGAGCGGCGGGGATAAATTGCGACATGGAGTCAGAGTATGCTCTGGAATTGGCTGGTGCAGAGGCTCAGCGTGTGCATATAAACAGAGTAATAGAAGATAAAAATTCTCTGGATCAATACCAGATTCTCGTTGTTCCCGGCGGTTTTAGCTACGGCGACGACGTGGCGGCAGGCAAAATTCTGGCCAATCAAATTGTCCATCACCTTTACGAGCTGATACAAAGATTTATCGAGGCCGGCAAATTGGTGCTCGGAATCTGCAATGGTTTTCAGGTGCTGGTTAAGGCGGGAATACTGCCGGGCGATGGCGATCATGGGTGGCAGCCTCAAGCGAAGCTTGGGGATGGCCTATCTGGACGTCAACAGTCCACAGGACGCCTTCCGGCGGAAGTCACTATTACCTATAACGACAGCGGCAAATACGAGGATAGATGGGTATATCTGTCTCCTCAAACCGACAGGTGTATTTTCATTGAGCAGGGAAGACAAATCTATCTGCCGGTTGCACACGGCGAAGGTAAAGTTGTCACTAAGGACGAACCAGCTTTACAAAAACTGAGAGCGGAGGGATACATCGCATTTAAATACGTAGATGAAAACGGCAAAGAAGGCGGTTACCCTGTTAATCCAAATGGTTCGGTGGATTCAATAGCAGGCCTGACGGATACCACAGGTCGGGTACTGGGGCTTATGCCGCACCCGGAAAGACATGTCAGGCCAACACAGCACCCTCGATGGACTCGTTTGCCGGACAAAATAGACGGAGACGGCATGACAATCTTCAGTAACGCAGTCAAATATATACAACAGAACCTTTGACGATACAAATGTTGGGGCAGTTCAGCTTTAATTTCCTTGAAATGTCTGAATCTACAATGTAAAGTTAGTGTTACACTCAGGGCTCGTAGCTCAGCGGTAGAGCAGGGGACTCATAATCCCTTGGTTGTAGGTTCGAATCCTACCGGGCCCACTTTATGGCGAAGTTGGTAAATGAGTGGTGATTGGTGAGTGGTTAATTAACCAATTAACCAGTTACCATTTAACCAGGATTGCAGCCAGCAAATATAATGATGTCTGACGTTTGTTTAATGGGTCAGTAGTCAGATTGCCTCTGAGAATTTAATACAGAAACTCTCCCTTCATTGTAGTTCTCCGTTAATAGTTCATTGTTCATCGATGAACAACGAATTATGGACTATGAACTATTGCAACTTAGAAGATTTTGGACCGATAATAGAACAACGGTTTTTCCGGTAAAAAATGCGATTTACCCTTCACAAATCTGCTTAAGAAACCACAATTAGCCAGGTGTCTTTCATTGCATTTTTTATAGTTTTTTGCTTGCTTTTTGTTATTACGTCCGATAAATTACACGAAAAGATTGAATCCATACTACGGGACTATGGGGATGAAAGAAGAGGTAAAACGATTCTTTTGAAATTTTTAATTTTAAGTTCTTGAATATATCAACAAGCAGCAACGCCAGAAGCAGAATTGCAGCAATGTTACTTTGTTTTTAAGAAGATACGCTATCAAAATTGCATATAAAGAGTAAAGACAGCCCTTTGGCTGAACATATTTCTATGGAGGACGCAATCATGGGGATGCTTAATCGGCGATGTGGAGTTATCAAGTTTTTTTTTGCCGCGGTTATTCTGGTTTTGGGGATGGTGCAATTTACTGTTGCTCAAAATGAGGTTGGCCACTTAAAGTGGTCACAGCCACCTGTTGAAACCGATCCAGTATTGGGCAGCCCTATATATTGCGGGTGGGATGAACCATCTTTGCACACCGCAACCTCGGCAGCCGCAAGTCCCTGGAAAGTTGTGGCGGATGATTTCAGGTGTCTCGGCTCGATGCCCATCACATCAATTCGCTGGTGGGGTTCGTATAACAATTGGAGCGGATCGACTCTCCCAGCTAATAAGCCAATTGCATGGCGAATAGCCTTCTGGAGCAACACCCCGGCAGACAGCAGCATCAACTTTAGCCGGCCCGGCAGGCTGCTGTGGCAGGTTGAAGTATCCGCCGACCGCGTTTACCAGGCCAGAGCGGGTATCGACAGTTTCCCGGATAAGCCGTCCGATACATGTTTCCAGTACTACGTACAACTCAGCTCAGACGAGTATTTCTGGCAGAATCAATTCATTGACGCTGCAGGAGCTGACCCAGGTCAACACATTTTCTGGATTAGCATTTCGGCCATTTATACGTCGAGCCTGGCAAATCCGTGGGGATGGAAGACGCGACCACGGCACTGGATGGATAATGCGGTGAAATTAGAGCTGACTGTAAGTGCGGTACAGCTTGGCTTGGTAGTGGATTCCAGCACGGTCAAAACAATCACCAGCTCTGCCATTTGCAGCAGGCTTGAAGGTTACGATACAGCGTTTGAGCTTGAAACTGATCCAAACTATATCAAATGGGAGCAGCAGTTCACCGGCATTCGCAGCTGGCGGCACTACGAAGATGAGGAATCAATGGCTTTAGAGGATCAGGCGGGCGTAGTTCAAATTCGTCGTCTGGTTGCCGACAACTGGAAATGCCTGGGCAGAAATCCCATCACAGCCATTGCCTGGTGGGGCTCGTATATCGGTTACAGATACCAGGCGTGCCAATGTGGATCCACAACCGGCGCACCCAAACAGTCCATGCCTGATTACTTCCTGCTATCTATCTGGACAGATGAGCCAGATACAAACCTGAATAATCCCCGAGACTTCAGCCATCCCGGCCAAAAGGTCTGGGAATATAAGGCTTCCGAATACGACGAGGTTTTGGTTGGCTACGACAAATATCCGGAGACTATGCTGGCTGGATTGCCGGATTCGATTCCGCTCGCATCATCGGAGCTATCCGCATTGTCTGTTGGTCATGAGCCGGTGTTCCGTTACTCGGTGCAGTTACCACAGGAAAACTGGTTCTGCCAGGAAGTGGAGAATCAGATATACTGGCTGAATATTATTGCGGTATATAAAAATACTCAAACCATTAATTTCCCCTGGGGATGGACCAACCACGAGGGGACCCCGTGGACATCTGCTTCCATGAACAGCGACGCCGTTGTAGGTGATCCCATAGGTTCCTCGAGGTGGGTTTGGCAGGAACTGTATGATCAGCTCAACCTGAGTGAAGATATGTCGTTTGTCCTGTTCACTGAGCCTGGGTGCTTCCCGTGCTGCC
The DNA here is from genome assembly GCA_964601355.1 of uncultured Pirellulales bacterium. GTDB lineage: Bacteria > Planctomycetota > Phycisphaerae > Sedimentisphaerales > Anaerobacaceae > CAZRNB01. The sequence goes on from CAZRNB010000001.1 coordinate 81,119, forward strand.
ATGAGGACTACTACGAGTGGCTCAGCGTTGGTAAACCTGCGTGCTGGTGCTATCCACGACAGTGTCATGGTGATGCTGACGGCAAGGCTGAAGGCGGTGCAGCGACCGGCTTTTACTATGTTGGAAATGACGACATGCAGATATTGGTTGCGGCATGGAAGGTAAAAGAGCCGCCTCATGGTCCGGGCATAAGCACGATACCTAATGGAATCTGCGCGGATTTCGCACATGATAAAGAGGGCAGCGCTGAAACCGGATTCTACCGCGTTGGGCAGTCGGATCTTAACATCATGATTGCAAACTGGATGGTAAAGGAGCCGCCAGCAGGTACTGGTGTCCCTGCGGATTGCAATGGCTGTGCTGCGGCGGTAACATGTAGGCCTGCCTGTACCACGACATGTCCTGCTGTCCAAACTACGTGTCCTGCGGTTCAGACCCAGTGCCCCGCGACTCAGACGAGGTGTCCGACAGTGGAAACGAGATGTCCTGCGGTGGAGACACGATGTCCCGGTGGGGCGACTAACTGTCCGGTGGTGCAGACACAATGTCCTGCTGTGAGCACTCAGTGCCAGGCGGCACAGACGCAATGTCCTGCTGTCAGCACCCAGTGTCCGCCTGTGCAGACGCAATGTCCAGCAATGGGTACCCAGTGTCCTCCTCAGGAGACTTTATGCCCGAGTGGGGCGACTAACTGTCCGGTGGTGCAGACACAATGTCCTGCTGTGAACACCATGTGTCCTGGGGGACAGACGCAATGTCCTGCTATCAGCACCCAGTGTCCGCCTGAGCAGACGCGATGTCCAGCTATGGGTACCCAGTGTCCTCCTCAGGAGACTCTATGCCCGAGTGGGGTGACTTACTGTCCGGCGGCGCAGACGCAATGTCCTGCCGTGAGCACTCAGTGCCCAGCGGCACAGACACGATGTCCAGTTGTAAATACGAGGTGCCCGACTGAGCAGACGCGATGTCCAGCTATGGGTACCCAGTGTCCTCCTCAGGAGACTCTATGCCCGAGTGGGGTGACTTACTGTCCGGCGGCGCAGACGCAATGTCCTGCCGTGAGCACTCAGTGCCCAGCGGCACAGACACGATGTCCAGTTGTAAATACGAGGTGCCCGACTGAGCAGACGCGATGTCCAGCTATGGGTACCCAGTGTCCTCCTCAGGAGACTCTATGCCCGAGTGGGGTGACTTACTGTCCGGCGGCGTCAACCTCGTGTCCGCCGGCGCAGACGCAATGTCCCGCGGTAGGTACCCAGTGTCCGCCATTTACGACGAAATGTCCGCCTATTCAAACACAGTGCCCGCCTGTACTGTCAAGCTGCATCTGTTTACCGGAGACGATATTCCCTACATGCATGCTTTTTGATTCAAGGGCTGACAAGTGGAATTATCTGGCAGCTGCATCGTGTCCTGCAATAGAAGTTGAGTGTCCTGCTGTCGTTCCTTAGTCAGTTTTAGATGGATCGAATTAAGAAGGAAGAATTGAGAATTTCTAAATTCAAAACGGGACGGAACGAGATTGCCGGGCCTACTCCGCCGAAGTGGCTACGAAGGCCGGATGCACTTTTCCCATTGCATGGCGTTGTGAAATAATCTATAATTCGGACGTGCATCCTGACAGACAAACAAAAATAGATACATTGACCTGTGACCCCTTAGTGGCAGCCCCTATAGACCTTAGCGTTGTCATCTCTGCTGTGTCGGCACTGGCAGCCGCCTGGATTGCCGCAGGTTCGACGGGTTTGCTGGCACATCCACTGCGGCGTATCCTCACGTTAATTGCACTGGCGATAGCAATCCTTTTACGCCGGCCTGTCGTCCATTCCCGAGCCTCAACCGGCACCACAGGGGTGCCGGCTAACCTGGCTCTGTTTGTTGTTATATGCCTGGCTGCATTTCTGATTGCTTCATCGCTTCCGGCTGCTGCTGTGATGGGTCCGGCGCTGGTCCTGGCGTTTATGGCCTCGACGGCGAGCGGCCAGGAAAAAAATGTATTCCGTATCTCATCTATTGCAGCCGCGGTTTTTGGTATTTATCGCACCGTGTGCACCTCCGTGCCGTGGGTATGGCTGATGACTGATTACATCGGCCGCTCCATCGGCAGCCTCGGCGGGGTGGTGACTCGCCAGCCACTGTATGTGGGGCCAACGTTCGCAGGCCTCGATTTTCTCGTGCTTACGGGCACGCTATGGGCACTTTGGCTCGTATCTTTAAAACTCAAAACTCATAACTTAAAACTCAAAACTCATAACTTAATGGGCCTTGCCATTTTAGGCGGACACTTAATCTATCTAATTGTAATTTCTTATGCACCTCAGCTCCTTGCTGCAATCCCTGAGCCTCCCGGGCAAACAGCTCCCGCTACGGCTTCGGCCTTCGTCGAGACGAACTGGTCTTATGCTGGCCTGCTGCACAAGGCAATCCCGTGGAACCTGCTGGCACTGGCGTGCGTAATCCATTTACTGATAATAGCAGCGATGTTTCGGTGGTCAGACTGGCAAACCCGTCGCTCGTCGCTCGTCGCTCGTCCATCGTCCATCGTCCATCGTCTATCGTCCATCGTGGTCGCGGGTCACGGATTACGGTTCGTACAAGAGGTTGCAGTCACTGTCCTGGCAATTCTATTGCCTGTCATCGTTGCCCTTTATCCAACCAAACTCTCTCTACAGGGAACTAAGATCGTCTTCTATGAAAAAGGCTTCCTCAACTGGCTTAAACCCGAGCATGGTCAATATGGCAGACTATCCGGCGGCATGTATGGGATGCTTCCCATGTATCTGGAAAGCCTGGGGGCACGTGTTGTTCTATCGTCTGAGCTATCGAATGAGGATATAGATGGCGTTAATGCCCTGGTGCTGATTTTCCCGGACGAGGCATGGAAAGAAGGTCAGCTCGACCGAATCTGGGACTTTGTCCGCCGCGGTGGCAGTTTGATGGTGCTGGGTGAGCACACGACGCGCGACCGCAACGGGAGTAATCGCTTCAATGAAGTGCTCCAGCCAACAGCCATACGCGTGCAATTTGATTCGGGGACGTTCGCTGTCGGCGGCTGGCTGCAATCTTACGAGCCTATCGCTCATCCCATGACTGCGGGTATCCCGGATGATAAAAACCAGTTTGGCGTCGTCATCGGCGCTTCGCTTAAGACGGCTTGGCCGGCGAACCCTTTGCTAATCGGACGATGGGGGTGGTCGGATGTCGGAGACGAAGGAAGTGACAGAGCTATGATGGGTAACGGCCGGTATGACAACGGAGAAAAACTTGGTGACATCATATTGGTTGCCGAGCAGAGAATGGGCAAGGGACGCATTATCGCATTTGGCGACACGTCATCCATCACCAATGGCATCAACGTCACAACCCACGTCTTCACTTCAAGATTGTTTGGTTATCTGGCCGACGGTGCAGGATACGGGCCCGCAGCATGGCGACAGATACTTGGCATTTTGATTAGTGCTTTTCTTGTAGGCTTGTTAACCTGGCGAGGCAACGAGTTTAAAACGGCTCTGGCATCAGTGGTCATGGCTGGATCGCTGCTGCTGGCCACCTCGATAACTCATAGAGCAGGCCAAATCTTCCCGGATGGACGCTACAAATCCCCAAACAACCTGGCTTATATCGACTCGTCTCATATAGAAGGCTACAACGGAGAATCCTGGCGTCCAGACGGCGTCGGAGGGTTCACTCTTACCCTGATGCGAAATGGATACCTCACCCTTTGCCTTCCTCAGCTCACGGCCTCACGCCTCGAAGGAGCAGCAATGCTGGTTTCAATTGCCCCAAGCCGTGAATTCTCCCGGGCCGAACGTACCGTATTAAAGGATTTTGTCAGCCGAGGCGGAAAATTCATCCTTACCGTCGGGCAGGATGAAGCTATGGCCAGCCGTTCGATATTAGCCGATTTCGGATTTTCCGTCGGTACTATCAATAGAGATGCTCCGCAGCCGGAGGCAATGGGACATTTTAAGTCCCCGTATCTTAAATCTGCGGACAAGCAGGTCTATGTCCGCTTTCATGCAGCCTGGCCCATCCACTGTACTGACCCACAGGCCCAAGTTATCGCTTATGGGCGGAATAACCTTCCGGTGATAATTTTGCGCCGTTTCAGAGCCGGTAAGGTTGTGGTAATTGGCGACACGTGCTTTGCCATGAATAAAAATCTCGAATGGGAGGGCGGAGAGCCATTCGAAGGAATGCGCGAAAATGCCGACTTCTGGCAATGGTTTATCAGCCAATTGCGAGGTCAGGAGATGTGGATTCCACCGGCTCTGCAAACTTCAGGTGAATCGCAACCGGCTTCCTCAGCGTCAGATGCCGCTAATCAGGAGGTAGTACGGTAATGATACGACTCTGGATAGGTTTGGCTCTGTTGAGTGTATCATGGCTGTTTGGTTTAAGCTATTACCATGGCGCCGAGCCGATTGTTTGGGCGGCGCTTGTGGCGGCAGGTGTGGGACTGCTTATAAAGATTCCCCCCCTTCTTGCTTTCGCAAGAAAGCAGGGGGGGCCATCAAATTGTGAATCCATGATAGCCGCGGCAATGCTGCTTCCCGCATGTGCCATGGCTCCATGGCCGTTCAATGCTGCTCCATTGCTTATTACATTAGGCCTCATACTGGCTGCATTACCAATTCCGCGTCTTTGGCCTAAACATATCGGTTCGGCACTTATACTGGCGGGTGTTGCGCTGGCTGCACAGTCGCTGGTAATTCCTGGTTATGAATTTATTACTTCCCGCTCTCATGAATTACCTCGGCCACTTGCCCAATTGCTTTTTATGTTCACGCGCCTGCTTGGTGCTGAGGCGGTATTAGATGGTACTACTTTGGCCTTGTATTCGCCGAGGATGGTACATCGGCTCGGTGCCACGTGGGAGCTGTTTCTGGACCTGCCTACGTTATGCTTTCTGGCTGGCGGTGCTTTAATGCTGTGCCTGTCCGGCTACGGCTCGGCGCTTCGCGCTGCGGCGAAGCGCTTCGCAGAGACGAGTCGCCGAGACGAGTCAGCGCCTGCTATCTGCCGGAGGCGAACTGTATCGTTGGCTGTTTTAATCGTGTCGATTATCGCCTGGCTGCCT
>CAZRNB010000002.1:0-82098 GCA_964601355.1 uncultured Pirellulales bacterium
TAACTTATTGGCTCCGCCAAGGGTTAAAGAACGAAAATGAAATTAGACAGTACAACTAGGAAAGAGTACGAAAATAATATAATGGGTAAAAATTGGCAACCTAGTGTAATGCCGGTTTGGTGCCTCATGAAACCAGATGATTTCAAAAACGAAGTTTGGCGAGTATTTGAGTCCTCAGGAGAAGTTATTAAATTTGCTTACCCCGGAATAATGCCTGACGCAAAAAAGTTCTGGCCCCTTTGGCAAACATGGAAGAAGAAGTGTGTGCAGTTCATGTCTGACAGTGGAAGATATCGCAATCACTTGCATAAAATGTATGAGTTCAATCTCCCGGGCGAACCCTCAATTCAAGCTTGATTTACAAAATATCATCCCAAGGCCCAGCCAATCCAATTGATTCTGCCTGAGGCGGGCCTGCTATAATGATTAATGATAAATGATTATTTTCCTTTCTCTGCGCTCTCTGTGGCAAATAAAATGTCTTGTCAAAAATGATGAGAACCCTGCCATATTAATGGCAGGGCTAAACATCGTATTTCTCTCTGTGTTCTCTGTGGCAACCTTATGTAATCTGCGAAATCCGTGGTTAAATCAGTTTTCATCCTCGAACATATTGCACCTTTGCTTCGGCAACCACCTTATCTCGAAAATATCTGCTGAGGTCTTCCGGCGTTCTCAAATCTACCTTGCGTCCGCCGAATATAACTGATAGCTCCTCCTCCATATCGAATAATTGAAAAAATCCAGGCACATGGCCGGGCATAAAATCTACCAATACATCAATATCGCTATCCGGACCGAAATCGTCCCGCAGGACCGAGCCGTAAATAGCCAGCTTCTGAATATAATAACGCTCGCAAAAATCCCGGACTTTTTCTTTGTCTGTAAGGATGTTTTTTACCATAGGTACCACCTGCCTGAAGGATACTAAATAGGAGATTATTTTTCAAGCTTTACAAGATGCGCTTTTAGGAATTTTTCTGTGGCTTTGACGGTTTCCTCCTTGACGGTGCGCGGGCTTTGGGCAACCCATACCGTAAAATTGTAAAGCTCCTGAGTATCAACCTTGAGCCATTTCCCGTTTCTGTATAAAAACACAAACAGTGTGGTCATCGCGATGCGTTTATTGCCGTTTTGAAAAGGGTGATTCTTGATAAGAAGATAAAAGAGCATAGCTGCTTTAGATACAAGCCCAGGATACAGTGACTTCTTGGCAAAGCTTTGAAAAGGTGTAGCAAGGCAGCTTTCCAGAATATTCGGAAATCGTGTGGAAAAATCCGGAATAGGCTCATCAAAGGTGAGCATCTCTCGCGCCAGCCGGAAAGCAATATACTCTACCTCTTTAACGGTTATGCTTTTCATTATTCAGAGCCTAATAGTTTAAGCGTTTGGCCATACTCTTTGACAGTTTTCTTGACCGCATCGTCGATTTGTCTTTTATCTTCCTCACCCAGAGCCTTTCCCAAGATATTGAGTACATATTTTTGCTCAATAGCAAAATTTCTGCCAATTCTAACAGCTTTTATCTGGCCTTTTTTGATTCTTTTATAGACAGCTATTCGGCTGATACCTAAAATCTTAGCCAATTGCGGAATGGAAATGAACTCTTTCTTTGCCATAAAGACCTCTGGTTATTCTTAAACAGTTGATTAACCTATGTTAACCTTTATGTGTAATGTTAACATAACAATTGCACAATTACAAATAAAATCATATAAAACTTATTTTACGGCGGATAAGCCGGCCAGAGCACCGGTTGACCAGCACATCTGGAGATTATAGCCGCCACATGGACCATCGACGTCAAGAACCTCACCTGCGAAAAATAATCCCGGACAAATCTTAGATTCCATCGTCCTGGCCTCAACTTCGCCGAGACTAACGCCGCCGCGTGTGACTACGGCCTCAGCTATCGGCCTGGAGCGGACAATCGAAAGTGGTATCGCCTTTAGCAGACGCAGCAATTTCCTTCGCAAATTCTTACTTAACTGATTGGCGTAAAGATTTTCAGGAAAATCGAGCTGCCTGCATAAAACCTGCGAAATTCGCCGAGGCACAATCTCAGTTAAAATACTGGCAACAGTCTTTTTTGGATGTTCACCGATCTGCTTCAAAATCATTTTTTCAAGCTCGACTTCATTGGAGGCAGCGATTAAATCAATAGAAATCTTAATTGGGTTTGTCTCGTTAGGCAGAAGGTCCGTGACGAATCGGCTTAAATCAAGCGCAGCCGGCCCGCCGATGCCATTATGTGTAAAAAGCATCGCTCCTGTTGCAATGACTTTTTTGCCGCCAATTGTGGTTGTTATTTTCACATTTTCCATCGATGTCCCTGCCAATTCGCCCGGCCAGTTTTCAACTGTCACCAATGGCACTAAAGAAGCCTTCGGCTCAATAATTGTGTGTCCAAAGTTATGAGCAAATTTATAGCCATCACCTGTCGAGCCTGTTTCAGGGTAGCTCATGCCTCCTGTGGCAATAATTACTTTTTCAGCAAGGATTTTCTGCCCGGTTCTTTCAATAGTAAAATACTCACCATGCTTGGCAATGCTCTTGATCTTTGCGGAAAAAATAAACCGCACGCCGAGCCTTTTAGCTTCCGTCAACAAAACATCTCTTACATCGCCGGCGCAGTCAGTAACCGGAAACACGCAGCCATTATCTTCAACCTTACTTTTCAATCCATGTTTTTGAAAGAACTGACGCACCGACTCTGGCGGAAATTGATGGAAGCTATGGCGGAGAAATTTGCCTTTTGCACCAAAAGCTCTTGCAAGCTCATCAACAGCAGCTTCATGAGTCAAATTGCAGCGTCCGCCTCCGGTAAGAAGCAGCTTACAACCGGCCTGATTGTTAGATTCAAGCAATATCGTCTCGGTATCGCAGCCGCCAGAATGAATAGCAGCCATCAGGCCTGCCGGCCCTGCTCCGATTATACATATTTTTGTTCGCTCGACACTGCCCAACCTAAACCTCCTGTAAAAATTATCCCGTCGCCGGTACGGCGACGGCTAAACGTAGACAATATCATTTTTTCCTATATAATAGGTTCTGTTTTATTTTTTGGAGAGTAAAATATGGCAAAAATTACTAAACTTGACGACATCGTCAGCTTGTGCAAACGAAGAGGCTTTATATTTCAGTCCTGTGAAATATACGGCGGCCTTGCGAGCTGCTATGACTACGGGCCGCTCGGCGTCGAATTAAAAAATAACGTTAAAAAGGCCTGGTGGAAGAATGTCGTACAGATGCGAGATGACGTCGTGGGCCTGGATTGCAGCATCCTTATGCACCCTTTAGTCTGGAAGGCCTCGGGCCATGCCGACCAGTTCGCAGACCTTGTCGCTGAGTGCAAAAAATGCAACGTCCGCACGCGTGTTGACCACCTTAAAGAAAAAGCAGTCGATGCAACAGAGGAGCATACCGAACATATCGTAGTTGCAGCCGCTAAAGCCAAGTCGCAGGACTTGAGCAATAAGATTTGCCCAAACTGCGGCACTGTGGGACAATTTACAGACCCGATGCCTTTCCGCCTGATGTTTGAAACTCAGATGGGCGCAAATGTTGATGATTCGATGCTGATGTATCTGCGGCCGGAAACTGCGCAGGGCATCTTCGTTAATTTCAGGAACGTCCTCGATACAACCAGGGTCAAAATCCCATTCGGCATCGCCCAGATAGGAAAAAGCTTTCGCAATGAAGTCACGACCAAAGCATTTATCTTCCGCACGCGCGAGTTTGAGCAGGCTGAGCTTGAGTTCTTCTGTGAGCCGGGCACGGATGAAAAGTGGTACGAGCACTGGAAAGAGCAGCGCTACAACTGGTATCTGAATCTCGGCATAAAAAAAGAAAACCTGAAATTCCGTGCCCATGATCCCGATGAGCTTGCCCACTATGCTAAGGCCTGCGTTGACGTGGAATATAGATTCCCATTCGGTAGCGGCGATTGGCAGGAGCTTGAGGGCATCGCTAACCGCACGGATTTCGACCTTCGGCAGCACCAGCGCGGAATGAGAACACTTAATGAATGGTTCAAAAATGGCAGGGACATGACAAAAGTCGAGCTGGCTGGGGAAGCCGAGGATTACCTGTCGGGGCCGCTTTCTTACTTCGATGACGAGACACGGAAACGCTACATTCCGTATGTGATTGAGCCAAGTGCCGGCATGGATAGGAGCACCCTTGCCTTTTTGGTTGATGCGTACGATGAAGAAGAAGTTCGCGGCGAAACGAGAAACCTCTTGCGATTTCATCATGCTTTGGCTCCCATAAAGGTCGGCATCTTTCCGTTAGTCAAAAGAGATGGTATGCCGGAGGTGGCACAGAATATTTACAACGACCTGAAAAAGCATTTTAATTGCTTCTACGATGAAAAAGGCGCGATTGGCCGACGTTATCGAAGGCAGGACGAGGCCGGCACGCCTTTCTGTGTCACTGTGGATGGCCAAACATTGCAGGATAAGACCGTCACCGTCCGCGAACGCGACTCAATGGAGCAGGTAAGAGTTTCAACAGATCAACTCAAGAGCTATCTTCGGGATAAGCTGGAATTATAAAAAGCATTGAAAAAGTAGTGTGGGGCTCCCTAAGGGATGCCTTACGGAATTGCCCCACCATAACCTACTTCAAGGCGTTTTCAGGTATCCCCAGTTTTAGGGATAGGCATATCTAATCGTAGAAGTCATGTAGTCGAATATCCATACTTTCTGAAAAGGCGATTGATCTATCTTCTGCACTAAGAGCTTACGTACCGAATCTATCCATAACTGGTCGGGTGGGAGCGGATGTGTCTTGCTATGAACTAACAACTCAATCGGGCAGTCACACTTGTATTTCTTGGAGAATTTCTTCATTATATGTGCGACAGAGATATCACGCACAAACAATGCAGGACCTCGAGGATTAAAAAGCGGACCGATCATGTCTTGCTTGCGTACAACATCTATCCGATTTACTCCAGAAGGGAGTAGATCCTTGGCAATATTCCCCTGCATATTGGATGAACATCCAAGGAGAATATCGAACAGTTTGGGAAGAAGTTGCTTGAACTTCGCTTCAGTTATATCATCCGCGAAGTGGAAGGAGATAAGAGCATCAGCCAATGCCTTACCCAGCTTGGTTCGGTTTCTGGGCAATATGTTTTGATAGTGATCGTACATCTGTGACCTGGCGGCCTTCGCAAATTGCGCACTCCGAACTCTTCGGGGATCGACTGCCTCCGTGAGTTCAAATGCAATCTGTGTGCCATTGGCAAGTCTGCAAAGAAAATCGGGGAACGGTGGTCTCGCGGCACGAAGGCAATGAGATCGAATCTGTATATTTGCAGCCTGTAGGAATTTTCTTATGATTACCCTTTCCGCAGTTTTCTTGTTTGAGCGTTTTTGGGACATCGTATAATCTCCAATCATAGGTCTATACTGCATCCATTGCCATGCACACGCTCGCCGGAGGTAGGCGTTTGTTCCGTATAAGCTTACGGAAGCGTGTTATCAGGCTTCATATATCGTCAAAACGGTGGCTGAACCCCATGTTGTCCCCGAAGTCGTTGGATGAGAATTCTGCATGCAATGCTTGACTTCTTGATTCCGAAGCTTCACAAAGCTGCTTGAGAAATTCTGGGGCAACTTTAGACCCAAGACTTAATACCTTATGGACATCCTTCCAAGCTTTGTTGTAATCTCGCTTGTGGTAGTAGGCAACAGAGCGTTTATTGTAGACGTAATCCGCCGAAAGCCCCATCTTCGCGCCAATCTCAATGGCTTTGTTGTAATCCAAAATGGCTTGGTCGTATAGTTCTTGCTTGACGTAGAAATCGCCTCGTATGTGGTATGCGGCATAACTTGGGTCAATTTCAATGACCTTAGTGTAGTCCGAGAGGGCTTCTTCGTTCTTGCCTTGCTTGTCATAGGCACTGGCCCGGCCGTGATAGGAATCAGTATACTCCGGATTTATCTCAATGGACTTTGAGTAATCAGAAATGGCCTTATCATATTGGTTGCTGTCGAGATGAAAAAGTCCCCGATAGAAGTAGGCTTCAGCACTCATTGGGTCTATCTCAATAGCTTTGTTTAGGTCTGAGATGGCCAAGTCGTTTTGGTCTATCATGCGATAAGTATTCCCGCGATTGTAGTAGGCTTCAGCAATCCGTGTATTTATCTGGATAGCGTTGGTGTAATCTTCAATCGCCTCGTCATATTGGCATTCCTCTACGTAGACATGTCCCCGCTCGGTATAGGCAATCTCAGACCTTGGGTCTATTTCAATGGCCTTGGTGAAGTTTGATATTGCTTTGTCGAGACGACCCTCAGCGAAATGGGTAAACCCCAGATTGAGATAGTGCTCTACGCTGCACATTTCTCTGATATGTATCCACAGTATAATTGAGACACAGAGAACAGCAATCTCACCAATCATTGCTCGCCAAAAGCCCATGTCAAATGTGACAATTTCCTTAACATCCAGCATCGTAGCAGCTGCAGAGATGATAAAAAACACCAAGACCGAAGACCGCAGAATAATGAAGATCGTCAAAATGAGAAGCTTTGCGCGTGGAACTGTTACATAAATGCACCAGAGAAAAACAGCTTGGCAGATTGGAGGATGCAAAATTTTCACAAGAAACACTGGAATATAATCCCAGCTAACGAAGAGAAATGCCCATGAAACAACGATCGATATGATGAAGCTCACAGGCCAACATAATATCCATCTTGACCATTCAGGCAGACTTTTGTATTTTTCGATAAGTTTCATTGTGCTTTTTCTTATTGGATTCTTCATTTATTTCTGGCTTTTCATTCATAACGTTTCGATTGTGCTTTTTGCATTCGTTTGGCTTATCATGTAACGGTTGGCCGCTACTTTTCCGATGTTACTGGCCTCATAAAAGGTGCATGAACTCACCGCTGCGGTTACTATCGGCCTCGGTTGGGATCGAAATAAGAAAGAAGTCAAAAGACGAATACAGAAAAAAGAAACTTTGGATTGATTATTGATTATCGGTCTTTTGCTTCAAGGTAAATTGGCATCATGCTATCGGCTAGACTTCAACAGTGGAAGCTTCAAGCAAGTATGCACTTTCCAGAAATAACTTTCAGGTGTATAATCTTGAGCCAAACAGAATGGCGTCTCCAAATTTCTACCATCGTATTTCGATTACCCTATGGATTCGACCCTTCGACTGCGCTCAGGGCAGGCAAGCTCACCACAGGTTTAGATAGGCTTGTACTAAGAAACTCGGCAACTACTGCTGCAAACTCCGCCGGCTGTGTGTGAAAGGGGAAATGCTCAGCGTTGGTGATAATGCGAAATTTCGCGTTGGGAAACGCCTTAGCGTACGCACGGCTGTCTTCCTCAGACTGGAGATCTTTGGCACCGTGAATCACAAGAACCGGCGAGCTGACATTTTTCAGAGCCTGGCAGTAATCGTGTTGCTGGCCCATGCTGAAGTACATCGCGTGGCCGACCCAGCCGCCGACTCTTCCCTGCTCTGGAAATGCTGCTGAGGTAACCAACCGATAGTACCTGCCAAATTCGTCATTCAAAGCCACTAAATCTGCTTCGCTCTTCGAGAAAATAGTGCCGAAGTTGAAGTATCGCTGTAACCAGTCTTCATAGTCAACAAGCTGGTCCTTGGGCAGGCGGGCCTTCACCTCATTGAACAAAACCCCGCTTCCACCTGGTGCTACCAGCACATCTGCCGGCGCGATGAGAACCATCGCCGCCACATGTTCTGGGAACTCGGCTGCATACAGGGCTGCAAGAAAACCACCAAAAGAGTGACCGATAATTATCAATTTCTCCTCACCGCAAATCCGGCGTATCCTCTCAATATCAGCAATCTGGGCGCCAAGCCCGAGCGTCTTATCGAGCAGCAATACGTTCTGATAGTAATTCGGTGATTCGAAGCGATCAATGGGGCGAGTTGACCGACCGCATCCCCGCTGGTCGTAATAGATGAAGCGATAGGAATTAGTCAGTGCCTCGAGACCGGCCCATGGTTTAAGGTGAGGACGCCCCGGCCCACCGTGGATGACCAAAGCCGTGCGTCCCTTGCCCACGTCGAAGTGATAGAGCTTGATGTCAGGCTCCACCGCCCAGAAATTTGGATCTCCTCCCTGCGGGGGCGGCGCAAGTGATGCACGCAGATTCCCCTCAGCACGCACCATCCCCGGCTCGTATAGTGGCTTAGACTCTGCACCCCAGACGGAGTCGCTGCTGATAGCAGTGATGCCAATCAGAGCAAACGCAATCGAACCCACAGTAAATATATGCCTCATCGTTCAACCTCTCTTTTTCGCTATATTATTATAGGCTGGTTTCCCACTTTATACTCGATGATTCCCGCTACTCTGCCTTAACGATGTAAAGTTTATCTCTTCCCCACAAACCTTTCAATAGGAAGATTGAATTATAATTTTCCCACAACATTTCGGACAAGTACACTCAAATTATGCGCTTTCCAGAAATCGTTTTCAAGTGTATAATCTGGAGCGAAACAATATGAACATTTAGCTTATTTTAAAGTCAAGTAGTGGATCGAAAAGAAAACAAACATGACGAATAATCAAGAAGATAACAAAACGGGCAAATCGGCTTGCGAGCAACCTCATAAAAAGCGAGGATTAGTCAGACGAATCTTCAAATGGCTCGGCCTGATACTACTTACAATTCTCTTTGTTCTGTCTATAACTTTTCAGGCACCATGGAAAGTAATAACACTGCTGGCAATAATCTTTTTGGCGTGTACTATTTTGCCGAAGAGATCAAGAAAATGGTTTTGGATTTCAGCCGCTGCTATTGTATTAGTCCTGATTATCTGGGTCTTTTTATCCGATGAAGATGGGGACTGGCGGCCATACACGTTCGACGAAGAATTAGCTGCGCTTCAGGCCAAATATGCAGTACCTGACGAAGAAAACGCTGCTCTAATCTATGACGAGCTATTCAAAACTATGAATGGAGATCCCAACGAACCCAAATTCTTCATCAAATCAACGCCTTCATCAAAAGACGAACCCTGGCTTTCAAAGGACCATCCGGAAACGGCCGAATGGCTCAAAGATTACAACAACGTCATAAACACATTATTGAAAGCTGCAAAGAAGGATAAATGTGTATTTCTCCCAATAGCTGCTGAGCCTGTGACATACAACGAGTATATGAAGAATTTGCCTGATATGCGCCGCTGTGCCTTTTTGCTAATCTCTTCTGCAAACAATGATATGGCTGAAGGCCGAATAGATGCTGCCCTTGAAAAATTCCTTTGTTTAATTCAAATGGCTAATCACATGAACCAGCAGCCAACGCTGAGCCACCACCTCGTGGGTCTTGCACTTGAATATCTGCTCTTCGCACACATAAATCGGTTCGTAATCGAAGGCGGGCCTAACAAGGAACAAATTGAACTTATAGGTAATTCAATAAAGGATGTGGAAAATAATTGGTGTGCAGACTGGCGTCGGATACTCGATTTTGAAAAATTATATGCCAAAAACAGCCTTTGCAGCATGTTTTACGAGATAAATCCAAAAGGCAAAATACGATTAAGTGGCGGCCAAGTAATAATAAACCGGCAATTTCCGCAAATAATGACTCCAAGAACATATTTGCAAAAAAAACTCGCCAAAACAAAACGAATATTCGGCTGGCTCTATTTTCCCTCCAGCCCGAAAAAAGTCTCTGAGTTTATTGACGCCGATTTTGAAAAATATTATGCAATGGCTGATACTAATTATGTCTGGAGCGAACAGCCAGGTCCGTCTCAGCCGCGTCACAAGGTCAATTACCGCTACATGGTCGAGCTACTTACTACTCTATCTGGGTCATCATATTACAGGATTCACGAGATATACTTAAGAGACCTTTCATTGCGCAGAGGCTCTCGGCTCTTAGTGGCAATAAAACAATATCAGACTAAAAATGGCCATTGGCCGGATAACCTTGATGCAATAAAATCTCTTGCACTGGCGGAAACTTTCATAGACCCGGTCTCTGAAAAAGAATTCAAATACGAGAATCACGGCCAGCGTTTTTCATTATATGGAGAAGAAAGAAACATCTGGCCAAAATAATCAAATGTTTAGCCCCACGATTTACCGCGGGGTTTTCTCGCACATTTTACGTAGGATTATCGGGAAGATAAAATGAAACAAACTACAATCGACAGTTTAGGAAAATTCGAAGGCAAAGAAGTAATGCTCGCGGGCTGGCTGTATCAATCTCGCTCGAGCGGCAAGATTCAATTTCTTATTATCCGTGACGGCACAGGCCTTTGCCAGTGTGTTATTGAAAAAGGCAGTGTGCCCGACGAGCTTTTCGAGCAGCTAAAGCGACTCGGCCAGGAATCATCACTGACCGTGACCGGCACCGTTCGTGCCGACCAAAGAAGCGTCGGCGGCTATGAATTAGTTGTGACCGGTGCGGAAATAATCTCATCGGCTGAAGGCTATCCAATCACGCCAAAATCGCATGGTGTCGATTTTCTGCTCAAGCACCGTCACCTGCACCTCCGCTCGCAGCGACAGTGGTGCATCGGCAAAATCCGCCATACCGTTATTGATACCATCCGCAGATTCTTCAACGACAACGGCTTTACGTTAATCGATACGCCCATCTTTACAACAATAGTCGGCGAAGACCAGCAATCACTCTTTGAGGTCGATTATTTTGGAAGTCCCATGCACCTGACGCAGACCGGCCAGTTGTATCTCGAATCAGCAGCAATGAGCTTCGGCAAGGTCTATTGCTTTGGGCCAACCTTCAGAGCCGAAAAAAGTAAAACCCGCAGGCATCTGACCGAGTTCTGGATGGTCGAGCCGGAAGTGGCCTTCATCGACCTCGCCGGCCTGCTCGAATTAGCCGAGAATCTTGTCTCATTCATAGCCGAGCGGGTACTGCAAGACAATAAAAGCCAGCTTGAAACCTTAGGGGCTGACATAAAAGCTTTGGAAAAGATTAAGCCTCCTTTTTATAGATTGACTTACACTGAAGCCGTTGAGATTCTCACGGGACCAAAAACCGGTGATTTCCTCGCCGAGCAGCTAAAAGAGCTACAAGGTCAAAAGGTGCAAATTGAAAATAGAATCGCCGCCCTCGAAGAAGAGCAGAAAGGCCAGATTAAAGAGTGGAAGCGAGACAAGAATGCTTCTGAGCTGATTGATCTACGCGGCGAACTGGATGAAATCGGCACAAAAATTGAAAATAACCCAAAGCACGCCAAATTGGCCGCCGAATTTCAATGGGGCAAAGACTTAGGCGGCTCAGATGAAACCATTATCTCGCAGATGCACGATAAGCCTGTTTTTGTCACGCACTATCCAAAAGATGCCAAGGCCTTTTACATGAAGACCGACAGGGACAACGAAAAAGTAGTTTTGAATTTCGATTTGCTCGCTCCAGCCGGCTTTGGCGAAATCATCGGCGGCTCCGTTAGGGAGGATGATTACGATAGATTAGTTGAGCGGATTAAGGCACAAGGTTTAAATGTTGAGACTTATAACTGGTATCTTGATTTGCGAAAATATGGCTCGGTGCCTCACGGAGGCTTCGGCCTCGGCGTCGAGCGAACCGTCGCCTGGCTGACCGGCGAAAAGCACATCCGCCAGTGCATCCCGTTCCCAAGAATGATGGATAAAGTGTATATTTAGCCATTTTAATGAACCACTTACGGACGAGCAGAGTGATTTAACTGCCGGATTCTGACTGTACAGCTTTATTATATTTACGTAAAGCCGTCGCCGGTGACATGAATACAACCTTCTTTTTCTTCCAGTCCCAGACGGCAAGTGGCAGCTTTTCCTTTTTATGCCGCAAAATTACTTCCTTCACGGCCTCTCTCATAGCCAGCATAGCCTTATCATGCAAAGATAAACGTTTCTTCTTCATAAACTGCCAATATCTTTAACAATATTGTTGTATAAATCCTCGTTTATAATCCTAATTTTGCCATTTTTCTTTTCTGCTATCAATATCGGAATTGGCCCTGCATTATTGAATAACGTCCATGAATCTACGAACGGTTGATATAACTTAAAAAAATTGGAAACAGAACGAACGAACCGGCGAAGCACATCTTGGATAGGAACATTGTGCCCGCCTTGGGCAACTCTACTTTTTATACGAGATATGGCCAAATCGGCGTCGGGAATCCACAAAAAGAAAAGGTGGATTTTATACCCTTTTTTCTTAAGTGATTTGAATAGGTTGACGTATAATTTACCCGAAAGTGTTGTTTCAAAGGCAAAATCAGCTCCTTTATTTGCGAACCGATGAATTTGCTCAAGGACAAGTTTGCCTGCCTTTATTGCGGCTGCGCCGGGTGAAAAAGGCGAAAGTCCCTGTGCGATGAGGTCGGGATTGACGAAATTAGGACACCTAACGTATTCTGGCAGAAACTTTACTGCAAATGTTGTTTTGCCTGATCCGTTAGGCCCGGCGATGATATATACATTCCTTTTATTCATAAACCTGAATTTTAACGCTTCCGATATATTAAATCCATTCAAATAACTGGGCATCTTCTTATTGGTTAGCCTTGACACCGCATGTCCTGAGTTTATCGAAGGAGTGGTCAGGGGTTATTTATTTTTTTAGACAGGATTAACAGGATTTTTAGAAAGTTAAAAGGGAAAATGCTGTCTCCAAATTTCCCCACCAAGTGCCGACCATAACAATTGAGTTCAGCCATCTGTAAAACAACGCAGCTATTTTGCACGTTGGTCTGCAGAAAGTGGTTAGACTTATTTCTCGATTTTATGAAGTGGTTTCGTCTCAACTTACCGGGGGTATTTCGACCATGTGCCTATTTGGAAATAACCAAGGTATTTAAGGCCCCGAGCAATTGCATCTAAATTTATATTGCGATTCTTGGCCCCATAAATGGGGGTCTGTTTAAGGTTCCGATTCCGGAGACATGTTGTTGATCGCCATTTTTGAAGTAAAAACAGGAACCAGTTAATTAAGATGCGTACGCCCTGTTTGGAGTCCCTTTTCAGTCCTTTCCCAGTATAATAAAGGTTCCTGGGTGATTGGTTCGTGCCATTACAGTCCCACGGGACAGATCCTTTCCTGTCGTTACATCGATCAGTCCCCCCTCGTCCAACTGTAAAACTCTTATCGCAGGGACCTTATTTTTGAAATTCAACGGCTTGATATAAAATGTAAGGTCGATGAATCCTTGCGATCCAAGTTCACCGTCAAAATCAACCGTATAGGACAAAAACGGCCAAGTTGGTGAATACTTTGAGCCTACAGGGAAAACTTCATACCGACTTTTGATATTTAAGTTAATTTCACCCGGCTTAACAACATCTCTGAGTCCTACCCAAACCATCCCGCTCAGATCGATACCGACATACTTTCCTTTATCGACTTTCTGTTTCCTAAGTTCCGGCATTCGCCAATCAAGGTCGATAGCATTCAATGACCTAATAAGGATATCTGATTTAAGAAACTCATTATAGGCTCTCTCTTGTCGCTGTCTTATTACACTATTGATTGAATTGATCAACTTCTCCCGAGTCTCTTTGTCAAAATGGACCCCTTTAGGGATGCTTTTTATAACTTCTTTTAATTCTTCTAGTGAACTCTCGAACGATTCGGCGAACGAATGGGCTCTTGATATTTTCTCAACCGCTTTACCTAACATTAGCATGTGCGATGGAATATCTGTTTTGCGAATATCAATAGATAGCCAATTGCCTGGACAAGCTGGATTACCAGGAGGGCACCAGGGGAGATGTTCCTTTAATAGATGAGCTATCACGTCGAACCTCCCTATATCTTCAATTTCGGATCTTATTGATGGACGGACGCCAATGTATTCGCGATTTCCAGGCACTATGGCGATGTCAGAAACGAAGCCAATATCCGGGCCGAATGGCCCGATCACAGTGGTTTCACCGGTTTGGCGGTTTACAGTCAAGAGGTTGGTACCATCGGTTGCATAGAGTATCCCACTGGAGCTAAACGATAAGCCTGAAAAGACGCGGTCCACCTGCACCACGTCGGTCTCCCGAGGCGGTGGACCTGGCGTGGTGTTTACAGTGAAAAGCCACATGTTTCCGTTCAGCCCACTCATGCCCGTGCCATACATGACGCCGGTCATGGGGCTAATAGCAATCTCTACCGCTGGACCTTTATTGATGACGCCCACCGACTCAATCCACTCACCTGTCTCTGGGTTAAGCTTGTCTAGCAGAGAGGTACCGACACCTTGGTATACAGCGTAAAGAACATCGTCGCCAAATACAAGTTCGTCATTTATACTGAGAAACTCGATTGTCAGAGACGTCTGACCCGTATTACGGTCGATGGCAAATCCTTGAGGTGGATACCCGAAGCAGTTGCTTGTGAGGAGAATGTCTGTTTGTGAATTGTAAGCGAGAACACAGGGCGAAGAAAGTCCCGTATCACCCACTGGGGTGGCATCTCCGGTCGACATATCGATTTCTACAAGATATCCTGCTTTTTCTCCTCTACATACGATGCCATAGAGTGTATCGGAGAAGGCGGATAAGGCCTCACTTGAAATTGATAATAACAATACAAGAGAAAAAAGCAGGGAAGCGAAAACTGAAATAGTCTTTTCCGGTCTCATGTTCATCTCCTATCACTTAATTTCGTATTTAAATTAGTTCATTTTCTAACTATGTATTATACGATTCCATAATAAGGCGCCTATGCGCTATATAAAATGCCAGTTTCTCAATTTCATAAGACGACAAAATTCTGCGTTCATTAGTTTTGGTTAGTAGCCGAATCAAAAGCGGTAAATCTCGCCGTCAATGGCAATATTATTGTACGGCTTGTCGGGAAAGGCAAGAGGAATTTTCGATTTACAATTTACGATTTTAGATTCCAAATTGGACAGGTGAAAAATAAACTGCAGAAAAGAATCAAAAGGCAATAGAAACGTATAATAAAGAATCGCCTGATACCTTTTTCTTCACGACAATTTTGCCAGGGCAGTGTTGATTTTTTTAAGATCGAATCGTTCGGGGTCAAATTTCCCGCCTATCCATTCGGTGAATTCCTTGTGCTGTTCGTGCTTGGGGTCTTTGAGGGCTTCGAGCATCTCGTAGTAGCCCCAGATACCGCCACAATCCTCCGGCGGACAGGCGAGTTTGCCCTCTATGCACACCGGATACTTCACGCCTTCGGCTGGCGGACCGATTTTGACCACCTCAATATCATGCTCCCAGCCATCGCCAAAATCATACTCATAGATGAACTTGCTTTTTACCGCCGGTGCCAACTCACACAGCCTCATCTTTCTTTCATCCTCGGTGCCCTCTACCTCCATTCGCGGGTCGCTCCAGCAACGGTCGCGACATATTATCAGTCTCTCATACCGCTCCTGCCAATTTAACGAAGCTGACTCTTCCCTCGTCGGCTTGGGTTGGCGATTGTGGACGACAAACTGATGTAAATGGTAGTTCCCCCAGCCCATAACGACCTGTATGACCTGATGCAGGTCGCTAAGACGCATATCTGCGGCAACGGCGACACGTCGCCAGATAGGCGGCTTACTTCCCCGCAGCATAACTTTGAGCTCATAAATCTGCGCCGGTTGGTCTGTTTTCGTTTGTTTCTCTCGGCTGCGCTTAGGCGATTTATTTGACATATTGTTATCCTGCTTATTTGTTCAATTCTTCCCGAATGTTCTGTGGCAGTGTCGATTCAAGCTGGGGGAATTTTTCAATGATGCGAAAAATATCAGCTAAATCCTTTTGCCGTTTGCTCTTCCGCCGCGTCTTATCCATATACGCCCATACTTTGCCCTGTAACACATCTTCAAGCCGGGCGACTCTCATCGTGTAACCCAGCACGGACCTATCCTGGGCAATTGAAACAAACCTCTGATACCGCGGGTCTGCCTGAAGTTGAATCCGCAGGTCGGAACTTTTGCTGGTGATGTTCACGCTATGCTCGAACTGTTCAATCTTTAAGCCACATTCTATGGCTGCTTTGCAAATAGCGCTGAGGTCTTCATTTGCCGCGACGACATCCAAATCAAGGCTCACAACCGGCTCAACATAAGCGTTCACGGCAAGACCTCCGATTAGGCAATACCGCGAACCCGTTTTGGAAAGAATATCTAAAAGAACCTGGATAATATCAGATTTTCCGTTCGCCATTCTGTTAATAAATTCTTTGCCCGTCATCGTATTTTTCCTTCAAGCCAACGTTCCGAAAGCCAAAGATTGAAGGTCCTATTTCGTGTATTATTGTGAGGATTGTCGAGGAAAGGCAAGAAAAAAGTGCACAAGCCACAGGAGCATAAGACTGTCAACCGCAGATTATAATTGAGGTAAAGAGCTAAAACGGCTGGCGTTGTATATTAGACCGCCTGAGGCTTTATATTCTTCAAGGACTTCTATCGCTTCCTTATGCAATACGTCACACACGACAGCTATCCCACGATGCTCAAGCTCGACAATCCAGTTTGCCGGCTTTGCCCCTTCATCAAAACCTATTCTTCTCGCATCCTCGTCTCGGGCGCCGCAAATTAGCCGGCTGACCCCCGACCAGGGCACCGCACCCAGGCACATAGCGCAAGGGTGAGTCGTCGTAACAAGGTCGTAATGGGTTCTGCCGCCATCTCCTATGTCGTACCTTCCTAATATCTTCTGCGCAAGCGCTATCGCTACAATCTCTGCGTGCAGGATAGAACAGTTAGCGGTCAATACTAAGTTGAGGCCGGGGGCTATCAAGTTTCCCTGATGGTCGAATACAGCCGCTGCAAAAGGGCCTCCGGTTTTTTGTTCTACGTTCCGGCGGGAAAGCTCTATAACCAGGCGCATTCGCTCTTCAATCTGAGAGTGGAAATATCCAGCCTCATTCAAAAAGCTCTCAACCCAATCCGGCAATTGTATCTTTAGCTCAGGTAAAATCATTTATTTTGCTGTACTACGATTTTATTGTTTCACTCACATTGTAATATGGTTTTTCTTTTTTAGAGCCTCTAATACTCTGTTGAAAACGTTATGGATGTCATTTCGAGCGAGCCGAAAGGCGAGTCGAGAAATCTTTTTTAGATCCTTCGACTTCGCTCAGGACGCCTTACGGCGGATTTCTCCACTTCGCCCCCGTTTCTGTCTTCGACAGAAGACACGGGGACTTCGGTCGAAATGACAGTAAGCCTTTTCTACTTAGCACATTCATTTATGAGTTTCATGATTATTGTAAAAATCTGCGTGTTATCAATTACACCTTTGAATTCTTCTGCACCAGTGCCCACCGCGTAAATCGGCACATTCGCTCCGGTATGTCCCGTCGAACCCCAGAGCACCTTGGGCATAAATCCTTTTCCGCGATTTTTCTTGACCACTAATCCCCCGGATTCATGATCCGCCGTCACCACTATCAATGTGTCGTCTCGCTTTCCAGCCCAATCCAAAACCGTCTGAAAAGCATTAGCAAATTCCAGCGTCTCAAATACACTATAACTGATAATACTATCATGTTCCGCTGAATCTATCCTGGCGCCTTCCACCATCAGGAAAAAGCCGTTTGGGTCATTATCCAGCATACACAATGCTGCTGAGGCCATCTCTGATAAATGAGGTACCTTATCATAAGAAGGCATCAAGCTGTTGATTATCTGGGAGAGTGGATTTTTACTTGGGTAATAATAATCATATTCCCAAGGCATTTCATCCGGCGAAAATAATCCTGCTACAAAAACATTTTCCACAGAATTCTGGTCCACTATCTCCAATAAGTGCTTCATTTGCTCTCGCGTTTTAACAACCGTATAACCAGCTTGTTTAGCTTTGGCCTCTGTCATTCCTTTGCCACTGACAAGATAAGCGCCAAAGAGGATGTTAGGCCGGGTCTGGTTAAGATAATCATTCGCTATCTCCGAGTAGTAGTCCCGATCCTTTGTATGTGCGGCAAAGGCAGCAGGCGTCGCATCGGTCAGGTATTTGGTTGTCACCAATCCGGCTGCTTTGCCCATCTTTTGTGAATGTTCGAGTATAGTTTGAATAGGCTTACCAGCCTTTTGACTAACAACTTCGTCATTTACCTTCTGTCCCGTTGCTATTGCCGTGGCTGCAGCCGCTGAATCGGTAGCATGATCATCTTGTAAATAAGAATTTGCCGAATGTGTAGTGACCTCTCCGCGATAATATTTCTCAAAAGGTAGTTTCTCCTCTTCGCCGTAAGCGTATAATGACGCCGCTTTGACCTGCTCGAAACCCATACCGTCGCCGATCATCAAAATCACATTCTTCACCACCGCATAGCATGGCTGAACGAGCAATACCGTAATAAAAATCAGCACACCCGTCCTGAGCCAGGTCGAAGGATAAGATTTTCGCAACATTCCTAATCTCCATTAACTACTCAATAAATAATTCTTAGACATAGGTATTATCTTTATGTATGATTTATATCATATTACAGCGCAACCAAATTTCAAAAACAAATCATAATAAAATACGAAGCTCCAAGCCTTTGTAAAGATTAACTTAACTTATTATAATACGTGAAGTTATCAAAAAATAAATGATCCAGGCAGCATCGTACTCTTAAAGCGAGTCCTATAATAAAATTTTGTAAAAATCTGAAAAAATCTATTTATTTATTGACTATGTGGTAAGAAGTGGTAGCATTTCCCAATGTAAATCTATCAGGTGGTGCAATGGCCAAGCTTTTATTAACAGGTGAATACCAACACGTCATTGATGGTAAGAACAGGGTTCTTATCTCAAACAAGCTCAGGAATCAGATTGATGCTGATGCGCACGGCAGCAATTTCTATCTTGTGCTTGGGGCGAACGGCATCCTTTGCCTGTATCCGGAAAGATATTTTGAGCAAATGGTCCTGTCGGTTGCACCGCAGACAGCCGCACCTGATGAGGCTGTTGCGTTTGAGCGAATGAGCTTTGCATTAGCCGGCAAGATAGAGCTGGACGCCCAAGGACGACTGCTTTTAAGCGACAAATTACGAAAGAGAGCAGGATTGAAAGATCAAATTACGCTCGTCGGCGTTCGGGATCACATCGAGCTTTGGAACAACGAGGACTGGGAGCAATACCTTTCGGACAATATGGCTCAATATCAAAAACAAATGTCGCAGGCACGACAGTTCGTTTTACAAAAGCAGAACGAAGAGCTTTAATTTTTATCCGCCTCAGGCGGATTAAGTGGAGGCAAAATGACAGGAGCAGCTTCAAAAGATTGCAGAATTGTTAACGAAAGCCTTTCCGGCGAAAGAGAAACTGACGAACAGACCTTTGCCTCTCTGGCTATTCTTTCAGAACGGCTGGAGCACTTAAAGAAATTTAACGGCCTTTTTGCCAACGTTGGTTTTTCGCCTGACGTTAAAAGACTGAACAGGCAGGCAAACGCCGTACCCGTAGGCTAATTCAACTTCAAAGAAAATTTAGAATTGAGAGTTGAGAATTACAGAATCCTACACTCTGCATTCTCAATTCTGTATTTCTCAAATTGTGAATGATTTAATATTAGAGCATATACCAGTTCTTGCGGAAACTTTAGCCGAACAGATAAACTTACCGCCGGACGGGGTGATGGTCGATGCGACCATTGGACAAGGAGGTCATAGTTTACTGTTCGGCAAAACTTTAGGGTCAAAAGGTATTATCATAGGTCTCGACATCGATGAGAAAGCTGTACAAAAAGCTGGATCTATACTAAATAACCTTATATGCAAGGTTATTCTGCAAACGTGCAATTTCTCTCAAATCACAGAGTGTATCCACAAACAGGGCATAGAAAAGGTTGACTTCATACTGGCAGACCTCGGCCTTTGCTCCGCACAGTTAGCCGACGCCCAGATAGGTCTTAGTTTTCAAACAAATATGCCTCTGGATATGAGAATTGATAAAAGATTAAAGACCACTGCTGCCGATATAGTGAATAGGGCAGACGAGAAATCCCTTGCCGATTTAATTTATAAGTTCGGCCAGGACAGAGCCTCAAGACGAATTGCGCGGTTTATAGTCTGGCAGCGCCAGCATGGGCTGATCAATACGACCAGCCAATTAGCCGCGATAGTCTGCAAGGCGCTGGAACGCCCTGCTCAAAAACGAAAAACAAGGATACATCCGGCGACCAGGACCTTCCAGGCGCTGAGAATTGTAGTAAATAATGAGCTGGAGAACTTAAAAAAGCTGCTTGATTCCGTGCCGGGGCTTTTGAACAAAAATGGTTATGTAGCAGTGATTAGCTATCACAGCCTGGAAGACAGATTAGTTAAGGATAATTTCAAGCAAAATGCAAAAAACAGCATTTACAGGATTTTAACGAAGAAACCAATAGTACCATGCCGTGATGAAATTATGAGAAATCGACGGGCAAGGAGTGCAAAACTTAGGATATCACAAAAACAATAATTTTTTACGGAAATGAATACTCGATACTTATCAAGTGCCTAAAATGAGCTAAAGTGCCTAAAGTGAGCTAAAGTTAAATTTCATAACTTTAGACACTTTAGTCACTCTAAACTTTAGGCACTTTAGAATCGAGCATCAAGGAAAGGGAGTTTCGATATGACTTCTGATGCCAAAATTGGACTGTTGCTGGGATTGGCCTTCATATTTATTATTGCGTTTGTTATTAACGGTCTGCCGAAGTTTCGTCATAAGGCCAATAACAACGAATTAACTACTAATATGACTACCTTCGATAATGGCCAGCTTGGTATAGGAACCAAAGAGCGTAAAACCCAGGAAGCCCTGAATCAAATGGAACAGGCTGAAAAAAGCCAATTTGAAAATGTTCAAGTCCCTGCTGACGGAAATGACATCCGCTCGACAACACCCCTGCCGATGAGCCCTTCAACAGCCGAAGAGCCTAATAATGGCATTGAAACTACGCCTCAAATTGCGGGTGATATTCCTTCGTCGCCGGTTGGCGTCCAGGAAACCCTGATTAAAAAACAACAGCAGACTAAACCAGCCTGGCCAAAAGAATATGTCGTTAGCTCAGGTGACAGCCTAGCCGGCATAGCCAAGAAATTGTATGGCTCCGTCGAAGGTAATAGAAGAATAAACATCGACAGAATATTCGAGGCCAATCGCAGACTGCTGAAAACACCCGATGAAATTAGCGTCGGTCAAAAACTCATCATACCGCCGCCATCAAACTTGACACAGAACAAAGAGCAAATGAACCGAATCTTCCCAAGCACTCTGTTTGACGAGGTCAAGTCCATCGGAAAATCCACCCTGTCAAAATCACTTGACAGTCGTGGAACAAAACAAAATAAATCGTACGTTGTACGCCAAGGCGATAGTTTATGGAAAATTGCTGCAGAGCAGCTTGGAAATGGCTCTCGCTACACTGAACTAAAAGAGCTAAACGCTGACATTCTGGACAATGAGGACAGTCTCATTGCTGGTATGCCGTTGAAGATGCCAGCTCAATAAGATCACAGTAATACGGACAGATTTTTTCGTCGGGGGCAAAAACAGTCAAAGCTTGCCGACCAGACAGACATACCATGGGATATCAATTTCGTTTAATTTTTGTTTTTTTTTGTTTTACATCTGTTTTACTTTTTGCCGTGTATCTGCGGAGCGTTAACAACCATATTTTCTATGAGCTTTGTACATACAAAGCTGAACAGAACCGATTAAAACAACAGCTTGGAAGTAAGCAGCTCCGGTTAGAAAGTCTGATAAATCCCGCTGCGGTTTTAGAGAGCCTGCGGTAAAACTCCGCAACCACGCAAAGGCGAGTAAATAATGAGTTAAAGTGAACTTAATCCGCCGATGGCGGATAAAGTTTTAAGTGACTAAAGTGAACTAAAGTGACTAAAGTGAACTAAAGTGAGCTAAAGCTGTTATTCATAACTTTAGGCACTTTACACTTTAGACACTTTAGATTTTAGGCATTCCCTTAAGGGATGGCTTACACCATTTAGGCACTTGAAATTATGATGTATAAAAGAAGTGTTCGAATTATCACTATCGTTCTTCTGCTTTTGATCGGGGCTTTGCTGGCATTAGCCGGTCGGTGTTTTTATCTGCAATTTTTCAGAGGCGCTCATTATGCTGATGTTTGCCTGCGACAGCAAAAATCATACTATCCTCAAAAGCCTCAGCGAGGCGTAATTCTCGACAGTCGCGGCAGAGTGCTGGCCGCAAGTAACAGAGTCCGAATCATTTTTGCTGAGCCGGGACTTATAAAGGATCCTAAAACCACATCCAATAAGCTCGCCACAATTGTGGATATGGGCGCACATGAGATTTGTAAGCTCATCATGGAAAGCAAGAATCCGGGCTATGTAAAAATAAAAGCCGGCGTTGACGAGCAGCAGTCTCGTGCGGCTGACAAAATTAATGGAGTAGGTGTTCAATATGATTGGCTAAGACTTTATCCGATGGGCAGGCTCACAGCACATGCGGCAGGCTTTATAAGTCTTGACGGACGTGGTTTAGGCGGCGTTGAGTTCCAATATGATGCAGAACTATGCGGCTCTCCCGGTCACAATATATATTTGGCTGACGTACATCGTCGGCCCATCTGTCAAATTCAATCAGTCAAGGCTGACGATTCGCCTCGGCGGACCGAAGACGGTTGCGGAATTATCTTAACACTTGACGCCGCCATTCAGGAATTTACACGAACTGAGCTGTTGAAACAATACGAAATCTATCAGGCTGAGTCTGCGGTGGCAATCGTAGCCAATCCAGCCGACGGGGCGATTTTAGCTTTGGTATCACTGCCCGATTTTGACCCAGGTAGCGCCTGGACTGCCGATCCGGATAATTTCCGTAATCGAGCACTAACCGACCAGTTTGAGCCGGGCAGTATTTTTAAACCGATCGTAGTGGCGATTGCTCTGGACGCCGGTGCAGTGAACAGCCATGAAAAGATATTCTGCGAAAACGGAAATTATGCCGGTAAAGGTTTTGGCAGAATCGGTGAATATCGCCAAGGCTTTGGCGATCTGAGTGTACGCGAGATTTTAATTCACTCCAGCAATATCGGAATGGCTAAAATCGGGCAAAAACTCGGCAAAGATAAGCTTTACGAAGGCTTAAAATTCTTCGGCTTAGGAAGAAAAACAGGCATTGAGCTGCCCGGCGAGGCCGAAGGGCTGTTAAGACCTGCCAGTGAATGGACCGGGTACAGCATAACCAGGATACCTTTCGGCCAGGAAATCTCGGTAACAGCAATTCAATTAGTCCAGGCCTTTTGCATAATTGCCAACGGCGGCCATTTGGTTCATCCGTACCTGGTAAAAGCGATGGTGAATAATAATGGCGAGATTGTAAAGCTAAAACGGCCTCCATCTCCTATTGGTTATATAGTCAAGCCGGAAGTTGCCAGCTGGATTGTTACCGAGGCCTTGACCGGCGTAGTGAACGAAGGTACGGGTCAGAGAGCCAAGCTGGAAAAGTGGCAGGTGTTCGGTAAAACGGGAACCGCTCAATTAGCCAACGCCAGCGGCGGTGGCTACGCTGAGAATGCTTACGTGGCTTCATTTGTTGGGGGTGCGCCTGCAGAGAATCCGGCTGTAATTATTTTGGTGTCGATTCGCAGGCCGAACGTCAAGCTCGGCAAAGGCTACACCGGCGGAACTATAGCTGCCCCGGTGGTTGCAGCAATGCTTGAAAAAACACTTAACTATCTCGGGATTCATCCCAAAACTGCAGATACTCCAAACAAAGGTTTTGTTCGTGACTCAGCCGTTACAAGGCAGGGTCCTTTGTAATTCACATCTCCTGCGACTTTTCCGGCTACGGCTCGGCACTCCGCCGAGACGAGTATCTTTCAAATCATAACTGCCGCCCTATGTAGCCGGCTTCGATGCAGAGCTTGATGATGTCACGTGCCAACGGCGCTGCGTCGCTTGAGCCATGCTGGCCACCTTCAACAACAACCGCGATTGCTAATTTCCTGCCCGTACTATCTTGTGCAAAGCCTGCGAACCAGGCGACCTCCGGCTCTTCTGTCGAGCCAGTCTTGCCGTAAACCTTCACATCCTGCCGGCTAAAGCTGCTATAAGCAAATTCTCTGTTTGCTGTCCCACCAGGCTCATTAACCACGGCACTCATGCCATCATAAATTACCTCTAAAGTTTGTGGCGAGATATTAAGGTCGATGCTTGATACTTGATGCTCGATACTCGAACCTGTAGAATCGATAAAGAGCCGAGGTGGCTTGTACACTCCACGTCGCGCGATAGCAGCCATCGCATTTGCCACCTGCATCGGCGTTGCTCGCAGATTTCCATGACCAATGCCAAACAGCCTTCTTTCTCTTCCTTCGAGGACGGGAAGACGATTGCCGATTGCCGATTGCCAATTGTCGATTATAAATCGGAAATCGGAAATCGAAAATCGAAAATTCAACGTGGGTGGAACAGTTGATATTTGTCCTGGCGCCTGCCTGAAATCTCGTCCCTCGTCTCTCGTCTCTCGTCCCTCTTCGGACGACGGATGATGGACGAGGAAGAGCTGTGGGTGTCCATAGCCGAATTCGAAGAGCCATTGCTGTAGGACCGAGGGCTCAATGCTATCAGCAAGACGAGAAAAATAAATGTTACAACTGCCCTTGATAGCATTGCGGGCATTATTTGACCAGCTATTGTCATGGCCAATCTTGTAATCATTGTATATCCAGCAGTTTGGCCAGCCGACTGGTGACGGCTGAGCTGGGCAGCTAATAATTTTATCTGGCGTGATTTTGCCGGATTCAAGTCCGGCGATAAGAATCAATGGCTTCACCACTGAGCCAGGAGGATATTGCTTATTTATTGCTCGGTTTATCAACGGTTTATTGTGGTCCCCTGCAAGAGCACCGTACTCATACCTGACACGGTTTAAATCAAAAACCGGCATAGAAACCAAAGTTAAGATGTCGCCGCTGGCTACTTCAATAATGACAGCCGCCATTCCAGGTCCGCAATTCGGGTCGTGCGGATAGTCAGCCAAATAAGTTTCTATTTTTTGCTGAAGCTCAATGTCCAAAGTTATCTGCACGTCCTGGCCGAGCTGGGTCTCGGTTCTGCTTACCATCCGGCGGTCTATGTCACTAACAAGCTCACCTCGTCTGCCGCGAAGAGCAGCTTCGCATACATACTCAATTCCGTCTTCCCTTCCACAGACTTCACCGCCCAAATAACTTGCTAATTTATCGTTTGCGAAAAGCCTTTTGTCATCTTCCTGCGTCGCCGGCCCAACCCAGCCTATAGTTTGCGCAGCAGCCGAGCTGTACGGATACAACCTCTGCTCTTCCAGTACAATATGAACGTCATTCAAATCCATAAATTCCATCTGGGCTTCGAAAACGTCATCATCTGTTTTCAGCTCGCACAAGGGATATCCCTTGTGCATTTCAGCAATGTCCATCCTGGCTGTAAGCAAAAGACGCTCATTCGGATCCGGAAGAGCCTGCGCAAAATCAGTATCCGGGTAGTTTCGTTTCCACGCAAGGTACCAGCGAAGATTCCATATATCATCGTTTATCTGCCGAATCCTGTTCTCTATATCCACAGCAGATATGCCGAAACGCGTACATTTTATGATTATTTGCCGCAGATTTTCAAGGCCGGTCTTTAGCTCTTTCTGAACCTTGCTTATCGCGGCTTCGGGATTGTCCTGCCGTGCTGCTTTTAATAGTCTTGCTTTTATGATCCGCCCATCAAGCAAACAGCCCAGCTTATAATCTATCGACAATCTAAATCGCGGCTCATCGACAGCCAAGACCCTGCCTTTTCGGTCGAGGATTCTGCCTCTGATGGTCTTGAGCTGCCGAGATTGGCCACGTTTTAGTTCCGCAATATCCTGCAAAAGACGGGAATCGGGCAGAAGCTGCATCTCTATTAGACGCAGCACGCATACAATCAATATAAATGCACTTACTATTACAAAAACTTTGACTCGCTTATCATACATTGTAGTATTGGTTAGTGGTGAGTGGTTAACTGGTAAGTGATTGTAAAATTAACCAATTACCTATTACCTATTACCTATTCTTCGTCTTCTTGTTCGCATCCACAGTTCAGCCGGCAAAAAGAACAACGGCCCAATTATAGCCGAATACAATGGTGCTCCAAAGAGCTTAATGTATGTGTATGAAGGTGCCGTCTCAGCCTTGAAAAATACTAACAGATACGCTAAACCTGTGGTTAAAAAGCCGACTACAAATATAGCAAGTGCCTGATAAGGCCATTTCCTGATGGAAATAATTCCATGCAAATCTGCCAGTAACGTGCCAAACAATCCAAAACTTATAATTTGCGGACCCATTGTCGGGCTGATAATATCAGCAGCGAAACCTATCGTGAATGATGCAATGACACAATCGGTGTTCGCAAAATTGACGGCGAAAAAAACCAATAATATTAAAAGCAAATCAGGTTTGACGTTGGCCGCAGTTACAGCAACCATGTCAACCAAGCTGGTCTGCAGTATGGTGGTGACAATAACAAGCACTGCAAACCGAAACCAACGCATTAAGAAATCCTCGAATCGATACTCGATTCTTGATACTCGATATTCGCAACGAGAATCGAGGATCGAGCATCCAGCATCGAGTATTATCACGGATTCATCACAATTACAGCTACATAATTCAGTTTTTGAATGTCACAAACCGGTTCTACTATTATATCCCAAAGCGAAGGGGCTTTATCGTCCCTTTTACATTGGGTGATTTTCCCAACTACTATCGGCACATCTAAAAATCCTGGTTTTTTGTCGGCAAAAATTATGTCGCCTTTCTTGACTTTGTGATTTATCTGGAGAAGCTGAATCTTGGCTGAATTATTATCCGCACCCTGCATTATCCTCACTACGTTTAATTGGTCAATCTTTACCGGAATTTTAGATGTCGGGTCTGTAAAGAGCTTGACTTTAGCCGTGCGAGCTGAGACACCTGATATGGTCCCGATGATGCTATTGTCACCCAGCACTAACTGCTCCTTGGCCAGATTATCCTCCGCACCGCGGTTAATAATCAGCTGTCCCTCTGAGATAGTGACGATATCTGCCAAAACAAAGTTCATCCGTTCCCAGCCGGGTTTAGCCCGTAATCCCGATAGCTTTTCAACATCTTTTTGCGCCTGATTCCGCTGCTCGATAATGTTAGCAAGATGATTTCGCAACTGGTTATATTCGTTGCGGCTGACGCCATCCGTAACCTGTGGCGTATCTGCTGCGAGAGTAATACTTCTGCCGATACCTAAAGGCCAGCCGAAAGTACGGGCGAAAGCGAATTGAAATTTATTTGTTACACTCTTCGGGGCAAAGAGCAAGATAAAGCCGCCTAACATGAACCAGGTGAACAACATCCGTCTGGAGACTTTTCTTCGCATCCTTGCCATATCATAAGTTTTGAGTTTTTAGTTTTTAGTTTTGTTCTATTCCCACGCCCGTTCATCGTGGTCCATCGTGTCTTTCCATAATTCGAGATTTTCCAGATAAACGCTTGTACCACGGGCCACACAGCTCAACGGGTCTTCAACTCTTATTACTTTTAAGCCGGTCGCATTTGCCAATATTATGTCCATACCGCGCAGCAGTGACGTGCCTCCGCAGATATGTACGCCGTTATCAATCAAATCAGCAGCCAATTCCGGCTCGGCTTTTTCCAGCGTTGCCGTAACTGTGTCGATGATCGCAGCGACTGGGTCGCGAAGGGCCTCACGGATTTCCTCGCTGGTTATGACGATTTTTCTCGGCAAGCCGGAGATGGTATCTCTGCCGGCTACTTCCATCGTCAGTTCTTCTTCCAGTGGAGCGACAGAGCCGATTTGTATCTTGACTTTTTCAGCTCTTGGCTCGCCGATGAGCAGGTTGTATGTTCTTTTAAGATGGTTGATGATCGCTTCATCCATATCGTCCCCTGCGACGCGAATTGATTGGGAGGTGGCGATATCAGCCAGACTTATTATGGCCACTTCCGTGGTCCCTCCCCCAATATCAACAATCATTGAAGCGGTCGGCTCTGTGATTGGCAGTCCCGCCCCGATAGCTGCTGCCATTGGCTCGTCAACCAGATAGACTTTACGGGCGCCTGCCCGTTCGGCACTATCTATAACCGCCCGGCGTTCAACTGCGGTAATACCGCTTGGCACGGCAATCACTACCCGCGGCCTAATCAGACTGCCTCTGCCATGCACTTTACGGATAAAATAGCCCAGCATTGCCTCGGTAATCTCAAAATCGCTGATTACACCGTCTTTTAAAGGTCTTATGGCGGTAATCGAGCCGGGTGTTTTGCCGAGCATTTCACGGGCAACCGAGCCGACGGCCTCGCCGTTGTTTAGGACGATGTTGGTCCCTTTGCGAACTGCAACTACGGAAGGTTCATTGAGGACAATTCCCTTATCACGGACACAAACCAAGGTAGTACAGGTACCGAGGTCGATACCCATATCCATACTGAACCATCCAAGGAATGCGTCCAGTATCACGTTAGACTCCTTTCTAAATTATTGTTGACCCTTATTAGAAAACCTCATCCTATCGGGTGTAACTGATCCTAATCAACTGGGTTTTCCGGCAGTGCCAACTACATATTTTTATACTATAGAGAGCTGCTTCGTCAATAGTTAATTATAACTATAAAATTTTGAAAATTGCGCCATATTGTGAATAGCACGTATAGGCAACAAAGGCAACTGTAGCCAAAACGACGAAAAATGCTATCGCGAGAATAACCGTGTAAATATTACTGGGTACACTTACCCTTTTACCACGAGTCTGCCCATCAGGACTCATATTATAACCTCATAGAAGATAACGTATAGATTATAAATTAAAGATTATTTGCTATAAATTAGTGCTTATTGTATCGCCGGGCTGCGGCTCATACTGAACAAGCTCAAGCCGGCCAATGGCTTTTTCAGGCTCAACGTCCACAATCACTATATCACAAATAAACTGGTCGCCGCGAGTTACATGGAATCTCATGCTCTCTTCGACGCCATGTGCTTTCCCTATGGATATTTCAGCCATTTTATTTTTCGTATCTACGTTGACTATCCGCCCTTTCAAGCCAATTTCTCTGGTCGCAGACGGAACCTGAACCGGCTGAGCCTTCTCTTTTATCGGCGTAACCGGCGAGGGCGGAGCAACAACCTTACCATGCTGGCGCAGCAACTGATCCAACCTGGTTTGCAGAACGGTGTTTTCTTCGAGGAGGCGCTTATTTTTTTCTTCAAGCGTGGTTAGTACTGCCAATCTTTCAAGAAGAAGCCTTGCGGTTTCCTTGTGCTCGCTTTGCTCTTTGATAAGGTTGGCTTCGACGCTTTTCCATGTGTTGATGGTGTTCTCCAATAACGACCTTTGGTCCTGGTTAGTTTTTGTGAATGTCGCCACTTCGGCTGCAAATCCATCTACCCTTTGAAGCAGCTGAGATTTTTCTCTTTCTGCCTTATCGAGCTCACTTTTTAGCTGCTCAACCTGTATATTAAGTGAAGCAACTTTATCATTTAGCTCTTTTTCAAACCGATTTGCCTGTTCAGTTGTTTTCCCCAGCTGTTCCTCAATACTCGTTCTCTTCCCCTGCTCCGTCTGATACCGCACATATAGCGAATCGTATTTCTGTCTGTAATTGTCGGCGCTGGCAACGTAAGTTACTACAATTCCAGAAAGAAAAATCGCGGTTATCGTAAGTAAAACCATTAAAATCTTTGTAAGAGTGCTCAAGATAAGCTCCTTTCACTAATTAGCGTTTTTCTATGTATGTCATAAACTCCGCACATAAAAAACGTCCGGTAACTATAATCCCCCAACCCATTGCAAAGCAAAAGATTAAACATTAATGCTGGGATTTTCTATCATAATTTTACGTTTTGAGAACGCAGAGGTCAAGCTATTTTTACCAAATAGCCTAAATAAAAATGGACATCATAAATGGACAATGGCCTAATCAGCTAACGATGGCTTTTCAACGGATATTTTTTTGATTTGCATACTGCAAAACGGCATTGGCAGCAGCGATGCGGACAGGTTTTGATTCGTCTGTCAGGAGCTGCGGCAGAAATTTTTTAAGGGAATTTGTGCCGATGTAACCTATCGCCAGTGCTGACAGCACTTTAACTCGCTCGAGGTCCTTTTTATCCAAGCTGGTGAGTTTTTTCTCCATAACTTCGATAACTTCGGGTTCTCCGGTTGTGTCATTGAGCTTGCCGAGCTGCTCGGCTGCTGCCAGACGGACTTCCAATATATCATCGTCCAGCTTAGTAATCAGCACGTCTTTGGCCTTTGCGGTTTTCAAAGCCCCCATAGCCCTTATGCCCACAATTCTATCGTCGGCATAACCGCTATAAACTATCGCCCATATCTTGGGCAATATTCGTTCATCACCCAGCATTGCTATGGCTTCTACTGCATTAAATCGAACCTTATCGCTCGAATCTTTGCGTTGTAAAGCCCAGTACAAAAGTTTCAATGCGTCGGGATTGCCAGTTTTGCCAAGGAGCAAGGCCGTATTGGCCCTGACGGTTTGATCCTCGCTGGCTATTGTGTTGCGAAAAACTGTAAGATGCTCAACATGCCCGAATTTAGTCATTGCATAAGCGGCAGCAATTCTAATGTTTTCATCAGAATCCTTTAACAATTGCTGTACACGCCCTTTCGCTAAGGAGTATTCCAGGTCAGCGACTGCCAAAATAGCCAGGAATCTCACCGGTACAGCTTCATCTTCCAATAACCGTTGCACCTTAGGCATCAACATGATTTGTTTGGTGGCTGCGACAGCTTCAATTGCATTGGCTTTAATTTGTGGATCTGAATCGTCTAAACCTGCCTCGATAATCCGTACCGCTTCAGGCACAAGATTATCGGACGAGATGCCTGCCGGCGAAGGCCTTGTTAGAGTATTTAAAGATTCATTGCAGCCGATGAACAAAAACGATATGAAGACAAAAAGCAATAAACGAATTATCATTTTTTAGTCCTATAAATTCTGGTCGCAATCGGCATTATTATTAAAATCACAATACATGCTGCACAACAAAAATCCAGCCATTGGCCGTGCCTACTAAAAAAAGTTACTCTTTTATCTATCGGCATTTTATCGACAAACCATCCAGCCATACCCTTGCGTTGCATTGCTTCATGGGGCAGGGTACCCGCCTGGAAGCCATTTTTTATCCGTCCGAGACTGTCGATTATGCAGCTTATGCCGGTATTAACGCTTCGCACGACTGAGAGTCTGTTTTCTACTGCCCGAAAGACACAAACAGCCGTGTGCTGAGGAAGTTCTGTGCTGGGCAGAGTCCTTCCATTATTAAACCAGACAAACCAGCCGTCATTGCTTATATTTACAAGCCAGTCGATGCGCTTTCGCCCTTGATCGTCCACCGCAAATCTGCGAGCAATTGCCGGGATAGTAGCCTCATAGCAAATCATTACACTGAATTTGTGGTCTTGATCCTGTCTATCGGTCATTTCAAAAACGGTGTATTCCTTGCCTGCTTCGAGAGAATGGTCAAAACCATAAGGATTAAACTTCATTAAAAAATTAAATAACAAAGGAAAACTCTTTCTAAAGGGAAGCACCTCGCCGAATAAAACTAAATGAATCTTGTCGTATCGTTTTTCATATTGCCGGCCATCTTTTGTATATAGAAATGCTGAATTATACCTTTCCGCCAGCATAGTTTTTGATTCATCCGGCGTACCACCAAACGCACCCACAAGCACAAAGGCGTTATTTTTTGAGTGGTTCCGCAACGCTCGGTCAAAAACCTTCCAGGAATGTTCCGGCTTCACTACGTCAAGCACTTCCGGATTCAATGTTGCCTGTACCATTGTCTCAGGCCATACGATTAGCTCGGCACCGGCTTCAACTGCGGCTTGACTTTTCTGCATCAGCTCATCAAATATCACCTGTGACGTTCTTTCAGCAATTTCTGCTTCAGCCCGCATCGCTTCTCTTTTCACTGATTGCGGAACGTTTGACTGCAATGATGCAATTAGTGGGCCATCAGTAACATACTCACCAGACTGATTTATCCTCCATCGCCCATAAACAACGGCAGCAATTACTGCACAATAAACGAGTCCGATTTTAATGAGATTGCTAAACCTGAAAATGCCCTTGAGATAAAATAATGGTGGGGCAAGCCCCACCCTACCGTTTGTTTTGATATAACGAGTATCGAGCATCAAGTATCGAGTATCAAGTATCAGCTCAGCCAGCAATCCATTGACCATCGCTATTAGAAATGAAATTCCTGCTGCTCCGAATATGTCTGCTATTTGAATAATAGTGATATTGTGATACTGGCTATGGGCAAGGAATCGCCAAAAAAAACCGCCTAAAAATAAACCTTGCAGACGCTCAGCCCCGGTGAATAATACGGCTGATGCTAAAAATAACGGAATCTTTTTTATTCGGCAGTATCGCAGACATAACGCTATAATTGGCCAAAGAGCTGCCGTGTATGCACAAAAGGCTATCCAGCCTGCGATCGTTATGGGAAATACCCAGTATAGATTGCCAAGCCAATAACAAAGTGACACTATGTAGGCTATAATTACCAATCGCCTGGGTTTTGCGCTTGGAGAACATGCGAGAATGAAAGGCACTAATGACACCCAGGCCAAAAGAGGAAAAATTCGAAATTCCCCGCCACCGGCGGGGCTCGGTGGCTGAATCACCGTCAACATCACAGCACTTGCGACAAATGCCAAACCCCGCCTAAAATTATCGTTGCTCGTCCATCGTCTATCGTTTTTCGTCCCTGCACTTTTCACTTTTATCCTTCGCAGTCCTCCGCAGGACACCTTTCGGCGTGAAGGGACGGAGAATGGACAGCCAAATCCTTTAATGCCGCTATTATATCTCCAGCTCGATATTTCTTTTGATTGTTCATTCTGACGGCAAATTGATTTGCCAATATCTTTTGGATGCCTTTATCGGCCACAATTTCCTGAGCCTGTTTTTTCATATCAGATAATAGCCTCTTCAATTCACTTAGCTCATTGTTATCGAGGAACAGTTTTTCCTGTTGTTGACTTTTCAGGTCAGCCAACCGTTCGTTTGCTTTTTCGACGTATTGTGGCGAAATATCTATGCCTACATAGTTTCTGCCCAATTGATATGCTGCTGCTGCGGTGGTTCCGGAACCGCTAAAAGGATCAAGAACACAATCATCGGCTTTGGAGCTGACCGAGATGATTCTTTTCAAGAGGCTCTCCGGCATCTGGCAGGGATGCCAGCCGGTGCGCTCTTTGAATGTCCCACACACGCGAGAGTATTCGGTCCAGACGTCGTTAGGCATCTTACCAATCGGATTAGCCCGCTTGTCATTGTAAATTAGTTGTCGTTCCGAAGGCAGACGAACTGCGTGGTCGTTGAAGGTAAAATTATTATTATCTTTAACTAAGTAAAATATGTGAGTATGGGCACGTGCGAATTTATTTTTCGTCTGCTGGCCGAACGTGTAGTGCCATATCAACCAGTTGCGCATAAAAAGGCCTAATTCGTCGGCTATGATTTTTATGTTCGCTGCATATTCATCACCGATGGCTATATAGAATGAGCCGTGCGGTTTTAAGACTTTTTTGCAGGCGCTCATCCATTCTTTTGTCCAAGCAACGTAGTTTTTGCTTTTGACCTTATCGTAGTATTTGTCGTATTTGTAGCCGATGTTAAAAGGCGGGTCGGCAAAAATAAGGTCGGCAAACGGCTCGTCAATTTTGCTCAGAACCTCTATGCAATCGCCGCATATTATCTTATTGAGAAAATTGGACATAACTGTGTAAAACACGATGAATCAGACAGTCTAACAAACTGTTACTTTAATCGCTTATTGACTAAGGCTGAAATCTCCTTGATGAATCCTTCTGCGCGATCCAATTCTTCCTGAATATCCTGCTTATCAACCTCTGCCCATTCCGCGTAATCGCAGTCAATGCGATTGTCAAACATCCGGGAATAGAATTTCCCCATATCCACGGCAATCATGCCTGTCTTTACAAAATGCTGATTGAATAAAGCAAGCACACCACTATGCTTTCTGCTTGATAGGTTCTGTGTTAGAAGAAGTGCTATTACAGCATAAAAACACGCATAATAAACACGATTGGCCGCACCATAGGGATGGTCATTTTGAAGCATTAACTTGGCTTCATCCAGAGTTTCCTCAGCACGACTGAGTCTGTAACGGATTAAATCCTCCTGACCTTTAGTCATGTTACTTGAATCCCTTCCCGCTGGATATCTTTGTAGAAAGGTGTAGCCTGCGAAATCGGCGAAGTCCAAGCATTGTAACTTCGTATAATAGAGCTTATTACTAAATCTGCTGCCAAGCCAATCTCATAAAGTGTATCACGAATGAGCCGTTTTTTTGTTGAGGTAACATCTTCATTTAACAAGACAAGCAAATCTACATCCGATTCAGACCCAGCCTGTCCGCGTGCGTACGAACCATATAGCACGATTGAAGCAGTAGGGTACTTCATGCGTATTCCATCACGGCAGGCAAGTATTGTATTCTTGATGTGCTGTCCTAATGTTGTTTCTTTTTCCGCTAAGTTATACATGTCACCATCAATAAATATCCTTTATTCATTACTGTAACGCTGCGGCTCAATTACTTTTTGCTCTTTGAAAACTTTGCCGGTAAGGTAATCAGTAAAGGTAACTTTCACGGTCAGAGGTTCCTTGTCCTCCATTGGGGGAATGTCAGCCACATCAAACTCCAATCTGTAATGGATCATCAAGGCGGTAAACCAGAGCTGTTTTAGCTGCTCCGGCTCTACATGCCACTCGCCCAGCAGGGCCTGATCCTGCTGTTTGGACAGATTCCACAGTTGTACATCCACGTCGCCGGTTGCTTTTATGACGTCACCATCTGCGTCAACAGGCTGCAAATAAACAATCAGCTTTTCACTTTTACCGTCTTTATCTTTATCGTAAAAGTTTGTATATCCACCGATTTTGATTCTTTGAAGACGATAAAGATTTTCACCCTTGACCTGCTCAGGTAAGCCGGAAAGCACATGCACTCGCTCCTGCAATTCCGCGTTTTCTCCCTTCACCTGCTCGATTTCTTTCTGTAGCTGCGAATTTTGCTCATTGAGCTTATCAATCTGCTCGGTCAAAGTTATCTGTTCCTTATTGGTGTCCAGACAGCCTGGAACAAAAAACAGAGGACAGAGGACAAAAACAAGAACACAGAAAACAGAGGACAGAAAACAGAGAACAGAGGGCAAAGTTCTGTTTTTTAACTTCTGTATTCTGTATTCTGTATTCTGTATTCTGTCATTCTTCTTCTGTCTTCTCATTTGTTTGATTCTTTCAATCCTGGGCTTCATCTGTGGACTGAGCCGGCTCTCTGATTATTTCAGGCGCTTTTTGCACGATTTGGTCGGCTAATCCGTAATTGATTGCTTCTTCTGCATCGAGCCAGAGGTTGCGGTCGCAATCCTTTTCAATTTTCTCGGGGCTTTGGCCCGTATGTTTGGCCAATATATCATAAAGTCGGCTGCGTAGCCGAAGAATTTCCTGTGCCTCTATATCCAGGTCGGTAGCAGACCCTTCCAATATACCTGTAATTAAAGGCTGGTGCAGGAGGATTCTGTTGTTTGCCAGGAGAAACCTTTTCCCCGATTTGCCGCTGGCCAGCAGCACCGCGGCCATACTCGCCGCCTGTCCTATACAATACGTCGCGACTTCACAACGTAAAAACTGCATTGTATCATAGATTGCAAGCCCCGCGGTGATCGAGCCGCCCGGCGAATTGATGTAAAAGTGGATATCGGTTTTCCTGTCTTCGTTACTAAGAAACAGCATCTGGGCTATGATTAAATTTGCCGTTACATCTTCGATCACGCCGCTGAGAAAGACAATTCTATCCTTCAGCAGTCTTGAATAAATATCGTACGCACGCTCGCCTCTTCCGGTTTTTTCAATAACTATTGGTACCAACGTCTCGTTCACGCTCATTTGTATTTTCCCTATTAACCAGAATTTGTTCATTGTTATCAGTTCATTGTTCATCGATGAACAACTAACTATGAACAATAAACTATTTACTATTTCTCCTTTTTCTCGGCCTTTTTCGCCTTGTCTTCTTCGTGCAGCACTTCGTCGATAAGGCCGTATGCTTTTGCCTCATCAGCGGTCAGGTATCTATTTCTTTCCGTCTCTGCTGCAATCTTCTCAATCGGCTGACCGGTATGCCTGGCCAAAATTTCGTTTATCATCGTTTTGGCTTTTAGGATTTCTTCCGCCTGTATTTTGATGTCTGCCGCCTGGCCGCTGACGCCGCCCCAGGGCTGATGCAGCATAACTTTAGCGTGCGGCAGCGCAAAGCGTTTTCCTTTGGTTCCGGCTGCCAGCACAATCGCGGCGCCTGATTCTGCTCTGCCGATACAGTAAGTTGCTACCGGCGAGCCGACAAAACATATGGTATCGTAAATAGCCATTGTGTCGTCAACGGTGCCGCCCGGCGAATTGATATACAAGCTGATTTCACCGCCACGTTTGAGGTTATCCAGGTAAAGAATCTTCATAATGACCTCAGCAGCCCTTGCATAAGAGATTTCGCCGATCAAAAACACAATCCTGTTTTCAAGCAGCAAATCATCAAGGCTCATCTGGCGATATTGCTGGTACTGGCCGTACTGGTTGTATTTTTCCACATTCTTTATGGCGACGCCATTTTGTGATACGCTGCAAAATGGGAGCTTCATAAATTCTTCCTTGTAAAGTCGATTATTGTTCTGTTCCGTCTGCAACTATTCCTTCTCTTCTTTCGCGGCTTTTTTTGTGGATTTAGATTCTCTCTTTTTGGCAGCTTTCTTTTCGCCGCCGGCGGCCTCCGTTACCGCTGCCGTTTCCAAGAGCTTATCTATGCACTTTCTTTCATGCACCTGCAATTTAAACTGTGCCAATGAACCGTCTCGCTCCATTTCCTCTCTCATTTTTTCGGGTCTGCGACCCTGCTGGAGAGCCAATTGAGCGATATGGCCGTTAATTTCCTCTTCATTTGTCTCAATCCCAAGCTTATCAGCAATCTTGTCTATGATAAAGAATATTTTGAATTGCTGTTTAGCCTGCTCTTCGCTGCTTGCTCGTAACTGTTCCATCCGCTCCTCGATTTGCTGCTTGGGTAAGCCGCGCATTAAAAGATTGATATACTGCCTTTTTAGCAGCGTCGCTGAGTGCTCCGCAACAATATCCAAAGGCAGCTCAAACCTGGTATTGTCGATCAGATATTGGTAGATTTGCTCGGCCATTGCCGCTCGGATTTGCTGCTCTAACTGGCTATGCAGCGAATCGTGAATTTTTTCATGTAATTCTGCTTCATCTTTTACTTCGAGCCGCTTGAGGAAATCTTCGTCCAGCTCAGCCGGCCTGAGCCATTTTATCTCCTTGATTGTGATCTGGATGTCTACCTTCTTGCCGCGAAACTCCTCTTTATAATATGTTTTCGGCACCTCAACGTTCGTCTGCTTAACATCACCTGCTCTGGCGCCGACCAGCAGCTCATCGAGCCTCTCAACCGGAATAGCGCCGACAAAACCGTTTTTCCGCACATATATCTCGATATTATTAAGTTTCTGCTCTTGCTCGACCTCGCCGTGCTGTCGCACCGTCGCAGCAGGTTGTGGTGAGCTTGCCGAATCCATGCCTTCGGTCTTCGCAGCCAATTCAGCGGAGGAGGCTTTAGTTTTCTCGACTTCGCTCTGCTCTGAAGCATCCTGTGGAGGGACAGGTACATCCACTGCGCCCGAGACAGGTCCCTCGACTGCGCTCGGGACAGGCTTGAGAACCACGTCGGCAATTATCTCATCTTCAAGCTCAACGACGCCCCCTTCCCGCGGCGTCCACAAACCTGACCATTTTCGTATTCGCTCGATTTCTTTGGTAACGTGCTCATCTGTCACTTCGAGTTTTGTCCTGGTTATCGGAATACATTCAAGCGGAGGCAAATCAAATTCCGGACGCACCTCGATTTCAAAATCAAACTTAAATGGACCGCTCTCCGGCAGCTCTATCTTTTCGTGTTTAATGTCCGGCTCGCCGAGCACTTCCAGCTTGTTATCCTTGATGGCGGCGCCACTTGCATCAACTAATAATTTTAATTTCACCTGCTCGGTCGTTTCTTTGCCGAATCTTTTTTCCAGGAGCCTGCGAGGCGCTCGGCCTTTCCGAAAGCCAGGCACGAGTGCTTCTTTACGTAAATCGTAATATTGTTTGTCGGTGGCGTTTTTAATCTCTTCTTCCGGTATTTCTATAGAGACCTTTTTTTTGCATGGGCCGGCTGGATCAATTGCTGCCGTGTATTTTAAC
This sequence comes from uncultured Pirellulales bacterium, assembly GCA_964601355.1. GTDB lineage: Bacteria > Planctomycetota > Phycisphaerae > Sedimentisphaerales > Anaerobacaceae > CAZRNB01. Next base: position 38,245 of record CAZRNB010000002.1, read on the forward strand.
GCCGGGGCTTGTTTTTCTCCCGCTCCGGCTTCGGCCTTTTCGTCTGCGGCACTCGTCTGGGCGGAGCCAGCCGTAGCCCGATGCTCCGCCGTAACGGGCGTGGCTTCCTGCTCAACGGGCTGTTCCTGTTCGTCTTTCACTTCTTCTGTGGCCTTTTCTTTAGGCATTTTTATTCTCCCAAAGGATATTTCTTATATAGCCCTTGAATAATAAACAAAAAGGCTTAAGGGAAGCAAACTCCCTTAGCCAGATTTTCTATATTTTCCATCCGCCTTCATTTCCAAAAGCGGCCTTAAACATATCGGCGACCAGCGCCCGACTACAGCTTAGCCGGTAACTCACCGATACTATCTTATTAGAGCACAAGTCACAAGGGCATAAGTTACTTTTGCTTTTGTGCTCTTATGCACTTATACCTTACGCTCTTTTTCAGAGCGGGTGATGGGGCTCGAACCCACGACATCAACCTTGGCAAGGTTGCGCTCTACCACTGAGCTACACCCGCATGTTCGTCGCTCGTCGCTCGTATTTCGTATCTCGTAATATTTTTACTCAATTATAGGAGCTGTTTTGGGCCATGCAAGGGGATTTTTCGTAAAATTTTGCGTTTAGCCGTCGCCGGCACGGCGACGGGGAGAATCCAAATTTGACGTTTAACCGCCCTTGTTATATAATCATGGAGGTCAACTGTATATGATTCGGGGGATTGAAAGATGAATGATAGAAATAGATTGCATATCGTCGTTCGTGCATTTGCTGTGGTGGCTTTCATGGTTATAAGTACAATTGATCCGGTTGCGATATCCGCTACGGAAGAGAATAAAGACCCAAATGAAATTGGCGCAAGCCATGCTGCGCACAAGATCCTTCCGCCGGACCACAATCACCCCGCCTTTAATGAGCGTGTCGAAGAACGGGCAGAAATGGTCGCCACTCAAATCCAGGGGCGAGACGTGAACGACCCAAATGTCTTAAAAGCGATGCGGCTCGTGCCGCGACATGCGTTTGTAAGAGCCAGCGAACAGAACGCAGCCTACGGCGATTATCCGCTTTCGATAGGTTACGGCCAGACCATAAGCCAGCCTTATATCGTGGCATTTATGACGCAGGTCTTGCAGTTCAAGCCTAATGCCAAAGTATTAGAAATCGGCACAGGCTCAGGCTACCAGGCTGCGGTATGTGCCGAGCTCGCGCGTGAGGTCTATACAATCGAGATTGTCGAGGCCCTTGCAAAATCCGCTGCTGTGAAGTTAAAAGAATTAGGCTACCACAACGTATTTGTCAAGGCCGGCGACGGCTTTTTCGGCTGGCCGGATAAAGCACCATTCGATGCAATAATCGGCACAGCCGCAGCAGAGCGTGTCCCTCAGCCGCTAATAGATCAGCTAAAGCCCGGCGGCAAAATGATTCTGCCCGTGGAAGGCCGGCTGGGATTTCAATATTTAGTGTTGATAATAAAGGACGAAAAAGGCAAACTGCACCAAAAGAATGTTATGCCGGTCCGCTTTGTACCCATGACCGGCCAAGTGGAAAAAAGCCCGTGAGACAGCACTGCGTTATCTCACGGAGTGAAGAGAAAAAATAACAGCAATGTGAATCCTGCAACCCGCTCCCTTACGGTCGCGGCTCTGTTTTATAGAAATGTTTGACGGGCTGCTTTTTAAGCTCGGCGACGGTCGGCAAAAGTTGAAATGATTTTATTTTTTCCGCCTCGATAAACTTATTTATCACGTGCTGAATCTGGCCCATGCTCCGGCCGTGAATCATGGCGAACAGATTATATGGCCAATTCTCGAACGTCTCTCTTTCGTAACAGTGACTTACTACGGTGAAATGAGCCAATCTTTGGCCGGCTTCTAAGATCCTTTCCTGCAGAACTTCACAGACAAACAAGACATTGATTACAAAGCCGAGCTTGCGATGGTCAACAACTGCAGCTATCCGCCGGATAACACCTTTATCAATCAGCCCCGTTATAATCTTCAAAATATCTTCTCTTGTTAGGCTTTCGTTGTGCAAAAAAGCAAAAGGTTCTTCCATCAGCTCCAAATCATTCTGCAGCTTTGAAAGTATCAATTTTTCGCTTTCATTCAGCTCGACCGGCTCGTCTTTGGAAATCCCTTTGGCCTCGTGTAATAATGTGCGGCCATTGCTCTCGGCATCAAAACGAACGTCAAGCTTAAAAACCCGCTTGACAGGCAGGCTTTGGAAATCTATGCCGAAGCGTCCGCCAAGATTCAGCAGGGTGGCCCTGACTTGCCCCGGCGTTTGCGCCTGTAAGGTGAACCATAAATTGTAATAATGATTTCTGCGATAATTGTGAGAGACGTTTTCAAGACGATTTACCGCCTCGATAACCTCTGCCAAGCTTTGTTCGGGGACATGTGCCGCAGCTAAAGTGCTCGTCAAGCCGAGGACTCGATGATTAATAATAGCGCTAATCCTGCGAATGACACCAGTGTCTTTTAATTGCCTGGTTTGCTGTAAAATCTCTGTTTCGTCACTGTGTAAAGCTTTTGCGATTTCTGCAAATGGTCGCCGGCATATCGGCAGACCCTCCTGCAGGACGTTACATAACTGCTTTTGAAATTTTGTCAGATGCAAGCTCAAGCCTTACCTCCCGCACGGAAGCTGCAAATCGGGTCGGCCGCCAAGTAATCGCCGGACATCGCATAGGCCCTTGCCCGGCAGCCTCCACACAATTGTACAAATTCACAATCTCCACAGCCATCTTTATAAGATGAAACATCGCGGATTTTCTTTAGAAGCTCTGCCTCTATCCAAATCTTCTTGAAATTAAAGCCGTTTTCGACCAGATTGCCCGCCGATATATTCAGAAAGCCACAGGTCTGCACGTCGCCCTTGTAGCTAATAAAGCCAAATCCCCTGCCGCCCATACAACCGTTAACTGGATCGATCAATTTCTTGGATATGGCTTTCTCGCACACTATTGCAAACTGTGGCGCACATGTCACCCTTACTTCAATTGTCGATTCGAGCTTCAAACGAAGCAGCTCGTTCAGCAAAACCTCGTATTGTATGGAGTCGAGAATTTTATCCGCTATTTTTTCACCCCGGCCGGTCGGCACGAAAATAAACGCATTAAAACAGTAGGCACCAAGTCTTTTAGCCAATTCAATTATGGCCGCCACCTCGTCGATATTGATTTTTGTAATGGTGGTATTGATCTGAAAACGCATACCCGCCTGGCGAGCAATCTGGGCAGCACTCATTACGGCATCGAAAGCGCCCGGCGCCTGCCTGAATTTATCGTGGGTCTCCGCTGAGCTTCCATCCAACGAAAACGATAGAGCCGACACGCCGGCTTCTTTTAATTCGATTATGGACTGCTCGTCGATTAAGTATCCGCAGGTTGCCATTACTATTCGCAGTTTGCGGGCGCATCCATATCTAATAATCTTATAGATGTCACCGCGTTCCATCGGCTCGCCGCCGGTCAAGATTATAACTGGCTTACAAAACCTCGCGACCGAGGATAGGATTTTTTTGCACTGCTCGGTAGTAAGCTCATCTTTGTCACCATCACCTGCGTTCGCACGGCAGTGTATACAGTTAAACCGGCATCGGCGGGTGACTTCAAATGCAATGAGTCGTGGTTTTTCTACTTTTCCCTTCATAATTGCCATTATTTAGTCCCTCAATTTATTGAGGTGTTCTCGATTTAAACTTGTTGCGGGGTTCACAAAATCCCCGAATAAATTCGGGGGCTAAATACTTTTTGAATTCTCAATCTCTTCCTCTGTCAGATAACAGGCCGGCTCGTTGAGCCAATATTCATCGTCGGCATAATTGCCCAAGAATCTGTAGTTTCCTTTACACAAATCAAACCACCTGCACCGCAGACACCTTTTATCTGCAAATTGCAATTTATTTCTCAGCTTATTAAGCATCGGCTCGTCAGGATTTTCCCAGATTTGTTTGAAGGTCTTATCTTTGATATTGCCAAGCGAGTAATTCCGCCAAAACTGGTCCGGATAAACATTGCCGTCCCAGCTTACGCAGCCGATTTTTTCGCCGACTTTGTTGCCGCCGTTGATAAGCAAAAGCCTTCTTGCCGCTTCGTAACCAGGATTATTCTCCTTTCTCATCTTCGTTAAAAGATATGGGCCATCAGCATGATTATCTACGGTAAGCGCCTCGTCAATAAAACCTTTAGTGACAAAATCACGGGTTTGTTCTATAATTACATCAAGAATCTGCCGAGTCTGCTCGGACGTTAGGATTTGATTATCCAGCTTCTCTGCTCTACCGGCTCGAATCAAGTGGTAAAAGCAAATCCTTCGGATGTTGTTCGAGGCGGCAATATTTAAAACGGCAGGAATCTGGTCGGCGTTCGCCTTTGTAATCGTAAAGCGCAGCCCAGTTTTTATGCCCGCCTTTTTGCAGTTTTCTATTCCTTTCATTGTTGTTTTGAAACAGCCGGTGACTTGCCTAAAATTATCATGGAAATTTTCTGTTCCGTCGATGGAGATGCCAACATAACTTACGCCGGCGTTAGCCAATCGCTCCGCAGTTGCATCATCAATCAGCGTCCCATTGCTGGATATGACGGTTTGCAGGCCCAATCTTTTTGCCTCAGTCAAAAGCTCAAATAAATCACCTCGCAACAACGGCTCACCTCCGCTAAATAGCACTACGGGACAATTTACCTCGACAAGCTGTGACCACAATTGCTTGGCCTGGCCTGTCGTTAACTCATTGCCGCTTAGATTTGCTTGCGAGGAGCTATAGCAATGCAGACATCGCAGATTACAGCGGCTCGTGCAATTAAAGGCAATGACAGGACCAAAGTGGTTCTCATCTGAGTACCTTAAATGGTCGGACTCACCACCCAGGCCGCAATATAGCTTTGAGATATTTATCATTTGTATGTTTGCTCAATTGCGTCAAGTAGTCCATCGATGGTATGCTCGGACGCCTCCACATCGACTCTAACATCGAGGCTTTTTAGCTGCTCGGACGTCACCGGCCCAATCGATGCGACCCTGGCACAACTTGATTTTACTACATCGGCTGGGATTTGTTCAAAAAAAGCCCTGACTGAAGAAGAGCTTGCAAAAATAAGCCAATCAATAAATCCAGCCTTTATTTTCTCTATCAGCCAATCACATTTACCCTTCACGGTGCTGATGCGATAGACAGGGACATTCTCAATTTCAGCACCGGCTCGACTCAGCCAGTCAATAAGCTCGTCCGAAGCAATCTGCGAGCGCAAGAGCAAAACTTTTTTGCCATGCAGCTTCCAAAATGCAGCTAATTGTTTGCCAAGCTCCTTACTGGTAAAAATCGTTGGCACAAAATCCGCTTTTATCCCGAATTCACTCAATGTGGCGGCAGTTTCACTGCCTATCGCGGCAACCTTTGCAGAACCCAAAAACCTGGCGTCTTTTCCTAAAACCCGCAGAAAATTAAAAACAATCTCCACGCCATTGGAGCTGGTAAAGATTATCCAATCGAATTCGGCAAGTTTGACAATTGCTCGCAGAAATCGGTTTGTATTCGTCAACGGCTTTATCTTTATCGTTGCAAACTCTATTGGATTACCGCCACGGCTTCTGATTTTATCCGCAAATTCTGCGTTGCCTCGTTCATCACGTGTCACGACAATATTCTTGCCGAACAAAGGCTTTTTTCTAAACCAATCTAATCTCGCATCACTATCTGCCGCCAGACCAACAACAACAATTGAAGGCGGCTCAATTTTCTCCCCTTTACACTTTTGACTTATCAGCCTTAGTGACGTTTTTACTACTCTTTGTGCCGGAAACGTGGCATCGGAAATTACCGCCACAGGCGTGTTTTTATCCATACCATTTTCTATTAGCCGCTTAGCGATAAAATCGAGATTGCTCATCGCCATATAAAAGACAATAGTTCCTGAGAATCTCGCAAGCAAAGGCCAATCGATACTGCTTTTTCCCTTGTCTTTAGCCTCCTGGCCCGTGACAAAAACGACCTGCGAGCTGTACTGCCTATCGGTAAGGATAATCCCCGCATATTCAGCCGCGGCAGTCGCGGCCGTCACACCCGGCACTATTTCAAAATTTATTGCTGCTTCGGCAAGAAGCATAATCTCTTCATAGCATCTGCCGAATATACCCGGATCGCCGCCTTTGAGCCGGACGACCGTTTTTCCTTCTGATGCCTTTTCGAGAAGAAGATTATTGATTTCCTGCTGCGTAAATGAATCCCGGCCTATCCTTTTAGGCACGTGCAGGATTTCGGCATCTTTGCGGGCAAATTTAAGCAAAGCCGGGTTAGCTAATTTATCGTAGATTATACAATCGGCTTTTCTCAGAATCTCCGCGCCGCGAACTGTGATTAAATCCGCACGCCCCGGCCCAGCTCCTACGAGATATACAAAACCTTTTTCCATAGTGGTTATATGTTCATATTAATCATAAGGATTTACCCCGTTAGATAAAGCCTCCGATTTTAATCGGTGGTTATTACTGCTTAAAGATAACGGTGGTTTAATGCCACCGTCGCAAACCGTTAGAGAACAAAGTTATCTAACGGGGTTTACTTATTGGTATATCTTAAAAGGAGTTGTTTGGCGATGCAAGAATTATAACAACTCGGAGAGTGCCCGGTATTATATGTAAGCTTGATTTTTACAGCCGAAGAAAGACGCTAATGAGAGCCTTTGCCAGGTGTATAACCGCTAAGGCTGAAGATATGATGCCAACCGCGGTCGCTGCCGAGACAAGCACAGGCTCGGCACGTGCTATACACTCTGTACCAAAAATTCCGTCCGGCTCGATTCAGAACGCGGACAAGATTCCTATTTCCAGAAATGATTATTTGTGGTAAAGTAAGGCATAAATGAAAAGCTCTGCTATTGCTATTTCTGGTAAAGGCAGCCAGTTTCGTCTGAAACTTTGCAGACGTTATATGGTTTATTTGGATATTTATGCTTACGCACTCCATTGAAATGCTCCAGGATTCAGGATTCATACCGGTCTTTTTGCGGATTCCATAGTTGATTGTTCTCAGGATATTGGAGAAATGTCGGTGGCTCAGATAGAAGAATTCAGACAAACAGGTCGATGGTTGTTCAGATGGAGAAGCTTTCTGCCCTTATTGACAATATCCATTTTTCTGATTGCTTTGATGGATTTCACATATCCCGAAGGCAGTCATAAATTGGATATTTTATGGGAAATATTCTGCTTTACCATCTCCTTTTTAGGATTAGGAATTCGTGTTTATACTATCGGCCATGCACCCAAAGGAACCTCCGGGAGGAACACTAAAAGTCAGAAAGCGTATGTTCTAAATACCACAGGAATGTATTCTGTTGTCAGACATCCACTATATCTGGGTAATTTTTTAATCTGGCTGGGCTTCTCCTTATTCACACGTTCTTTCTTCTTTAGTTTTTCAGCGATATTTCTCTTCTTTTTATATTATAAGCGAATCATATTTGTGGAGGAAGAATTTCTGAGTGAGAAATTCGGGCAGACCTTTAGCGAATGGGCCAATAAAACACCTGTGATGTTTCCGCGTTTTAAGAACTGGCGAAAGCCCAGTTTGTCATTTTCTCTTAAAACCATCCTCAAAAGAGAATGCAATGGTTTTTTCCTGATAATAGTTTCATTTACCTGCTTAGAGGTAATAGGAGACTTTTTCTATAAAGGGAAATGGCAGATTAGCTGGTCCTATTGTCTCTTGTTTGGCGTCGGCTTAGCTGCGTATATTATATTGATAACCTTAAAGAAAAAGCATCTTTTGGATGTTGAAGGACGTTAAACAAATACCACCCGGACAAAAGAACAAGAAGGTCAAGCCTGAATTATTTCATCACGAAAGCGGTATTGGCAGACACACATGGCTAAAAATTCTATTCGGTTCACTCAGGTTGTTGGTTCGACTCCCACCTTCAGGAGTGGCTTTTGTTGCACGAGAGAGAATTTTATCGCGCCTGACTCTCAAGGATTGTGCCACAATACAGGTTGATTTTTCGCAATCAGGACACCGCAAAAAGGCTGCGAAGCAAAATTACTGAGCACAGCGAGGAAACATAAAGCAGTTATACATGACCTTAAAAAGACCATCTTTGACATCTCGAACTTGGGGGAACTTCATACTGCTATGCAACATTATCCAAAATTAAGTAATTGCACTATTTGGCTATTATGCAGGTAACGGATGAAACAGGATTTAAAGACAATTACGTAGCTGATCCAAGCGTTCAATAATCTCCAAAGATTCCTTAAGCTGACATAACGGTCTCAATTGTTCAAAAATGTACTCCCAGTCCAATCGCTTCTGCTGTCTTATTATGATAGTTTCTATATCTGCCCAGTCTCTTTGTCTGTCTGCAAATGATTTGAGGACTACCAGGTCTTCAGCCGAACAAGTCAGCAGCGTCAGACCCGGCAGGAACTCATACCGGCTTGCCCTTGATACTAAATTCTCCTCAAAAGCAATCCCACCCAGCGCAACGTCTATCGGAATTCCCTCATTAGATACAAGCAGCAGCACACGATTCTTCAGAGCAAAGTCACGTGTATTGGGCATCCTTTCGCTGTACAACCTAAGAATCTCATCTATATAGCGTACTTCATGGCCGAAGCCTGTCAAAATCGTAATGTCAATATCATTGGTCAGCCGCGGCTGTCCCCATCGCTGAAGTGCAATCCCTCCGATAAAGCAGTATCGCCAGCCCCGCTTAGCCAATAGAGCGTCCAATTCTGCTGCTATCTGAAAAAGAGCTTTCATAAACGCAACCGAGCAAAAAGATGTTGCTGTTCTACAAGCCCCGACGTAGTTGCCGGTGGATAATGACGCAGCGCAGACTCAAAGGCGTCTGACAATTGCTCGATAGCGGCGGCGGTATCACTGTTACGTATGGCCTCAACTCGAAACCTCTCCAGCAAGAGTCCCGCTGCTTTCCAGTCTGCCAGCCATCGGCGAATAGATTCCTGTTCTGCCTCATTCATAAATTACATTATACAAAAAGCTACCTTCTTTCGTAACATAAAACTGAACTCGGTTCGAAAAATCAGTAATGCCGATACCTCGTAGAGCTACTTCGCTACGAAGGGAGAAAGCTCGCGGAGCTGGTTGACAATCTTGGGCATCTTTTCGATGGTGTAATCAACCTCTTGTTCGGTGTTGTATCTGCTTAGGCTGAATCGGATTGAACCGTGGGCGGCGGTGAACGGCACACCCATCGCTCGCAAAACGTGGCTCGGCTCCAATGAGCCGGATGTGCACGCTGAGCCGCTGCTGGCACATATACCGTATTTATCCAGCAGCAGCAAAATCGCTTCGCCCTCGATATACTCAAAGCTGATATTGCTCGTATTGGGCAAACGATTATTTTTGTCACCATTGAGTCTGCAATCAGGACAGCTTTTTAATATTGCGTTTTCTAATTTGTCCCGAAGATACTTGACTTTATTATTTTCTTCCTCGATATTTTTTGCCGCCAGCTCACATGCTTTTCCTAAGCCGATGATTCCCGGCACGTTTTCCGTACCTGCTCTTCTGCCTCCTTCCTGATGGCCGCCCAACATAAATGGCGACAACCTTGTACCCTTGCGGACGTAAAGAACACCAACGCCCTTAGGCCCATGCAGCTTATGGCCGGAAAGGCTAAGCAAATCAATATTACTTTTAGATAAATTTAGCGGAATCTTACCCACCGCCTGCACAGCATCGGTGTGAAATACCACACCTCTTTCGGTAACCAGCTTTGAAATCTCCCCTATCGGGAATATTACGCCGGTTTCATTGTTGGCGTACATTATCGTAACAATAGCCGTGTCATCGTCGATGTTTTCTTCAAGCTCTGCCAAATTGAGTCTGCCATATTTATCTACGCTAAGCTCAATAATGGTGTAGCCGTGAGCCTGGAGATCTCGACAGACCGACAGCACAGCCGGGTGCTCAACTCTGGTGGTTATAACTTTGTGTTTGTTTGGAAGAGCAGCCTGTGTCCCTTTAATCGCAGCGTTATCACTTTCAGTGCCGCAGCCTGTGAAAATTATCTCGCTGGGATCACAGCAGAGTAAGCCGGCAACCTGCTCGCGGGCGTGACGAATTTTATGGCCGACCTGGCCGCCAAATGTGTGCATACTGGACGGATTGCCGTAAAGCTCACAAAAGAACGGCTTAATCTCCTCCAGCACCTCTTCGGCAACCTTTGTCGTCGCGTTATTATCAAAATAAATGGTTTTCATCGTTTATTCCCTGTGATTGTGTGGTTCCTTGGCAGAATCCTTGTCTTCCTCGACAAAAAGCTCGTCATCGACGAATTCTTTTAATTTTGCTTCGACCACGTCTTTCATCGTAAACTCCGCCAGCCTACATTGTGCACACATATCTCTAAAAGCCACGATAACCTTGTTTCCTACCACGTCTATCAGCTCGATATTTCCTCCATGAGCACGCAAAGCAGGCCTTATTTGTTCATTGATTGTTTGCTGAATCATCTGTATTTTTTGAATATTGGTAAGTTTCCCTGCCTGCCTCGGCGTCGTCATCATCATTTGCTTTGCCTTATCGCCCTGAATCCTGTCTATTATCTTTTCTATTTCGCCCTGGCATCCGCCGCAGCCACCGCCTGCCTTGCAGTAATTTGTCACCTGCTCAACGGTTGTCAGATTATTTTCTCGTATCACTCTTTCAATCTCTTTTTCAGTGACGCCAAAGCAGGTACAAACAACTCTACCCTCAAGCTCATGTTTCTTTTTGCCGCCGGTGCGGTAATTTTCAATCGCTGCCTCAAGAGCTTCTCTACCCATAACCGAGCAGTGCATCTTCTGCTCCGGCAAACCGCCGAGATAATCGGCAATGTCTTTATTAGTAACCTTAGCTGCTTCCTCTAATGTTTTTCCCTTTATCATCTCGGTCAATACCGATGAGGTAGCAATTGCGCTTGCACAGCCGAAGGTTTTGAATTTAGCATCTTTAATTCTGCCGTTCTTATCGAGCTTGAAGGTCAGCTTCAAGGCATCGCCGCAAGCGAGTGAACCAACCTCGCCCACGCCGTCGGCGTCTTCTATCTCGCCGACGTTCCGCGGATTAAAGAAATGATCTCTGACTTTGTCCGTGTAATCCCACATAATTCGTATCTCGTATCTCGTATCTCGTATCTCGTTCAAGAGAATTTATTGTTCGAAATTCAATATTCCTTGTTCGATATTCGATATTCATTTTGTACTTGCTTTCAAAGCATTCTCGAAATCATTTATTATGTCATCAATATGTTCGGTTCCTACTGAAACACGAATATAATCTTCCGTCACACCGGCTGCAAGCTGCTCTTTTCCACCTAATTGCTGATGTGTCGTGCTTGCAGGATGTATCACCAAGGTTTTGCTGTCGCCAATATTTGCAAGGTGGCTGGCTAACTTGACATTATTGATAAATTTAATCCCAGCCTCTTTACCTCCTTTAATACCGAAGCCGAGTATTGCTCCCTGGCCGTTCGGCAGATATTTTTTGGCAAGAGCATAATCCGAATGTGATTCAAGCCCCGGATAATTTACCCAGGTAACCGTTTTCTGCTTTTCGAGCCACTTGGCGAGCTTCAGCGCGTTTTCGCTGTGCCGAGGCATACGCAAATGCAGTGTTTCCAGACCCTGCAAAAACAAGAACGCATTAAACGGAGACATACACGAGCCCATGTCCCGCAAAAACTGCGTTCTGGCTTTTATAATATACGCCATCGCACCAAAGGACTCGACATATTTTATGCCATGATAGCTCGGATCAGGCTCAGTCAGCTCCGGATATCGGCCGTTAGCCCAGTTAAATTTGCCGGAATCCACAATAGCTCCGCCAATGCTCGTGCCATGTCCGCCGATAAATTTTGTGCAGCTATGAACCACGATGTCGATGCCGTATTCAATCGGCCGAAAAAGTATCGGTGTCGGAACAGTATTGTCGCAAATTACCGGCATACGATTTTTGTGGGCGATTTCAGCTATCTTTTCATATTGCAGAACATCGTTTTTCGGATTGCCGATCGATTCAATATAAATCAAGCGGGTATTATCTTTGATCGCTTTGGCAAAATTCACCGGCTCTTTAGGATCAACGAAAGTCACTTCAATACCCAGCTTGCGGAATGTCTGGCTAAACAAGGTTACAGTGCCGCCATAGAGCGAGCTCGAAGAGACAATGTGCCCCCCTGCCCCGCAGATATTAAAGATACTTACATAGATGGCCGACTGGCCTGAGCTTAAGGCGAGGCCTCCCACGCCGCCTTCCAGCGCCGCCAGCCGTTTCTCTAAAACATCAGTCGTCGGATTCATCAACCTTGTGTAGATATTGCCGAATTCCTGCAAGGCAAAGAGCCGTGCTGCGTGGTCGGTGTCTTTGAAACAATAGCTGGTGGTTTGATATATAGGCACAGCCCTGCTGAGCGTATCGCAGTCCACTCTTTGGCCGGCGTGCAAAGCCAGCGTTTCCAAATGATAATCGTTCTCTTTTTGCACCTTACTTTCTCCTAATTTTTGAAAAATGTAGGGTGGGGCCTGCCCCACCATTTCTCTATCGGTGTGCGATGCACACCCTATTTTAAAACTTCCACAGTGACTTCTGCCGCCCTTTTCCCAGACAGTAACATTCCGCCAAAGGTCGGCCCCATTCTTGGAAGACCAAACGTGGTTGCGGCAGCCATTCCCGTTACAATCAAGCCTGGATAAACCTGTCTTGTATGCTCAACAACCGCATCCTCTGATTCTTCAACCCACATAGCTCCGAAGCCCTTTATCTCCACCAGGCCTCGTTTCTGAAGCGATCGAACCACCATGGCATCGTGTCCCGTCGCATCAACCACGAGCTTCGTTTCGATAGCCACCGGGTCTGCACATGTGATTGCTTTAGGTAGCGCCGACACCGGCGTCCAGTTGACAACCACGCCACAAACGCGGTCATACTTTATCACTACATCATCGAACTGTGTCATGTTCAATACTTTAACTCCGGCGTCACAAGCCGAAGCAATCAACTTGGAACACGCATGCGGCCCATCGGCAACATACAGCCCATCTTCAATCTCTTGGTAAGGCACCTCAATCTCATCGAGAATTGCTTGAGCAGGAGCCCGCAGCGTTACCTTATTCATAAGATAACCGCCTATCCAGAATCCCCCACCGAGATAGTTGTTGCTCTCGACCAGCAGTGTCTTTTCTCCCTTTCTGGCAAATTCTCTTGCGGCTACAAGCCCGCTGGGTCCTGCACCGACAACAGTTACATCATTTTCGACATAGTCTTCAAAATCCTTCGCAAATTCAGATATAATCGCACGGGTAATCTGCTTTTCAGATACTTTTGAAAAGGTCATAGTTCTAATCTCCTTTCTAAAACATCAAGGACGAGATTGCCACGGTCTGCTTCGCAGACCTCGCAATGACGAACATTATTTTGCAGGTAAAATTTCTATCATTCTATCCAGTGCCTTTTTTGCCTTCGTCCTTATCTCTTCTGGCACCGTGATTTTGTATTGCATATCCTCCAATGAGGCAACTACCTTATCGAAAGTGATACGCTTCATATTTGGACAAACCGCTCTTTCACTTGCAGGGATAAATTCGGCATTTGGATTTTGTTTTTTCAAAGCGTGAATTATTCCTATCTCGGTCGCTACGATAAACTGCCTTGCGTAGTTTGTCTTAAGAAACTTGAGCATTTGGCCGGTGCTGAGGACCTGATCCGCAAGCTGCTTAACCGGCTCTGTGCACTCGGGATGAGCCATTACAACAGCATCGGGATACCCTGATTTCGCGTCTTTTATATCCTGTTCGGTTATAACGACATGCGTCGGGCAATAACCCGGCCAGAGAATAAGGCTTCTTCCGGTCCTCTCAATGACAAATCGTCCGAGATGCTGGTCGGGCACAAAAATAATGGGCTGATCCGCCGGCAAAGAATTTACCACTTCAACGGCATTAGCGCTTGTGCAGCAATAATCGCTTTCGGCCTTAACCTCTGCGGAACTATTCACATAGCAAACCACTATCGCATCAGGATTCTGCTGCTTTAGCTCGCGCAACTGTCCTGCGTTTATCATATCCGCCATTGGGCAGCCGGCAAATTTGTCCGGCAGGAGCACCGTCTTTTCTGGCGAAAGAATCGTAGCGGTCTCCGCCATAAACTTTACGCCGCAAAATACGATTACCTTCGCATCCGTCTGCGCTGCTTTTCTGCTTAGCTCTAAAGAGTCGCCGCAAAAATCAGCCATATCCTGTATTTCGCCGGGCTGATAATTATGTGCAAGGATTACAGCCCTACGCTTATCCTTTAACAGTTTGATTTTTTCAAGTAGTCGCTTATCCAAATTCGTATCTCGTATTTCGTATGTCGTCTTGCTCTGTGGAAAACAGCGTATCTTGTCATTTCGAGCGAATCGAAGGTGAGTCGAGACACGTAGCGAAGCGGAGAGCCACGAAGTGAAATCTGCTATTGGTAGATTTCTCCACTTCGTCCCGATAAGTCGGGACTTCGGTCGAAATGACATCCGGTCTTTTCTTCAAAGCAATATCGTTCATCAAATTTATTAATTCTGCCTTTTACCTTTTTACTTTTGCCTTTTTATGTTTTGTATAAACCAACTCCGGATGGGGCGTTGTCACGGTGACGCCAGGCGGCACTGACTCTTTTATCCAGACGTTACCGCCGATTACCGCGCCCTTGCCGATAGTAACGTTACCCAATATCGTCGCCTCGGCGTAGATTGTCACGTTGTCCTCTATTGTAGGGTGTCTTTTGCCGCCTTTTATAATCCTTCCCCTCTTATCTTTAGGAAAGCTCAAAGCGCCGAGGGTAGCTCCCTGATAAATCTTTACGTTATCGCCGATAATTGTGGTCTCACCTATCACAACGCCGGTGCCATGGTCAATAAAGAAATTCCGTCCTATCTTTGCTCCCGGATGGATGTCGATACCCGTCCTTGCGTGTGCACATTCGGTCATTATCCGCGGGATCAACGGCACCTGTTTTATATATAGCTCATGCGCAATTCGATACGCCGCAATTGCTACGATGCAGGGATAGCCTATTACAATCTCCTCGTAAGACTTAGCAGCCGGGTCCCCACTAAAAGCTGCACCAATATCGCCTTTCAACATCTCCTTGATATTCGGCAGCCGAGCTAATAAATAATCCGTGACGTTCTCCGCCATTGTTCGGCAGTCACAACCGTCACATTTCCTTATTCTGCATTGATACCTGTAAGCTCGTTCCACCTGTTCAGACAGATCCGTATAGACCTGACAAAGTATATCGCCGACAATAAAATCGATGTTCGACTTCGTAACAATCCTTTTGCCTGTATAGCCCGGAAAAAGCACTTCAAAGAGCAAATCAAGAACCTCAAGAATTGCACTTCGCACCGGCAGATTGGCAGCATCGATAAAATTTATACCTGAGTCGCCCTTGTATGTTCGGACTATCCGGCCAACCAGATTTTTGATTTTACCCTCTGTCAACTTTTTCTTTCGCATTATGGTCCTCACTTAAACATATCGGTTGATATATATCTTTCGCCGGTATCAGGCAGAATCACAACGATTATTTTGCCCCGGCATTCATCACGCTGCGAAACCTGAACCGCGGCCCACATTGCGGCACCGGAGCTTATTCCTGCCAATATTCCCTCTTTAGCAGCCAACTTTTGGGCCGTCTCCACGGCATCCTCATTAGAAACCTGGATAATCTCGTCAATTATATTAACATTCAGCACTTGCGGGACAAATCCGGCTCCAATGCCCTGGATTTTATGCGGGCCGGGCTTGCCGCCGGAAAGGACCGGCGAATCCTTCGGCTCTACCGCTATCACCTTGAGGCTCTTATTGTGCTGCTTTAACACCTCGCCGCAGCCGGTTATTGTCCCTCCCGTTCCTACCCCGGCAACAAAAAAATCAACTTTGTGGTCGGTATCTTCCCAAATCTCCTTTGCTGTGGTTTCTCTGTGAATCTGTGGATTTGCAGGATTCTTAAACTGCTGCGGCATAAAGGCATCAGGATTCTCCTTCACAAGCTGCTCGGCTTTTTCCACGGCTCCGGTCATGCCACGTTCAGCCGGCGTGAGCACAAGCTCCGCACCAAACACTTGCAGTATTTTTCGCCGTTCGATGCTCATTGATTCCGGCATTGTCAAGAGTAATTTATAGCCCTTTGCAGCGCAAACAAAAGCAAGTCCGATACCCGTATTGCCGCTGGTCGGCTCGATTATAACAGTATTCGGCTTAATAAGCCCCTGCTGCTCCGCCGCTTCTATCATTGATAGTGCAATCCTGTCCTTCACGCTGCCGCAGGGATTGTAAAATTCGAGCTTGGCAAGAATCGTAGCTCCATTATGACCAAGCTTATTGATTCGAACCAACGGCGTAAAGCCTACCGAAGATGTGATATCAGCAAATATAGCGCTCATAATTTCTCCACAAATATCTATATTTGATATTCTAAATTCTGTTTATCCTTTGCCTTATCAACCAAATCCTGTAGTGTCATCGACTGCAGAACACTATTTATCGCGTCCTGTACCTGCTTCCAGACCTGCCGAGCCAGGCAATCAGCGGACTTGGCACAGTAATCCCGGTTATCAACGCAATCAACCGTATTAACCTGCCCCTCTAAACAATTGAAAACATCGCTAAGTCTAACCTGATTTGGCGATTTGGCAAGAACATATCCGCCTCTGGCGCCTCTGATGCTGCCCACTAATCCTCCTGATTTGAGCATAGCTATTATCTGCTCAAGATATTTCAAAGATATATCCTGATGCTGAGCAATGTATTTAAGCTGCAACGGCCTCTGCCCATAACCTATAGCCAATTCCAGTGCCGCTCTCATCCCATATCTCGCACGAGTCGAAATCTTCATAACAATCTCCTACTATTCCTACCATTATTGTATTATATTGTACGAATTTTTCAACGTTTAGTGCAAAAAATCGAGAAATTAACAAAAGATTTTCAGATATTTGTTAAATTACCTGTTATTTTTCTACATATATCAGGATAGTATTAAGAATCTCACAAACATGTATTGGGATGCCCGTTGAGTATCCTAAAAAGAATTGAGGATTATCTTGACGTCCAATAATAATATTAAGTTATTGCATAGCCATCGGAGCTAAGGGAGGTAACAATGAAACCTAAGCTTATAGTTGTTGGAGCAGCAGGAAAAATGGGCCGACGGATATTATCCTTGGCTATCGAATTTAATAAGTTCGATATCATCGCAGCGGTTGAAAAAAAGAATCATCCTGATATCGGCAAAGACGCCGGCATCTTGGCTCAATCTTCGCAGATCAACGTCGAACTTGGTGATACTTATCCGACGAGGGCGGATGTAGCAATCGACTTCTCGCTGCCCGATGCGGCAGACAGAACAATTGAATACTGCGCCGAAAAGAGCGTCGCATTAGTTTTAGGTACGACCGGATTAAGTGATTCCCAGCGAGAAAAAATCAAAAAAGCATCCAAAAATATCCCGGTCGTTTATGCGACTAACATGAGCGTTGGAATGAACGTTTTATTTTCCCTTGTTGGCAAGATCGCAGCGATGCTTGGCGAGCAATACGATATTGAAATAATCGAGCAGCACCATCGCTTCAAAAAAGATGCGCCCAGCGGCAGCGCACTTACATTGGCGGAAAATATCTGCAAAGCAACAGGCAGAGCTTTTCCTGGCTCTCTTATGCACGGAAGAAGCGGCAAAGAAGCTCTGCGGCAAAAAGGTGACATCGGCATGCACGCCGTACGAGCTGGCGACATTACCGGCAAGCACGATTGTTTGTTCGGAACGCTCGGCGAGACGATTACATTCGGTCACACTGCGCACAGCAGGGACACTTTCGCTTTAGGAGCGCTTCGTGCAGCCGAATGGCTCATCGGCAAAAAGGCAGGCCTATACTCAATGGCCGACGTCTTGAGTATCAAGTAGAGTGGGATTTGCCCCACCAGAAAAACCGATTCAATCAATCGGAAACACTATATCATCGATCCATGCTGTATCGTAGCCTTCAGATATGGAACCATCTTTCTCACAGATCCATTTGAAGACTCTTACCCCTGCTATGAATATCAAATAAATCACAGGCCTTCATGATAACAAAAGGAAAGGCAAGAATCGTAATTAGTGAATTGAATCAATCAGCTACAAGCTCTCTAACGAGGCCAATCAAGGCCTTTAATACCTCGTAGTGTCAGATTTGCGTCTGGAAAGCCATCGCGGGCGGGGCGAACCTGGTTGGCAAAAAGAGATTGAGTCTGGCCATCCACAAAAAGATAGTTTCGCCTGCCTTGCCAGCACCACCAGCCCTTATCGCCATCTATGGGCAGGTGATTGCTAAGCCAATCCCCGATAAGAATCTTACTGGCTGGATTTGCCACATCAGAGATTCGCTGCGGAATGCAGGGTGGGGAAATACTCCCGTATGTGTCACTGGGACTAGTCATCTGGTCAATCTGTTGCGGACTGTGATAAAAGGCCATTGAGTAGGCATAGCTGGTACTTTCGTACTTCTCTTTAGCAATGCGGTCCTGTGGACAAAATAAAACCGAAGGATTATTGGGATCGATATTATCATCTATATAAGGACGGACGAATGACCGCCAGCCGCGTCCCATCCAGAGCCAGTAACCCCCGCTCTTGTCTTCGCTAAGAAGACGCGGGGGCAGCGGGTCCTGCGCGCAAGGAAAAGTATTATCGTTTGCATTTGTGTAAAGATTTATAGCCAGATGTATTTGCTTGAGATTGTGCGCACATTTAACACGCATAGCCGTCGATTTAGCCTTCATAAGCGACGGCGTAAGTATGGAAAGTAAAAGGGCAATGATTGCTATGACCACCAGCAATTCAATAAGAGTAAATCCTCTGGCTTTGAACTTTTTTGCTAGTCCATCGTCCATCGTCCATCGTCGCCGTATCGGCGACGGCTCAACTACAATCTATTCGACTGTCACAGACTTTGCGAGATTTCGAGGTTTGTCCACGTCATGGCCGCGGAGCACAGCCGCGTGATAGGCCAAAAGCTGCAGCGGCACAACCGTCAGCATAGGCTGCAGAATCTCCGGCGAGTCAGGAATGGTAATTAAGTGATCGGCCGGCCCCAGGGCGGACTTGATATTCTCATCGCCTTCGGTTCCAACAACTATAATCTTCCCGCCGCGAGCCTTGACCTCGGCGATATTGCCCATAATCTTGTCATACTGCGGCCCAGCGGTGGCGATGAAAACCGCAGGCATACCATCATTTATCAACGCAATCGGGCCGTGCTTCATCTCCGCAGCCGGCAGACCCTCAGCATGAATATAACTGATTTCCTTTAGCTTCAGAGCACCTTCAAGGGCAACCGGATAATTAAAGCCCCGGCCTAAGAAGAGCCAATTGTTCCTGTTAATGTTTGCCGCAGCAATTTCTTTAATGTGGTTGGACTGCTGAAGTATCAAACTTATTTTATCCGGTATTTGTGAAAGCTCATCGATATAGTCGGCTGCTTCGCTGGTGCTGATATGTTTTCTTCTCCCAAGCTCAATTGCCAGCATGGTTAAGACAGCCAATTGCGCCGTAAAGGCTTTTGTGCTGGCAACGCCAATTTCAGGCCCTACGTGCAGATATATTCCCGCATCGGTAGCCCTGGCGATGGATGAGCCGACCACGTTGACAATACCAAGAACCATGGCGCCACGTTCTTTGGCTTCTTCTACGGCCGCAAGGGTATCGGCTGTTTCACCGGATTGGCTTATCGCTATAACAATGGTGCCGTCCTCGATAATAGGACTGCGATAACGAAATTCGCTGGCGTATTCGGTCTCGGTCGGAATTCTCGCCAAACGCTCAAACAAAAACTCGCCGACCAAGCTGGCATGAAATGCCGTGCCGCACGCAGTGAGGACAAGATGCCTGGCACGGGTCATCTCACGCAAATGGTCAGCTATGCCGCCGAGAATTATCTTGCCATTTCGCCTGTCGATCCTACCGCCCATACACGTGCTCAGTGACTTAGGCTGCTCAAAAATTTCCTTTAGCATGTGATGCGGGAAGCCGTCCAGCTCGATCTGGTTGAGCGAAAACTCGATCTGGCTGATATCCTTGGCTACGGTGACATTGTCAAGAGTCTTCATATTAAATCCGTCTCTTGCGACCGTAACCATCTCGTTATCGGAAAGGTACAAGGCTTGGGTGGTGTGCTCAACAATAGCGGCTGCATCGGAGGCAAGAATATATTCGCTGTCACCGACACCTAAAATCAAGGGACTGCCATTTCTTGCGCCTATGAACATATCAGGATAATCCGAGCAGAGAATTGCCAGGCCGTAGGCACCGTGCAGCTCACGAAGTGCCTTCTGCACAGCCCATTCAAATTTGTTCTGCCCGTCATATCTCGTCGCTCGTTGCTCGTCGTCGCATTTGTTATAGAAATAACCAATCAGATTAGCTATCACCTCGGTATCCGTGTCACTTACAAATTTGACTCCCTCGTTCTTCAGCCAGGTTTTCAGTGAAGCGTAGTTTTCAATAATTCCGTTATGAACGACAGCGATTTTACCGGTGTAGTCCGAGTGCGGATGTGCATTGATAGTATTCGGCTCGCCATGAGTAGCCCAGCGAGTATGACCCAGGCCAAGTGTCTCCGTTTCATCTGGTTCATCCAAAATCTTTTCCAGTGCGCTTATTCTGCCGCTCGTTTTTTTTATTGTTATTCCACCCAAGCTCATCAGGGCCAAACCAGCCGAGTCGTAGCCGCGATACTCCAGACGCTTCAGACCCTCGATGAGAATCGGCTGCGCAACTTTTTTACCAAGATATGCTACTATGCCGCACATTCATCCTACCTTAATCAAATATTACTATAGGAAACAATCGGCAAGATTTCCACTATCATAATATAAACAGTACCCGGAAAAAGAAAAGTATTTTCCGGCAAATTCCACTCCGGTTTTGATAAAAAATTTTGCTCAAGCATATTATAAGATATTCTCATTTGACGTATAAGCTTTTATGCAGTTTAATTCGACTTATGATAGCTATTATCGACCACAATGTGGGCAATGTCAGAAGTGCCTATAATGCGCTGCAGCATATAGGATGTGACGTAGTGCTTAGCAGGAAAGCCGAAACAATCAAGGATTCAGCCGGCATCGCGCCACCAAGAGCAAAGAAGTTTGGAGAATTAATGGTTGAAATTTATCAGTAAATTTGTATCTTTAAAAAGGCCGTTACTAAAAAGGATTTTACAATATGAGCCTGAAAGCTTTTTCCAGAGAGAAACTTCTTAGCGAAAAAGCAGTCGTAATTTATTTTGTTACAATAAAATTCATTCTGTGTCTGTTTCCCTTCGAGTACGGTTTTTTCCGGGATGAACTATACTATATTGCGCTGAGCGATAATTTAGACTTCGGTTATTTGGACGTTCCGCCGATTACTCCGTTTTTTCTTGCCATAGTCCGGTTCCTTTTGGGCACATCATTTATTTCTCTGCATTTCCTTCCAGCCGTAAATGGAGCTTTGGTTGTTTGGCTGGTGAGCTTAATGGTCAAAAAAATGGGCGGCGGTTTCAATGCGCTGCTATTAGCCCTTGTATGCGTCACATTGTGTCCCATCTATATATGCTTTGAGAGTGTGTACACCTATGATGCTTTCGATAAGCTCTGCTGGACATTGGTGTTATATTTGATGGTGTTACTTCTAAAAACTGAAAATAAAAAATACTGGATATTTCTCGGCATAGTCGCCGGGTTTGGATTGATGACTAAGCTCACAATACTTTACCTGGGCTTTGGCATATTCGTAGCTTTACTAATGACCAGGAACAGAAAATATTTTTTAAGCTGGCAGTTGTGGACAGGTGCAGTTATAGCGTTGTTGATTTTTTCTCCTTACCTCGTATGGCAGATTAAAAAGGGACTGCCGGTTTTGGAGTACTATAAGATTTATGCTCTGGAGAAGACCTGGCCGACAACGCCGTTGGAATTTATAAAAAATCAAATTGTGATAATGAATATCCTTGCCTTTCCTATATGGCTTTTAGGTATTTACTACTTTATCTTTAACAAAGAAGGAAAAACATTTAGGGTTTTAGGATACGCGTACATTGTCATCCTGATAATTTGTATTTATCTGAAGGTAAAATTTTACCTGCCAGCTCCATTTTACACCGTTTTATTTGCAGGAGGGTCTGTTTTTATCGAGGAATTTGCACAGGAGCACAAGGTTCGATGGCTGAGAAAAATACCAGCCATAGTGATATTATTGATGGGGCTGATAAGTGTTCCATTTGTAAGACCTGTTTTGCCGGTTCAGTTCCTTTTGAGGTTTGGAAAGAGGGGTGTTTATATGGGAGTAAGGGGAGAGCGACACAGGCTCGGCCGGCTTCACCAGCATTTTGCGGACAGATTCGGCTGGAAAGAGCTGGCAGAAAACACCGCCACGGCATACAGTCGTCTGAGCGATGAAGAAAAATCGAAAGCCTGCATACTTACGAGAAATTATGGAGAAGCAGGAGCTATCTGGCTTCATGGTGAGAAATATAATCTTCCTAAGCCAATAAGCGGACATCTTCAGTATTTTATCTGGGGGCCAAGAGGCTATTCCGGCGAATTAGTAATTGCGATAGGTTTTGAACCAGAGAAGCTTAAAGAGTATTTCAACAGCGTTGAAGTAATCGGTAGAAGTGCATGTCTGGTAGCTCTAAGTTACGAAAGGTATTTAGACATCTATGCTTGCAGAGAACCTAAAAAGCCGTTAGAGGAGATGTGGCCGAGCTTCAAACATATGGATTAGCTTTGCCTGCCAGGAAAAATTTGCAAAATATTTCTCCTTTTAAATCCGTTTAACAGCGTGTGACTATTTATGAGCATTTTCTTTTTGCACTTTTTGCTCTATTACTTTACCATTACGCGATTTGAAAGGTGGATAATATGATTTTACGCTGGTTAGCTATCGCTTTTTTGTTATTACTTTTTTTTGCAGCGAGCGGGTGCCAGGAGGCGATAGTCTGGCTCGGAGCAAGCGTGTATCAAAAAGAGAGCAAAGCTGCTGATTCGCTCACAGCAGCCGAGATAGTGCGTACCGGACTTGATGCCAGCCCGCGAATTCGAGTGGGATATCTACCCACCACAACATTTTTAACGGTTTTTTCAGGCCCGGAAGAGCTGGGGCAACACGGATACCGGCCCAACGGGACGGAAAAAAACGGTATAGTATATACCTGTAAAGCAGGCCATATAGATATCGGCCATGCACGCAAGGCAGCCGATTGGACGTTATTTCTTAGTGCGAAAGCCTACCAGTATATAATGCGCGGTGAGACTGAATATACATTCAGATTATATGAGCCCTCGCGACACTTTGTTCAGCTTACTTATCCGGAGAACTGGGAACATTTATCACAGAAGGATAAAGAGGATATTGCGTATAATGTTTCTATCAGACTCGGCCAATACTTTGCTTTTGTTGCAACTAATTGGCACGAAATCATTACATGGTTAGGTTATAGGAGCAAAGGATTAGAGCCGGAGTTCCCCTCAGCGTTCACATGGGAAGAGGTGTTTTCAAATCTAATCGGCACCCATATTGCAGCTCTTGCCCTTGAGGACACAGAGCACACATACAACGAAGCTGTGACGCTGGCCATTAAGAAAGAGCTTCAAAAATTAGACGCTCAACCCGCCCATGTCTCAAAACGTGCCTCTGAAAGTGTAAGAGGACGATGGTTTTCAGGTGATTTTTACTTTATTACAATGAACAAAAGAAACTTTGACATGGGCCTGGATGACGGCTTTGTTACACCATGGCTTATTCCTTCCGTCAGTGAATGTGAAGGAGCAAAAGCTCAACCATATCCGGTTCCTGATATTGGAACTATTTCCGAATATGGATTCTCAGTAAAATTCGAAATTGAACCCAGAATATGGCAAGGAAGTGCTATCCTTAATGCTGCATACTCTCACAGTAATCAAAAAGCCAAACGCATCGATCCTGTTATCCACCTTGCTCCAATTATGGATTATATTAAAAAAGATGCGGTGAGAAGATATGGTCCTGATGTGGACCTATGCCCTTAGGCCGGAGATGCTTCGTGCAAAAGTTAGAATATAGAATTGAGAATTCTAAATTTTACATTCTCAATTCTAAATATGCAGTTTAATTCGATTATGATAGTTGTCATCGACTACAACGTGGGTAATGTCAGAAGTGTTTGTAATGCGCTACGGTTTATAGGCTGTGACGTAGTGCTTAGCAGGAAAGTTGAAATAATCAAAGATTCGGCTGGCATCGTGCTGCCGGGAGTTGCAGCCTTTGGTTACGCCATTAGCCAATTGGGGAAACTTGCTGAATTGATAAAAAAGCTCGCCTTGGGCGGCAAGCCGCTGTTGGGTATTTGCGTAGGCTACCAGATGCTCTTTGACCACAGCAGCGAGTATGGACATCACGATGGTCTCAGCTTAGTGTCGGGCAATGTTGTTGCCATACCGCCAGGCAGAACCATTCCGCACATGGGCTGGAATCAGGTAAAGCTGCCCGAAGATATGAGCTTATTTGAAAGCATTGGCAAAGAAAAAAACTTTTACTTCGCCCATTCATTCTATGCGGATGTCACTGACCGCCGGGCCAAAGTAGCCTATACAGACTATGGATTCGCGATGCCTGCAGCAGTACAGAAACAAAATATTTATGGCGTGCAGTTTCATCCTGAAAAAAGCGGCGAAACCGGCTTAAAGGTTCTGAAAAATTTCGTGGTAATATGTGAACAGGAAACCCCACGTAAAACGTGGGGCTAAATATTTAGCCCCCGGTTTTACCGGGGGTTATCTTATGAAAACAAAATATGCTTACGAAACGAATTATTCCGTGTCTTGATGTTAAAGATAACCGCGTGGTCAAGGGCATTAAGTTCATGAATCTGCGTGACGCCGGTGACCCGGTGGAGCTGGGCGCAAGATATAGCGACGAAGGAGCCGATGAGCTGGTGTTTCTTGATATTACCGCTACAATCCGTTTTCGCAAAACCATCGTCGAGCTTGTTGAGAAGGTCGCTGAGAATGTTTTTATTCCGTTCACCGTCGGCGGCGGTATCCAAACGGTCGAACAAATGGATACAATCCTAAGAAGCGGAGCCGACAAGGTCTCGGTGAATACCGCTGCCGTTGCCAATCCAAATCTGCTGACCGAGGCCGCCCAGCGATTTGGAAGTCAGTGCACCGTCTTAGCCATTGATGCTCGTCGGTCGAAGGATAAGCCGCACAAATGGCAGGTCTGCGTAAAGGCCGGATCGGAGCCGACCGATATCGACGTGGTCGAATGGGCGGTTCAAAGCGAAAAACTCGGCGCAGGCGAAATACTTCTAACCAGCATGGACGCCGACGGAACTTATGCAGGTTACGATAATGAGCTAAATAAAGCTGTTAGCGATGCGGTCGATATTCCTGTAATCGCGTCAGGCGGAGCAGGCAAACTCGAGCATCTTTACAACGCCATCATTGACGGAGGTGCAGATGCCGTGTTAATGGCTTCAATCACACATTTTGGAAATTATACAATAAAGCAGATGAAGAAATATCTTGCCGGCCGCGGCATACCCGTAAATCTATAATACCAAATCCCTCAAATTACACGTGATAACAAACATAGCAAATATTGCCGATTTACGATTGACAATTTTCAATTTGAAATCGGCAATCGTAATTCGGAAATTTCTACTGGCGAGTCTATGAAGATTATCGTATATGGCGAATTGGACTCGATGGCAATCCATCAAGGGCTTGGAAGCAATTCTAATACTGACGACTTTATCTATCAGGGAAAGCCGGCTGATTTAAATAGTTTTGATCACCAAAACGTGTCTGTGAAGTTCCTTCCTGTGGATTTGACTGAGGTACCACTTTCTCAAATCCAATCCAAGTCCCTTTTTCCACATTGTAAATAAAGTTACCTCTCAAACGGGTAGTAATAAACACATTTTTATCATTAACAGCAAAAATAGCTTCTATTATCCTGCCACGCTTTATTTCTACCGCCCCTGATGATAATAGCGAGTTGCGAACTTTCGTCCCAAGCTCCAGAATTTGATCATCCGAAAAGCCGGATCGGCGCATGATTCTCACAACATCATCGGAGCTCAAATCAGCTACGTCTCTGCTACCCACAGGTATGACTTGAAATGTCATGGAATCACTTCCGTCCGGATGCATACAACCAATAACGCCCAAGGATAAAAATGACGTCAGAAGTAATATCACAATTACATTTAAGTTAAGAATTGTTAACCTGTGCATGACCGGTTTCACAGTTATTAGCCTCTCACAACATAATTCTCATCTATTCGTTCGTATCATACTCTGGCGTAGTTTCGTCTTGAATTCTTCCTCGCCTACGGGCGCTGTCGGCATCTGCCCCATTGCCGGTTCAGCAAATTCGACAACCTCTTGCATCTCCGGCACAAGTCTTGCCGTAATGAACACGGCTATCTCTCGTGAGGCCTGCTGGTTAGTCTTGCTCTTAAACATATTTCCGATTATCGGCACATCGCCAATACCCGGCACCTTCCTGTTACTTTTAATCGTTTTATTCTCCGTTAGGCCGGCGATAGCAACTGTTCCACCATCTCTAACGCGAACAGTGTTCGTTGACCTTCGACGAGTTAACGTAACAAGAGGAAGTATCTGCTGATCCTGCTCGCCACGTGACACCACGTCACTAACCTCAGTAATTATGTCCATAGTTATATCATTATTGTCACCGATACGAGGTGTGATTTCAAGCCGTGTGCCGGCCTCTATTGTTTGCAATTCGGCTTCGGTGTAACCGTAGCCGACGGCCCCTCTTTGCGGTGCGGTGAGGTAGTAATATTCCTCGTTCATAACGTTTATCTGCGCCGGTCTGCCATCCTGAGCCAATACCTGGGGACTGGACACTATGTCAGCTTCGCCATTTTGAGAAAGAAGATTCAGCGTCATCACCAACGAATCAGTAAATACTGCATCCGATGTATAGCCGATCTGAACACCCCACGGCCAGTGGCCATCGAATTGAAGTTCCGCGGCGCCGCCATCGAAGAAGTCTGAACCGAAAAATCCTGCCCTCATCTTAGGCCAACCCCAATCAACACCCAGATTCAACAGATTACTCTTTTCCATTACGACAATGCGTGCATCCAGCATCACATGGCGCGGGGCCTGATCCGCCTCTTTTATATCCGAAATGATACGATTCAACAAACTAGCCGGCGCGGTAATAAGGACCGTATTAGTAGTGGTTTCCCCCTGAATGTAAGGCCGAAAAGCAGGAGATAAAAGCTGAGCTGCAATGTTCGCCGCAATATAATTCAATTTCACGCGACGCGTTTCGCTGACCATAGGGAACGCCGGGGCATCAACCTTCGAAGAGGCAACAAGATAGTAATACGGCGTCTTTTTCACAACATAAGAAGAACCAGCCAATACAATATCAAGTGCCGTGTCCAAAGGCACACCTTTGATATCAGCAGTCACCGTCCCCGCTACGGTCTCATCGGGAATAATGACCACGCCCGCCATAGTGGCAATACTCAGCAGGACTTCGCGGATTTCCGTATCTATAAAGGTATTGCTGATAGGCTTATAAATTAAATATGAATTCGGCACTTCTTTAAAAGCCAAGCCGGTACCTTTTAACACCTCCTCCAAAGCCTGTTCCAGCGGTAAATTTACGATTTTGCAGGTCACCTTCCCCTTTACGGTATCATCAACGTAAATCTTAACGCCGGACTGTGCTTCAAGCTCCTGCATAACCTCACGCAAATTCGTTTCGATACAGACTATACTTACAAGCGGACCTCCACGCATTTTAAGTGCTCGTGTCGGTACCGCAATTGTTACACTTGGTGCCTTTTCAATCACTCGCGGAGGAACAAACTCTGCGGGGGGACTTTGACCAATTTGTACTTTTGGAACGTTTGGGCCGGTTACCGTTTCCGCAGAAAGCTGGCGCAAAAGATCGTCCACCTGCTGTTGCAGCGTTCCTAACTGCCCCTCTACGAGTGCTTTCTGCTGTTCAAACTGTTCCTGCCCAGGTGCTAAGTCCAAAACAGGTCCTCGATCAGTCAAACCCGCCGGCTCACGTACCCCCGTCACGGGCGGTGCCGTGGTAGGAGGCACCTGCTGCGTCGATGGTGACGTAGGCAGAGCAGGTTGTGGAGCCGGCTCTCGCCGTACCGGTGAACCATCCTCATAATTAGTTGTGACATTAACATAGGACCTACCTGGAGGATTAAAGTCATAACCTTCCTTCTTCGGCGAAATATCACCACTCCAGCCGTATGGAACCTTTACACTGTAACGACCCTTAGCATCCGTAGTGCTAGATACCCCTCCTTCGCTTGCCGACATAAGCACGCCTTCCAAAGGCACCCCACCCATACTCATGGCACCAGACAGTGTGAACATTACCATTTCCGCAGCGTAGTTCTGATTGGTTTGGTCTCTATTAACACGAGGATACGGTATCTTCTCAGGCTTAAAAGTCATACCCTGCTTTTCCGGTGTAATACTTCCGCTCCAGCCGAAATCTATAGATAACTCATATTCGCCATTGGCATTGGTTATCGTCGAACCACCGCCGCTGTCTGCAAATACAGTCACACCCTCAACAGGATTCTGGGCAGACATTATCTTGCCTGAGATTATCTTTTTTTGTAGTGTCCAAGTGTAGTCCTGACCAACTTCTGCGCTTATTAGAGGAGGATATGTCCGGTTAGGTGGATTAAAGACATAACCCTCCTTTTCAGGCACAAGTGTGCCCGTCCAGCCGTATATAACCTGGGTATTGTAATTACCACTCTGATCGGTTACAACACGATTTGGCAGTCCTTTAATCTCTACGCCAATTACTCCGACTGAACCTGAGATCGTAAAAGTGATCGGCGCCGCAGTATAGTTCTGAGTTACGTTGGAATTAACGCGAGTATATGTTTGACGATCCGGTGTGAACGTGTATCCTATCAGATCTGGCGTAACTGTACCACTCCAGTCAAATCCAACCACCGCTTTATAAGTGCCATCAGCACCACTAATAGGATTACCCGGCAGACCGGACATTACCACTCCTTCTTTGCCTATCGAACCGGAAATAGTATATGTAATCATCTCGTAAGTGTAATCCTGTTTATCCATATTGCTGACAATATTACTATAGGGTATGCTGACTGGTTTAAATCTATAACCTGGCTTTTCCGGTACAACCGTTCCATTAAAACCATAATTGACTATAGCCGTGTATGAACCATCCCTGTTTGTAACAGTATTGCTCAGCAGTCCCTTCATCATAACACCTTCTACCCCGGCTGTTCCAGAAATTGTAAAAGTGATCGCTGCCGCAGTATAATCCTGATAGGTTTGGGCGGTGATAATATTTGGATATGGCCGCTCAGGCGGATTAAAGGTAAAACCTCTTTTTTCCGGCTTTACAGTACCAGACCAGCTATATGGAACAATAGCGGTATAATTACCATTCACCTCGGAAACGACCGGGTTTGGAAAACCTTTCATTTGAACGCCGCCTTCACCAACCGAACCGGAGATGGCAAAAGTAATTTGCGCCGCCTGATAATTTTCTCCAGCATACTCCCTATCAACCTGTGTGTATGGCTTGCTAAGTGGTGTAAAAGTATAACCGGCAAGTTGCGGTTCAACTGTACCATTCCAGCCGTAATCAACAATTCCTTTATAAGTGCCGTCACTGCCGCTGACAGGACTGCCCGGCAGACCGTTCATTATTACGCCAGGCTGTCCGACCGAACCAGATATGGTGAATTTCATTACCTCAAAAGTGTAATTCTGATTCTCAAAATTACTTTTAACGCTATTATAGGGCGTCTCGGAGGGGGTAAAGGTATAACCTTTTTTGATGGGCTTAACCCTGCCGCTCCAGCCATACTCTACGGAGGCACTATAATAACCGTTTTCATTGGTCACAACATTATCGGGCAGATTACTCATTACCACACCACTCTGACCCACGGAACCGGAAATTGTAAAAAACTTCTTGCTGGGTGTGAATGGTTGGCCGTTGATACTCAGGCTGCAAAATAAAACAATGCAGAAGGCTATTGCACCGCCCGATAATGTTCTATCAAATGTCTTATTCGCCATAGACCAACGTCCTTCCTGTAGCCGTTAACCGGCTATCCAGCGTTTCTTCACCTTGTATCGGCAATTCATCGCCCTTCTTTAGTAAAATATCATAACCGGCATTCAGCTTTTACTTCCACTGAACACCCACTCTCCGCTCAAGCTCGCCTTGCTCTAAGGTTTTAATGACCTGCTGCTGCCCATCAAGGATGACCTCTATACCCGACCGAGCATCTGCACGTCCGTTAGAACCATATTCCAAACTAACCTCTAAGCGGTATAGACCGGCAGGATAATCAGAAAAATCAATAAGACCAGAAAACTGCCTAAATTCAAATGGCAGCATAAGGTTCTGCTTTTCAGCATCAAGTCTTACTTGACTCATCGGTGTGCCATTTGGGTTTGTAACCACAGATCTGCATCGTACGGGAGTAAAGTGAATCTTTCCATAATTACCGAACACAGCCGAAACTATGTACTCCGATTCCTTTTGCAGAGCAACACTAATCGGCCCCGTTGCTCGAACTTTAGGCTGGACATCATCGCCTTCACACTTCTGATTTACTATACAGATATTTGCCGTTGTTATACCAGCGTCCTGACCATCCGGATAAGTGGCAGACAGACCTAAAATCGCATAATAGCAAGGGTGTATCATCTCAGGATTTGGCACTTTTGCGATAATCTGTATATTCTGCTGTCCATAGCTTGGTAATTTGAAGGTTTTAGGTTGTATTTCCAACCAATTTATGCAGCTCAAATCCTCGCCCTTATATGATGGACCGAATGCAACACCAGTTAGAACAGGTGGAAGCGCCATAACCACCTTGATATCGACAGCTTCATCTGAAGTGTTGGAAACTTGTATTACGCTATTGCGAGTCGATCCCGGTAAAGCGTTTATAATAATCTCCCGCGGTTCCACGTTCAGTGCCGCGTCAGCAGCAATCTTGGTGATTTCTGGATCGCCGACAAAATCCATTTCCTTTCGCACTGAGCTTGACCGCTGGCCATCCACCAATAATGCCCCTGTTATCCGATATTTTCCAGACGGCAGAGACCGACCAATATCGCCGACAAGCTTCAAATCAGACCCCGGTAAAATGCCATCCGTCTGTACTTCTCTCTCTGCAAATAAGCGCCAATGGTCTCCGAAGTAACCCCAAAGTTTTATCAAGCCCCTTAACCGGGAATACGTCCCACCCCTGTTGGAAACACCCATCGATACCAATGTTGTGGCCGGAGCATCACTGGTGCCCTGCTGATACTCCATTCCAAGACTGGTCAACTCCACCTTACGAAGTGGTGTTCGACCCTGTACATGTACCAATACCGGGATCACAAATTGTAATGTCAATCCTATTTGTGTGTCCGCAGCAGGATTATTCAACCGAACAAGAATAGCTGCCGAGTAAACCCCTCGGACACCAGCCTGCACTCGCAAATTCAACCTTACCGACTCTATCGTCAATGGCTTCACCTGGAAACTTTCGGTGCTAAACTTCATCCACTGCCTGCATGTCTGCAGTTTTGACGTATCAACAGTATTGTCATTTGCATCTGGCTCAATTATCCGCCAGGACCCATCCCCCTCCTGGCTTAAATCGATCATCGATATGGTTCCCGTCACGACCTCCTTAGGATCGTGGTTCTGAAGCTGTAATTCTGTCCTGACTGTTTGCCCTGGGGCAGCCGGAACATCTATTCTCATCGGTTGTACTATAAATTGTCCAAATGCCGGAGTAGTAGAAACAATAATAGCTGCTAAAAAAGCGACAAAATACATTGCACCGGATATAGATATTCCTCTTCGCCGTGTACTTGACATTTCATACCCCTCTATTGAAAACTTGTCGCAGTCTTCCGTTCCCACACTTATTAACCCAGTTGAGCTCTTATTTGCGATTGATTGATAAACTTATGTAAAACTGACTTATTTGTACCTCGTTTTTAATTTGGGTTAATACCCAATACATGCTATAAAACTACAGCCTTTACTTTTTCGGCAATCTAACGCCTGCACTTATTTTAAATTCTCCCAAATTCGCTAAAGATTCCAAACTATCGATTAGTACATATAGAAAAAGCCCTATATAAGCAGATTCCCAACCCCTTTTACAAGATAAATCTTTAACAAGATTACCTTTTTTTGCAATAAATGTCAAGGCATATATTATCTATATTTCCTATAATAATATAATTTGGATAAAATGCCCCAAATAGGAATCTACTGCTATGGAATTGCTATGGAATGAATAATCCCTCCAGGATTTAATACAAATATTTCCCATTACAACTTTAGGCCAGAATACCAAGCCTGCCCCCAGCAGAGTTCAGAATTATCTCTGTCCATTAACCATCAAAAGGCCAGCTTGGGTATATAAACTTAGGGAGGGAAGGATACTTCTGCTTCTCCTTCCCTCCCTATTAACGCTCTTTTACTTTTGTCTTTGCTGACAATTCAATTGATAGCAAAGCATTAGTTATGCCGCGTCACACCTACTACGGATCCATCCAATCATGAGCTTCCCAGCTCGGCTTCACGGTCAAAGTCACGTTCGCGATGACTTTATCTTTGCCAAAATCAACCTCAAAAATCTTGGGATTCTCGAGTCTGACATAGACTTTACGTTTCTCTGTACAAGCACTCAGTGTCTTGTTAACACACGAACCATCAGCAATATCAGCTAAAACAGTCACATTGCAATCTTGAAGTTCAGTGGTCATCTTCACTTCCAATTTAGTATTGTCGCCTTTTAGCGCAAGACCGGCATCTGTCCAGGCTATTTTGACGCCGAGCGTCATTGTAAAGTTGGTCTGGATATTAATAACTCTGCTGCATCCGGTATAAACAAAGATTGACCGCTGTTTCAGTTTAATGCCGTCATTCACGACATCCTTCTTGTTGTTAATCTGGAAATACAGACCAACATCAATCTTTACCGGGATTTGGAATTGAAGATCAACTGCCTTGAATTCAACCGGCCAGCCATGAGCTTTGAGATCGAAAACATCGCCTACGTTTTGCACTAAGCCTGCATCGTCTGCGAACGCTGGCATACCAACAACAAACAAGACAACTAATCCAAATAAAATTTTCTTTAACATTTTTAATTTCCCCTTCTTAACTATTGCCCCTTCAAGGCCGATATAGCCTTCTGAGGGGCCAGCCCAGTTCTTTTGGCTAGGCACACACGTGCCCGTGCCACACACAACAGCGGGCAAAAACTTGATCTCTCGACTTCTTTGGGTTTGCCCGCTTTCCATCCCGCCAAAGTCGAGGCCCATAATACCGACGATTCAAAACTTAAAATCTTCGTCGATACAATAAAACCGCCTAAAGAATGGGCCTTTTTCTTTCAGGCGTCTCGTAAGCACGCTCCGCACTTACGAGTTGTCAACTTTCCAATACCACACCTCCTTTCTCCCTCATCCTTCAAAGGGCACTCTGTATGGCACCTTTCCTTGGGTCCTGGGCACATACACTCAATTGTCTAACTTGCAAAACTCAACACGGCAAAACAGCCATGTATAGTTTTCACCACCCTCCTCAACTTAAGGTTTTGTCATTATTGTAAGTACAAGACTGCCTTTGTATGGCCCTGCCGGATAAAGCAGTAAAGCTCTTGCACCAAACTTGATATCAAACGGAACTCCAATACCTTCTGGTGGCGTTGGTCTCGCTGATCCTATTATAGAAACGCTAGAACTATCCACGGGGATCTTTACGCCGTTTATCTCAACCGAAGTGTCTTCCGGCTTAATCGAGATATCAGACCCCACACTCTTGAACGGCTTAAAAGACGCCTTAATCTGGTGAGGACAGTTGGCTATGATACGTGCTTCCAATTTGGCCGGTATATCCTTAAAACCCGTAGGTGAAACAGTACCGAGATCTATACTCTCCGGCGTAAACGATATGCCCACATACGGCTTATCTGAAATTATCTTAGGTGGTTCAGATGGTCGCACCGCTTGGACTATCCCGGTCAAACCGAAACACAGAGCCATCAACGCACTAATCATTATTAACTTTTTCATTTTTTATCCCCCCCAACCATCTTTTATACACTGACGGCATTTCTGAAATTTGCGCACATCAACCCTTGCCGTCTTTCCTATCCATAGGATTGATGCACTCCATCCGTTTTCGTGTGATTTTCTCTTCCTTGAGTGCTGACCGTGAGCAAACAACCGAGCATCCTCTCTAATCTAAACTTAGCACGGTCTGGTCAGTATGGTTAAAATGAGTGTAGGAAATAAATCAAATGACAAGCCTTTTCATCACTCCTCAATTTTAACCCTCACTAAACATAACGCGTTATTATGCGATGCTTAGCTCCGTAACAAAGCAATCTTTTTACCCAGATTTGCTAATTATCTACTTTACCAATTGCTCTGGCCTATGTCAATAGATAAAATCCTTTAGTTTCAATTTTTTTTAAGACCTCGATGCTTAATATTTTACCATTCTCTATTTCATATGTCAATACCTAAACTAAAAAAACTTAGGCCAAATAGCATACCTATTTTCCGTATTTTAGCTATTCTAATATACAATGTCAATAGTATTTTTTGCATTTTTCGCATATTACAATATTTTTTATCCTACCCATATCCACTCTAAACAATAAAAGAAAACGATTGGAATTTGTTAACTAACATCCTTCATAATACATTTGCATTTATTAACCATTTACAGGTGTAATTGTTGTTTTTTAGATTAAAAAAGGGATTCATTTTATATTTAATGAACTTTTTTGACAAACGGCAATATTCCACATTTTAGTTTTTCGCTTAAAATCAGCATTTGAAACCCGATGGTAGTTAAAAAACCTCATTTAAAGACGAAAAACCACATTTGAAAGAACTTATACTAGGCGCCAAAGATGGGTAATTCATTAAATAATATGTTCCTCTGCAGAAAAGACCCCGGCCTGCCATCTTGCAGGTCGAGCAAACAGTAAGCGATTCAAGACATGGAGCGAAGCGTAAAATTCCGATGAAAAATCTGTTTTTAGATCCTTCGACTTCGCTCAAGACGCCTAACGGCGGATTTTTCCACTTTAGGTTTACAAGGAACACTTCAGTCGAAATGACGTCATGTCTTTTCCACAAAACAATGAGATGTGGCAAAAAACGATATTACGCGTTGAT
Organism: uncultured Pirellulales bacterium; assembly: GCA_964601355.1. GTDB lineage: Bacteria > Planctomycetota > Phycisphaerae > Sedimentisphaerales > Anaerobacaceae > CAZRNB01. The sequence continues at coordinate 73,497 of CAZRNB010000002.1, forward strand.
GGTCCAATAAGCACTATTGATGTGCTTTAATACGATTCGAGAGAATTTCAACTTCTACATTTTCTGAGCTTAACCATAGAAAAAAAACGGTCATAAAACCTTCGGCGATTTACAATGGCCCGTTATTGCTGTGGAATAAATATATAATAATGCAGATTAAAAATATCTACAATTGCTTTCCTGCACTGCTTTGAGCCAACGCCTACGGCGTAAAGCATAAGAAAGATTGCACAATCCTCGTGCCATATCAGGCGTAATGAACCAATGTGCCTTGAAGTATTTGTTGAATTGCGATGGAGATTACTGCACCAAGCAAAACACCAGGTCAAAACAGCGGCATAGCCGATGTATAATAAACTAGCCGTAGCATCTCCTTGGTAGCGTCAACTACATATATCTCCCCGAGCTGGACTCGAACCAGCAACCTAGCGGTTACGGCTTCCTTCAGGTTTCCCTGAAGACCGGACTATCTTTTCGCCATACCCTTCGACTCTACTCAGGGGTTAGGTGTTGGGCGCTTTCTGAGGTTTATTGGCACAGGCCGCCTCACCCCATAGTCTCTGCACCTTCCTATTCACTTTCTATCATACCTGTGTGAACAGGCTTGGCTCAGGATTACCATATCCTTAGAATTCCATAAGGACTTAGGCTTCCCTGAATTCACCCAATTTTCATCCCGATGTTTCCATCGGGCGCTGCAATTTAATTCTTACAGCCGCTCGCTCTACCAATTGAGCTATCGGGGAATTACGATAAATAATAATATTCGAAACCTAACTTCAATTAAATTATCTATAACTATCGACTAAATTTCAACAACTTTTTAGGGTTTATTCATTTTTGCCGATAGAAACACAAGCTACCTTAATACTGGACAAACAATTGACTCTGTCGTAAATTGGCGGATTTATTAGTCCTTTAATCATTTTATTATATTGATTAGCGAATAAAAATCTTCGATACATTATGAAAACAGAAAATTGAAAAACAAAATTAAACGAACAACAATAAACCTTTAAGTATCTTATATATGGATGTGAATTACAATTTATTGCTGAATTCTTAGGCAGTATCTGTTGCGGATACCGGTTTTTGTCATTCCCGCGCAGGCGGGAATCCAGCTTTTCGACATGGATACCTGCTTTCGCAGGTATGACACTTTCGTTCTTATTCTTTCCGCAACAGGAACTAGGTAGCTGCTTGCATGGCTAAAGACATACTTAACATTGGAGGATTTGCCATACTCAAACGCATCGGAAATGGTGCACGCAGCACAATTTACCTGGCAACCGACGAGCAAGACCATAATCATATAGCCCTAAAACGAGTAATACTCGAAAGGCCGGAAGACTCAAGGGCATTTGAGCAGACAGAAAATGAATTTAAAGTAGCTCAGCAGATCGACCACCCCTACGTCCGCAAATGCTATAAACTTAAGAAAATCCGTGGTGTGATAAAGATAAAAGAGATGCTGCTTTCAATGGAATATTTCGAGGGAACACCTCTTGAAAACAGCCCTACTCTGAGCTTGGGTGACGTTCTGCTTGTATTCAGAATGGTCGCCAGCGGTCTTTATGCTATGCACCAGCAGGGATATATTCACTGTGACATAAAACCCAATAATATTCTTTTGAGCAAGTCCGGCTCAATCAAAATTATCGACCTCGGTCAAAGCTGCAAAATCGGAACCATCAAGCCGCGTATTCAGGGAACACCTGATTACATTGCCCCTGAACAAGTCAGGCGAAAAGCATTAGGTCCTAAAACCGACATCTTTAACCTCGGCGCCACGATGTATTGGGCTCTGACCGGCAAAAATGTCCCGACTCTGATACCCAAGACCAATAGTTACGGCCTGCCCGTAACGGAAACTTTTCGAACGCCTCATGAATTAAAGGAACAAATACCGTTGCGTGTTTCAAAACTGGTTATGGACTGTATCAAAGAAGATCCGGCGGAACGCCCATCCAATATGATGACCGTTCTATCCAGGCTGGACTTAATGATACACAGCATTTTCGGCAGCAGGATAAAAACAAATAAAAATGCCACAAACAACAACAATAATCAGCTTGCTCAATAAAGGGGCAGAAGCCAACTATGCGGACAAATACCGACGGGGCAATTTGATTCATCTGCCTGCTGAAGGCTCACTTGTTATATCCGGCGACCTTCACGGACATCAGCGGAATTTTGAAAGAATAGCAGCTTTTGCCGATTTAGCCGCCTATCCTGACAGACACGTTTTTCTGCAGGAAATTATACACGGAGGGACAGAAGACCCCGAAGGCGGATGTCTATCTTACAAATTACTGTTCGACGTTGTTCGCTACAAGCTAAAGTTCCCTGACCGCGTCCACACCGTTTTGGGAAATCATTCAGCGGCCTTTCTCTGCAGCAGCGAAATAATGAAAGACGGCAAGGAAATGAATCTCGCTATGCGCCGTGCTCTGGAACGAGAATTCCAGCAGGACAATAAAGATATCCAAATAGCACTAAGACAATTTTTAGCTTCACAGCCGTTGGCTATTAGATGTGACAACAGAATATGGCTGTCACATTCGCTGCCCAGTGACAAACTCGTCGATAAATTTGATCCTGAGATATTTGATCGGCCGTTGAAAATCGAAGACTGTAAAAAGCCGGGGTCCGCTTATATTTTAACGTGGGGCAGGAAACACAGCCAGGCTCTGCTCGACAAAACGGCTAAATTATTCGATGTCGATATTTTTATTCTCGGCCATCAGCCACAGGAAAAGGGCTGGTTCAAGGCCGGCAACAATTTGATAATTATTGCCTCCGACCATAGTCATGGTTGTTTGCTACCTATCAACCTGTCAAAAACATATACTATTGACGAGTTAATCAATTCGATAGTACCATTAGCTTCTATATCGTAGGACTCAACGAAACTGAACTAAAGTGACTAAGGTGACTAAAGTGAACTAAAGTGTAAAATAATAATTTTAGGCACTTTAGGCACTCTAAATTTTAGGCACTTTCATTAAATACGAAAATGGAATGGTATTATTATATAGCCGTTGCAGCAATCCTGTCGCAGTTACTATTCCTGGTACAGACCTATAAAAATTATTGCTATGCGTTAAAAAAATACGAAAAGAAGCGTTCATGGCACCAATTGCGTACCGTGCTTATTGTGCCGTGTAAAGGTCTGGACCCGGATTTCCAGAAAAATATCACATCCTTTTTCGGTCAAGACTACGAAAATTATCTGCTATGGTTTGTAGTCGCCAACAAGTCTGACCCGGCCTATGCTGAACTATACAAATTGAAGAACCAACTAAGGCAAAACTCCAAAGCTCACGATGTACAAGTATTAGTCGCCGGTCCCGTCGAACGAGCGACGAGCAAAGCCTGCAGCGAGAAAATCCATAATTTGCTCTATTGTTATGAACGAATCGGCGACGATGTTGACGTCCTTGCCTTTGCCGATTCTGATATTTGCGTCCGCAGCGACTGGCTAAGTCACTTAGTTTGGCCTTTGCGGCAAGCCAAGAACGGCGCATCCAGCGGTTACCGCTGGTTCATACCGAAAAAGAACAACCTGGCCAGCCTGGCTATGTCGGCGGTCAACGCCAAAGTTGCTCAACTGCTTGGCGATACCTGGTTCAATCAAGCCTGGGGCGGCTCAATGGCTATATGCGTGGACGTTTTCCGCAAGCTCGGCATTGACAAAATCTGGTCAAAAACTTTAAGCGACGATTTGTCACTCAGCTTTGCCGTAAAAAAAGCCGGCCTGAAAGTAACCTTTGTCCCTGCCTGCCTGGCCGCCTCTTACGAAGCCACATCCTGGCGAGAGCTTCTTGAATTTGGCAGACGACAATTTTTAATTACCCGCATATATGCTCCCGGCACATGGTGGTTTGGATTGCTTAGCAGTTTATACTCAATATTAGGATTATGGGCAGGGGCAGGGCTGGCAATTTATTCAAAAATTGTAGGGTGGGGCTTGCCCCACCATGACCTTATTGGTGGGCTAAATCCCACCCTGCTTTTCACGGCTGTACCTGTTGTGTTCTTCGCAGGTCAATTCATTCGGGCAGTTTTGCGGCAGAGAATGATTAGTAAATTACTGAACAAAGATTTGCCGCAGATGAAAGCTGCCATAACTGCTGATATCCTTGCCTTTTGGGTATGGTCGCTGCTTTTATTATTCTTTATTATTTCTTCAGCCTTTGGCAGAACAATCCGCTGGCGGGGTATTCGCTATAAACTGCTGGGCCCAACAGAGACCATTGTAATCAAAAGCTAATTATCACCAGCTTTAGAGCCTAACTTTTCCAAAATCTCCTTCATCTTCTCTGATCGCATCTTCTTTAACTGCTCACTTAGGTCACTTTCCCGCAGCATAAACTCAATATAGTATTTGCCCCCATCCATCGGGATACTGATTTTGCCGACATAACCTTCACTTGACGTTTTCTCACTACTTTTATCCACAACCTTGCTTACAGAAGGAGAACCGTCAATCATTATGCTGTCATCAACAACATCACATTCTAAACCAGCCATATCAGTTATATTCCTTATCGCCTGGGCTATTTCAATGTTTTGCATATTTACAGATAATTTACTCTCATAAAGATTAGATCCAGGCATCACATTCAAAGATACGCCTGCACGACCTGCTAAATCCTGGAATATCTTACCGAGCGTTTCATCCTTGTAAGAAATGTCGATTTTTTGATTTAATCTTAAACTTATAAACTCAGTATTATGAACAACATGAACCTCTGGTGTCTGACCGGGAAAATCCATACCGGAAATATACCATCTCGTATCTCTTGATTCATCTTCAACGACTACCTGATTTAAAAGCTGAACAAGCGTTACCGGCGTCGGCAATTGATAAATTGCAGGCTCATTCGGCTCTAATTTACGCTTCCTTAATAGGCTAACAATCCTGCCACCGCCTTCAATAACCTTGTTAAACATATCTTCTTTTTGAGCCATACCAACGAGTTGAAGAAGGAAATTATTCAACTGTGTCTGCACCTCAATAGGCGAAATCAGAATCTCTTGGCCAATCGCTGCGTTTATAGTCTTTTGTACTTCATCAAAGTAATAAACCTTGATGGTTTTTGTATATATCGCCTTTAAAAGCTCCAACTGTTTTGCTGTTGGTCTGCCTAAGATATGCTCAAGCTCCGGCCGGGGATATATGGTAATTTCATCCTCGCCCACGGCATAACGCATAAAAAAAGCATTGAGCATCTCTGTCATGCTATCCGCCAAAGGCCCATTCAGCGTTACCGATAACCTTGTCGCCTCTCCATAAGGCAGCTTCCAGATCGCCTCATCAGACAAGACAATCTTTAGCTCTGATTTTTGCCCGATTTTATTTAAGGCTTCGGCAATAGTAACATCGTTTAATTTGATGCTAAAATCTTTGCTAAGTTTCTCTTGTAATTGCTGCTTATCCGCCCAGGTTAAATCTGCAAAAAATCCAACTGAAACAATCGCCAGCACAACTATCCTGGTAAAACTTTTTTCGCCCATTTTTTTCTCCTTTGACTCAAAAAATCAAAACAAACAAAGCACATCCATCGCATCACTATTTATTCCATGATTACCGTTCACATATTCCGACATGCAGATTATAAACCAGCTCGGCCGGTTAACATCTTCTTTTTGACCTGCTTTCGAATCAATTATCTGAACATAACAATTTGCCAATCTTTCGTCCTTTCCGGCAATACTAATCTCCACCTGCGCTCTATCAGAAGGCTTTATAAGCGCAACCGATGCTGAGCCTTTTTTCTCTACAAACTCAACTATTGCGGTTCTTCTATCACCCAATTGCTCAACCGCCGGCCTTTCCAACCTAATCATCAACGTTATCAGCACAACCGCCGCTGCCGCTGCAATTCCTGCAGCTACCTTGAATACAGTCGGGAATCTAATTGTTGAAGTCTGGCTTTGCCTCGCCTCATCCAAACGTTTGGATATCGCCGTATTTAATTTATCCCAATCAACACTTCTTAACTGTTCATCAGCATTGCGAGCCAGCAAAGAATCGATTTTCTCATATTTTTCTTTCATTCCAGATAATCTTTCAACAACACTCTTAATTTTTGTCTTGCCCGAAATACGTGCCACCTAACTGCCTCAACTGAACAGCCCATAATCTGGGCAACCTCTTTATGCGACAAGCCACTTAATCCAAAAAGGGAAATCGCCTTAGCTTCTTTCTTTGACAGTTTCAACATCGCTTGTTTTATTTTTTCTTTCAGCTCCTCTGCGCTTTGGCTTTCGTCGGGCGAGAGCATCTTTTTGTCTTCAAGGCTATCAACCTTTGGTATGTTTTGTGCATTGCGTTTCGCCTTTCTTGCATGACTGATTGCTGCGTTCGTAACAACCCGTAACAGCCAACTCTCAAATTGTTTTGCTTCTTTTAATTTGCCGATATTCAAATAAGTATTAACAAAACTAAGCTGAACTGCTTCAGCTGCCTCTTCTGCGTCGCCCAATACATGTACAGCAACTTGCATCGCCCGCCTTTGATATAATCGTACAAGCTCATCAAACGCGGCCCTATCGCCGGCCTGGCTGGCTTTGACCAGTCTGATAGTATCATTCGTTGTCGTTCTATGACTCTCGTCCACCAATATTTCCTCATCATCTTATAGACGCACCGATTCTACCGAACGTTAGTAAATTTTTCGAGAAATCCATGATATGAAGTGACTAAAATGTTGAGTGTCTAAATGGCGTTAGCCATTTAAGTACTTGAAATCAGAGATTATTCGATGTCAGCGATGTCGTTTTGCTGCTGACCAACAAGATAAATTCTATTTTTGCCGCTGCGTTTTGCTTCCAGCAGTGCGCTATCCGCCTTTTGAAACAGCTCCTGCACATCCAGGCCGTCGCGTGGAAAGCCGGCCAGGCCGCCACTTATTGTCAGAATGCCCTGCCCTTTTGGGCCTAATCCGCCTGCGGCGAACTCCGCTTTTTCTAGCTCTTTTATAAATCGCTTTGCTATGAAAATCACTTCTTTTGGATGGTCATGCTTCAGAGATCGGTGATCAGGGGTCGGAGAGCGGATTGCCCTGTTGCCTGATTCCTGGCCGCTGTTCCCCGGCCGCTGGTCCATCGGAGATGGGGGAACATCCCAGAAAACAGCCGCAAACTCATCGCCGCCAATCCTGCCCACAACATCATGCGCCCGGCAGCAGCGCTGCATTAAAACCGAAGCCTGCTTCAGAATTTTATCTCCGATCGAATGTCCGTAAACATCGTTGTAATGCTTAAAGTCGTCAATATCAAACACAAGCAGCGTCACACGTCCATTTTCTTTTTCGGCGTGTTTTATAATTTGACTGCAAAACTCCCACATATATCTTCTATTCTTCAGGCCCGTTAAATCGTCCGTTGTAGCCAATTTCTCAAGCTCTTTTATTCTTTGTTCCAGATTTGACCAGCGGTCAGGGGTCAGGCGCCGTGGATCAGGAAACAGGGCAATCCGATCCCAGATCCCAGATCCCAGATCCCTAAACAGGATGGGACATATCAAGTAATCATCTGCCACATTTATGCCGTTGGAAGCCGGACTTACGAACTGTCTGGCTATCGGCTCTTCATACATTTGGGCAAGCAGAATGATTTTTGCTTTCGAGTTAGATTCTCTCAAAGCTTTTAGAACCGAGCTTATTCTGGCTGACAATCCAGACATAACAACGCCGATCACTTTAAAGTTATTCTTTGCAGCAGCATTAACCGCATCAGGTAAAGTGACGGAGACTTCACAGAGATCCTTCGCAACGGTGTCGGCATCTAAAAAGGCTTTATTGATGTCACCCACCAGCAAAATCTTTTCGCAGGCTTCATCTGAATAGAATGGCTGATTAAGATTTGTCATTTATATTATACCAACTATGGAAGATATTTTCACCTTGCTGTAGAGCATAAAGCCGTCAAAAGCAAAGAGTTAAAAATGTAAAACAAAAAATGCAAAACCATAACGCAAAACTCAAAACTATCTTTCTGATGATGCAATTAAGTTTTTACGTTTTAAACTTTGGTTTTTAGCTTTTACTTTTACACTTTTAGTTAAAAAAATGGCGCATCTTCCTTTTCATTCCGGTATTAGTCCAAAATAATACAACCGACTAAATCACCTATATTAACAACTTCAAAGAGAAAATACAATCCCATCACAAAACTGCGTACAACATTAAAACTCGATGCTCGATGCTTGATTCTCGATGCTCGACAAGTATCGAGTATCCAGCCAATGCACAGCATGGCTTACGCCATTTGATTTTCTTATGCCGTAAGGCATACTGTGTATTGACATATTCTTAGGGTCGTGATATATTCTATCTTGTGAAAGCAGAGATAGTTGCAGCTCGTTATGTCATAGGTTGGGAATTAAATCATGGCGATGGCGGTGATCAAGGCGCATAAAGCAATCAAGCACCCTCCGCTCAAGCGCCACATCGACGAGTTCGGGAAAATACTATTAGACGAAAATAGGGATACAAAATGAAATTTACCCGATATTTTCTACATATCAGAAATAGGCCAGACCGTGCTATAATAAAAAACGAGTGGATTAAGGACACGATTGATAATCCATCCC
>CAZRNB010000003.1:0-76962 GCA_964601355.1 uncultured Pirellulales bacterium
TTTTCCAGTTTTCACCATATAGATATTTAGTGGCCGTGAAATCCATTTTTCTTCTATTGGTTCAGCATCATCAGGTGCAGACTTTGAAATATAGACATTTTTGGCTTTTTCAATGGCTTTATAAATCTGTTCGATAGTAACTGCTTTTGCTGTTGGCATATTTAATAATAGTAAAGCAGCTACAATAAGTACAGCGGCAGCCACTGCAACTCCGCTTTTGAATAACGGTTTACTTTTCAATATTGAGACTTTTTCTTTCAACGCATCTACGAAACTGAGCGTTGGAGTTGACTGGGTAGCTTCTGTCTCGTGTTGGGGACTCAACACATCTACTTTGATTGGGAATCCGCTGTAAAGCTCATCGGATTTACTGATAGCTTTAGCAGATTCATCTACATGGTATGCTGTAATGATTTCAGATTCAGCACGTTCGATAATTCCGAACACAGTGTTATGTAATCCTTGCATTTTAGTCAGGCATGTTGGGCAGCTACGTACATGTGATGTAAGAGAGTCCCGGAATTTAGCATACTGGTCATTGGCAAGGTCGAGCCCATAAGGCATAACGTAATCAAAGATATCGGTAAATGAAATCTGGTCACATATAGAGCATTTTTGCCCCCCTTTTTCATGCAGATATTCAGTACGAACCGTTTCCCTGTATTGATATAAAACTTTGCGACAATAGAAACAAGTGCATAAATGATTCAAGGCTTGTTCGTTTGTTTCGCTAAAAGCCATTGACACAAACGCCATGATTGCGGTATGCGCTTGTGAGCAGCTAACACTATCCTCGGCAGGCTTCGCTGCAAATAACTGGCTTAAGCGACATAACTGTTTGCTGCTAAGATTTAGGCCTCTGATAGTATCCAAATCTTGAGCACACTGTTGGCAATGATCCAGATGCACCGTTATTGGTGTTGGTACTTTAATTTCTAAGGCCTGTTCCAAAAAGGTCGGCAAAAAAGGCCTTGTAGTCTCACAAGTTACATCTTTGCCGATGTGAGCAAAATGTAGTTTTAGCATCATTGTTATAGCAGCTCTGGCCTGATTTTCTCCCGGCTCTATTTTCTCGCATTGGGATAAGACAACTTCAAGTTGGTTTATTTGCTCTTGGCAGTGTTGGCATAGCTTTACATGATTAATGACAAACTCTGGAATAAGTGCGTTGCCTTCCCTGCTGAGAAAGTCATAATAATATAATTCAGACTGCCTACATAACAAATTAAAATTGGGAGCGATCATTTAATCATCTGTTATTGTGAAAAATTCACGGAGTTTCTTTAAGCCTACAGAAATATACCGACTGACAGACCTTTTATCTACATTCATTATATCTGCTATTTCTTTAGTATCATGATTATTTCTATACCGTAAGCTTATTGCTCGAGCTTCACTGTGCTTTAATAATCTCTCTATTAGTTCAAACATTTTGTTTGTTTCCTCAATTTTAATCAAAACCTTTTGAGGGTTACCATTAGCGACAGAATAAATGGAGTTCTTAGCATATCTGTTCACATAGCTTTGATATACCTCTACCCTATGCATAGCATCAATAAAATCGTTGGTTATTGCCCTATAAAGATAGCTTTTCATATTTTGCACCTTGTCTAACGGCGGTCTGGATATAAGGGAGAGAAAAAAGTCTTGGAATAAGTCGTCTGCTAGAGAATCATTTTTGACCTTTGATCTGATAACCGCATAGATAAAATCCCCATATTCGGAAAAAATTAAGACTGCAATATGCACGCTATTAAATTCACTGTTGATGTTTCTACTCTGTAAAGTCACAGTGTATCTCTTTGTAAGAACTTCTCAAGAATCACATAAATAATAAGAGTAATAAATTAGTTTAGAAAACAACGTTCAATTGCTACAGATTGTCTCATTTTCATTTTATACTATTATTGGTAGTGACCGCAACAAGTATCTCTCGTGATAACTGTCCTAAAGATTGTGTAAGAATTTTTCAAGTATGTTTCTAACCTGAATATTTCATCAAATTTTTGATTTTATGACAGCAAGATAGTCGAACTATTTATAATATTTGAAGTGAACAAATAAACGCACATACAATCAGAATCTGTATGACCCTGCTGATTCTGCTTTGTTTCATATTTTAATCCCCCTTACATCAGTATTATACATTAGTATGAAGATGGCGTCAAAATCTTGTTCTCGGCAGCCTGATAACTTTTAGACCAAATTATTTTTGACACAGACGATTTCTGCCGAGATAATAGTTATTAACGCTTATGTGAAGGTTTTTAATATTGTGAATTGGTAAAAGGGTAATTTTATGAAAAATAGATTTAGCAAAGGGAAAAAACAAGGCTTTTTAGGTTTTATTTTTTATCTTTCGCTTTCAGGGATGGTTTTAGGACTGAGCTGCTGCTCGAAAAAGCCTCCAAAGGCCGATGTTAATGCTCCTGCTGTTGATGCTGTTGTTACCGTTAATGGATTCGATATCACCGAAAGCAATCTGAAGGCCTTGATTAAACCGGAGATCGAGAAAATAAAGGCCAAGACTGCGAATCTGCCTTCCGAATTTATCCAGCAATACGAAAAGCAGCTAACGCAGTGGTCTTTGGACAAGCTCATTAGCGAGCACTTGTTGGACGAGCAGGTAAAACAAGCCAAGATAGTTGTTACTGAAGAGGAGCTGCTCAAGCGAATGGGTGAAATAGCTGCTGCGCAGCAGCCGCCTCTAACGCTGGAGGAGTACCAAAAGAAATTGGAGGACTACGGCCAAAGTTTTGACGCGTATAAAAGGGAATTTCGCAGGCAAATGCTCTATCAGAAGCTTTTAGAGCCGCAATGGGCTGGCAAGCTGGACGTCAATGAAGCTGATGCCAAACAATATTATTCCGACAATCTAAAGGAGTTTGATGTTCCTGAGCAGACTAGAGCAAGCCACATTCTCATAGTACCTGATACTTCACAGCCCGACGCCGACCCGAACCAAGCCAAGACCATGGCAAAGGCAAAAGCTGAGGCTCTGCTCAAGCAAATCAGAGAAGGAGCTGATTTTGCTGCGTTGGCCAAGGCCAATTCAGCCTGCTCCTCGGCTGCAAATGGCGGCGATCTGAACTTTTTTGCGCGAGGCCAAATGGTTGCGCCCTTCGATAAAGCCGCCTTTGAGCTGCAGCCAGGACAAATAAGTGACGTTGTCGAGACAAAATTCGGCTATCACATAATCAAAGTCACCGACCGCAAAGAGGCCAGCAAGATTACGTTCGAGGAAGTGAAGGACCGGATAATAGACAAGCTTAAGCAGCAAAAGCAGTCTGATTTTGTTACGGAATATATAGAATCGCTTAAAGATAAAGCCCACATCGTTTATCACATCAAAAAAGAGTGAAAAAAAATCCACGATGGAAACCCCGTGATGAATCGCGGGGCTAAACACGGAATATTTAGCCCCGCAATTTATTGCGGGGTTGTCTTTTATTTTACACGGTCTTATGTTTTATTTTAAAAGCGTTTGTGGGTCAAGATTGGCTGATTCTATGTCCTTGAAGTATTTTACAGTGCCGACCTTTAGCTCTGCCGTGGCCTCATCATCGCAGACGATAATGCCATTGGGGTGCATCTGCAAAGCGCTGATGGTCCACATATGATTTATGCCTTCCTCGATGGCGTGCCGCAACGCACGAGCCTTATTATGCCCGTTGACAATAATCAGCACTTCCTTAGCATCCATAACCGTGCCTACGCCTACTGACAGGGCCGTTTTGGGGACCTTATTGATGTCCCCGCCAAAGAATCGCGAATTGGCTAAGATAGTATCATAGGTCAAAGCCATAATACGCGTCCTGGAAGACAATGAAGAGCCGGGCTCATTAAATGCGATGTGACCGTCAGGCCCTATTCCTCCGACGAAAAGTGTAACGCCTCCAATCTTTTTTATCTTTTCTTCGTAGCCGGCACACTCCGCCTCGAGGTCCGGCGCATTTCCGTTGAGAATGTTGACGTTTTCTCTGGGGATATCTGTGTGACCGAAGAAATTGTTCCACATAAACGAATGGTAGCTTTCCGGATGGTCTTCGGGAATATTAACGTATTCATCCATGTTGAAGGTGACAACGTTTTTAAATGTTACTTTTCCTGCTCTATTGAGCTTTATAAGGTCTCTGTACATTCCCAGCGGCGAAGAGCCGGTGGGAAGCCCCAGTACAAAAGGTTTGGATTCGTTTGGCCTAAAGTTATCAATTTTTTTAGCCACGTAATTGGCAGCCCATTTTGAGGCTGTCTCGTAATTGGGTTGCATTATTACTCTCATTGATACTGCTCCTTAAATAATGTTTTACCTTAACGCAATTTTTCCATTCGGCTGATAAGCTCGTTTCCGAGTGCTGTTTTAGCAGCGATGTGTTTTTCGATATCAGATACAAAACTGTCTTTCTCCAATAGCCCTCTAACCGCGGCAAAATCATTATGTTTAGTCTCTTCATCGCCATCTATGCCGAAGCCGATTTGAGCGGTCGCAGCAAATTCCTTTTTGGCATCGGCGTAGAGCAGGTAATCAAGCTCGACCACGGCCTCTTTCCATTTTCCCGTTAGCTCAATGATGTCGTCGGGCGTTATTTCATCTATTGATTTACCCAGGTTGTTTTGCAGAACATCGGCTGCCCATGCCCACTCGTAGGCGGGGTAGTTCTCGTGCATTTTTCTAAAAGTATCATCTATCTGCTCAAGGGTGCTGATTGTGCCGTTTTCAATATCACAGAGCATTTTTTGCACAGCCTGCTCCGGAGCCAAAAGGCCCGCTAAGTCAACCCATTTGCCCGGCCCGACAGCAGTTTCAGGCTGCAGAGCCGCTCTAAGCTCAATAATGCTTTTGAACCGCTTGCCTTCCAGCCGTTTGATTAAACAATTGCCTAAGAATTTATCGATGCCGATCTGATATAATTTAACGCCGCGATCCAATGATGAGCTTTCAATTTTAACACTATGATAAGTGAAGTAGTCGGTTGTTTCGCCGGATGTCGCTTTAAGCCTGCGGAGCAGGTCACGACCATTTATCATCTTCTGAATTGTATATGGGCTTAAAAGCTTGAAGTTTATGTGGTCGAGCTTGCGAGGGTCTTTTCTTCTATCGCGTTTCGGCCATTTGCGGGCGTCTCGTACGGTACCAACGCTTCGCAGATTCACACCCGGCGCGAGGATACTTTCGTCTTCATGCTCAATCAGGTAGGAGAAAGGTAAATCTGATGTGTCTGAGTTTCTATAGTGTCTTCCCATGACGACGGTAAATGCACCGACCTTTGCAGGCCAGAGCATATATGAATCGCTGGCGGTCTTTGAGCCGCGTTCCACGACGCCTTGATGAACCGGGCCCAGTTTATACATGTGATTGCTCTGATTGGTTCCGCTGCCGGCGTTCAAAAAAGAGAACAATCCTGCGATAAGCAGGGTGGATTTGTGGTGCGTCACGGTATATGGCCCGGCAAATATTGCGCAGGCCTCGCCATGGAAGCCGCCGCAGTTGGCGAAAAAGACCGAGCTCTCAGCCGAGTACTGCTTGGATAAAACGGTGCCTTGGCCTATAAAACACTCGGCTACTATGGCGCCGTCTGAAATCTTTGAGCCGCTGCACACGATAAAGTTTTCCGCAAAAACGCCTGGACCAATGTAAATAGGATCTTCCGGACAACTATTTACGGAACCATTCTCCAGTCTGATAATCCCTTCGATTATGCTTGCCGGGCCTATTTTGACGTTTCTGATAATTCGGCTGTTGACGATTCTTGCACCTCTGGCCACCAATCCCATAGAAGACGTGATTGAAGCGGTGTAATCAGCTATCATTTTCCGCAGCTTTTCGATTACCTTCGGCCGGTGGCGGTAAAAAGCTATTATGTATGCGGTATGAGCTGATAAGCGGTCATAGATGGGGATTTCTCTGCCGCCGGCTTCGTTGACGGCTACAACTCCCGTTCCATTGCCGAATGAGCTTTGCCCCTCGGTTGCGAGAAGGTCGATGTTGTCTATCACGACGTCATCTTCTATTATGTAGTTGGCGATGTAATTTCTTACCTGGCTGATATATACATTATTACCGATAATACAGTTGAAAATAGTGGCGTTACTGATTCCGGCGGGCTTTGTAATGCCTTCGTAAAAAGAAACGTCCTTTTCGAATACACCTAACTTTACATCGCCGCAAAAATGAGTTGCTCGTACTCTACCTGCATCGAAGCCTTCGGCAACCTTCAGCTTTGACCAGTCGCTGCAGCTACAGCCTTGATTGGTTAGACATGTGATTTCCTGCGAAGATAATGAACGATATTCTGCTGCCATTTATTCTCCCTCGTGGATTCAAAATCCCGCAATAAAATTGCCGGGCAAAAAAAATATTTAGCCCCCAGTTTACTGGGGGGTTTTAATCGGGCGGTGTAAATCTAACGGTTGTCGTCCCATAAATCAAGATATTTTAATTCAAAAAATACCCACAAATTAAGTAGCCGAATAATTGAACCTCCGAAGTGCTGAACAGTGAGACAATATAAAATTTTTAGCGAAATTTGTGAAGCGATTTGTCAGTAGATGCCGATGTTATACATAATATAGAGAGTTATATGCTTTTTGCATAATTAGCCTAACTTATCACATTACAGTACATACAAGAGTTTCTATGAGCGCAGTTGTATCAGGGCAGACAAGGGTAGCGAAGGTTTTAGCGGCATTATTAGTATCAATGACAACAGGGGCCATTGTCTTAATCGCTCTTGGCAATAATCCGCCTGCTGAAGGCCCATTTTGTCTGTGGAGTTATTATCGTCTCAATCCCGTGGAAACAGCCATTCATTCCCGGGCCTGTCAATCACCCGATCGTTGGAGCAGAATTGAGATTTTTTATAGCGGCACGAAGGCGGGCAACATAGAGCAGATGACCTCAATTAGCGGCCTGGCAAGTCCGGACGACCTTAATTGCCATTTTGTAGTTTGCAACGGCCTCGGCGGTGGTGACGGACAAATACAGACAACAGAAAGATGGCAGAGACAATGGTCGAGCGAGCCGGGACGAACCTGGTACGGCAGCAGCCGGGCCATCCGTATCTGTGCCATAGCCGGCCCATCGCTGCGGGCTGCCCCAACCGACTGCCAGATTAAAAGGATTGAATCACTCGTGGAAGGGCTGTGCAGAAAATTCAGCATTCAGCCGAATTCCGTTTATTACCCCGGCGATTGGCGATAGAAAATCAAACTGCAAAAATCAAAATTAAGGAATCATTGCCCCTTAGAGGCATCTCCACATTTTTGACATTTGATTTTTGATATTTGAATTTTCGTTAGCAAGCCGAAATCCTCTTTTTTTGTTAGAACTACCCATGCCCGCCAGTCCTTTTTGTGGATTTGCACCGGTTCGATAGGCTCAACGTCTTTTATCCGGACTAAAAGGCCGAATCTGCAGTCTGCCCTGCTTTGCCAATACTGTTCGTCGGCCAAAATATGATGGTTAAACTGCTGTTTTATTTCGAGGATTTTTGCCGGCGTAAGGTTCTCGAAGGTCTTAACCGCTGCTACGGCAGCCATCGCATATACCGGCCCAGAGCTTATTTTGAGAAATAGCTTGTCGCCGGGCAGGATTTGTCCGAAAGGCTCTCGTTTTGTTTGGGTAAAACGCGATTCGATTTGTTTTCTGCCATTTAAAATGGCGTCCAAATACGGCTTTTTCAGTATCACCAGATGATAGTTTGTCATCGTTTCTTTCTATTCAGCAGGTCGGCCACGGCGCGAATATGTTCAGGCGTTGTTCCGCAGCAGCCGCCTACAATGCCGGCTCCGGCCTTTAGACATTGCCTGATACCGGCTGCAAACTGCTCAGGCACCATATCGAAGACCGTTTTATCATCAATCAATTTGGGTTTTCCCGCATTGGGTTGGGCCAGGATAGGCATATTCGTTTCCGATTTAAGCAAAGAAACGACCACAGCCATTTGAATCGGGCCAAGATCGCCGCAGTTGGCGCCGATGGCGTCCGCACCTGCATCTGTGAGCTGTTTGGCACATTCGCTGGCCGTGTTGCCCATTATCGTTCTTGCCCCTCTTTTTTCTGTTGCAAAAGCTATCGATACGATGGCAGGCAGTGGGAAATTATCTTTGCACGCCCGAAGGGCACACAGCGCCTCGCGAAGGTCAAATACCGTTTCGATGATAAATCCATCCGCTCCGGCTTCTGCAAGTATTTCAGCCTGCTCTTTATACGCGTCGTGGAACTGCTGCTCTTTATAAGTGCCATACGGCTCAAGCAGTTGACCGGTAGAGCTCATGTCCCCAAGTACATACTGCCGATCGCCGGCCGCCTGTCTGGCTAATTCAACGCCGGCATAATTGACGTCACGCACCGGCACATCGACATTATGCGTCTCAATGTAAATACGGTTCATTGTTAGCGTATTTGTTGTAAGGGCATCGCATCCACATTGGGCGTACTCTTGATGTATCTGGAGCACAATGTCGGGAGCATCAAGATTATTACTTGCCCGGCCCATCAAGCCGCGTTTGTCCAATTCTGTACCCATTGCCCCATCGAGTAAAATGATGTCTTTATTTTGTAGTGCTGTTGATAGATTCATTTAAAGTTCCTGTTTAGTCGGCGATTGCCGCGTTCTGGGATATGGTGCGGAGCATCCGGAGCTACTACTCGTGTCGCCGACGCGATAAAGCCGCTATGGCAGCGGCTCGCCAATCTTGCCATGCCGACATCGTATTTGTCAATACGACTTGTGTCAATGGCATAAGCCATTTTGTGAACAGAATTAAGTATATGTTTCCAGACTCGAGTGGAGATATGCTTATTTACCACAACCAGAGAAAACAACTGCGTTTCACTATCTGTTCATAACAGTTAGTGAAATGAGGCCAAATCCCTGAAAAAATATGGAAATAAATGGCACGTAGTCCTATTGATTAATCAAAAGGACTACTTGGTTTTTATCTCTTAATGGTATGCTCCGCATACCAAAAAAATGGTGGGCACTGCCCACGCCACGTTAATTCGATGACCTGGGTAGTGTGGTTGCCTTAAGTAATTCCGCAGGTAATACAATCCAGACGTATCCCGCTCCGGAAACGGCCTTCTATCTACGGCTTGACGCTTCGCCAAGACGAGCCGCTGTGACGAGTGAATATACCGTTCCCTCGACTTTTCGAGGTTGCTCAGAGCAGGCTTTTCTCGGGACAGGCTATGGCCAGGTCGCTGCCGAAGACCCTAACCATCCAAATCCTTTTTATTTTAAGCATTAAACATAACATTTCTATATGTGATTATGATAATTATAGCTGTTTGGTTGACAGTCCGCAGCGGAAAAAACGCGTAAGCAGAGCCGTGACACCGTAAAGAACTCAAAAATCAAAACGTAAATCCGCCGTCAGTTTGGAGGTAAAATTAAGGAATTCCACAATTTTGATTTTTGCATTGTTTTTCGGCCTGACTATTCCATTATAGTTAAAACAAGCTGAATATGGGTACTTCGTCACAACCCATATCCACCCGGCCTGCGATTATTCGCGCCTCGCCATCAATATCGGTTTCGATAACATCGGTAGTAAAAGCTGGGTCACCAGCGTTTATACATGGCGAGCTTGACTGTAAGTGATAATCGCCATCAATCCATATATCATCGTTGAGATTTGCAGGAGTACCATTTTCATCCCAGTAGCCTGGCTGGATAAATTGAGGATCAGCATCAATGTTGCCCTCGCTCGGCCAGGAGCCCCGAATATTGCTGTAGGTTGCTATGGCGTCGAGACCATCTATTTGTTTGAAGTTACCGCCGTACCCATTGCCATATATGATAGAGTTGGTAATCGTTGGCTTGCCGCCCCAAATGCCTTGTTTGAAGTTTGAGACAATAGTGCAGTTGGCAATTTTCACGTAGTTATAAGGAATAAACCGTCCGGTCGCCGATGCCCACATTTCTATACCGGCCCCAGCATTACCGGCAATGATGCAGTTGATAAAGGTTGGCTTGCTCTGGTTCCACAGCTTAATACCGGGACCTTTGTTTCCCACAATCCTACAGTTAATGATATTTGGAAACGCACCTGAGCAATAAATGCCATTATTTGCGCCGGTAACGGTAAGACCGGCAAGCACACAGTTTGCATCTTCACCGCCGGAAAAAGTTACTGCTCGGTTACTGCCGTGGACAACGGTGGAAGCAACAATGTTGGGGTCGTTAGGATTTGTCGACCGCACCGTAAGGTTCTTACCGCCCATATCGATATTCTCATAATAGATTGCCGGATCGACTACTATCTCATCGCCAGGGGCAGCATCACTAATAGCATGGCGAATAAAATCATATCTTTTGCCGGAATTAGTATTTTCCACCAGCCCATTTGGATCGGTTATTGATGGTGTCACCAGCTCGATGCTGTTGCCAGCTCCTAAGTTGCGAGAATACTGCTTGGCCACGGCATTGTTCCAGTGCTCATGGACACCCATGCTTGCCAGCCGTGTCCCATCACGTTCAGAGTCATAAAACGTCCCTGAGGGAGGATTATCCGCCAGCGCCATTTCGTGTATATAATTATCGGGATTACCTATTACATCTGTGTTTCTTGGCTCATTTCGCAAAAAGTCCAATCCTACGGAATCAATAGCCACAGGGTCCTGCGAGGCAAAAATACTGGAGCACCAATCATCACCAAAAGACTGCCATTTTATTAAAACATCATCTTGATTTCTTGCCGAATACAAGCCGTCAATCATATACAGAAGCGTCTTTCCGGAAAGTTGTTTGTGCCCGTTCAAATCAACCAGGCAGTTATATGAATTCATAGGCATAGTTCGGCCACCGTAGTTGTGCAATGGCGAAGGCGTCCAGCCGCCCCCTGACGGAAAATATACAGAACCAAAATGGTTCTTTGCACACAATGTCACGCCAAACAAGACATGAGGCCTCAGTAGCGCCATATTGATTAAATATTTAGCGCCGGTAACGCATCGCGGCAGATACGCCGTTCCCGCTCTTAAATAAACCGGGTTACTTGCATCATAAGCTGCTGCGATACGTCCGTTGCGTGCCAAATTTGGGCTTACTACAAATGTTATGCTCTGAAAATTCGGGTCAGGATTGCTCCTTATCTTATTGTAAATCGGGTCGCCAATATAACGAGCAGCATCATAAATCGTAATCGCTGAACCGGATACACCAACCACATTTATAAGCTGGTTGAGAACTGAGTAAATCACCTGCGGGCTGGGCATACCACTGCTTTTTCCCCATGTGCCTCCACTACGGTCCTGATTCATATTAATCTTGATGGCTATTCTTTCTCCCTGCTGGTAGCCGATGTCACCAAAGCCTTTGGTCTGATTAAAGTGTCTGAAAAGGGCATCCCATGCATCTTTATCATTCGATTGTCCCGTCAGCGTTTGAATGGTCTTGGAGACCATATCATCAACTACAGCTTGGTCGGTATTATTTTCATCCCACCAATTGCCGGTCGAGCCATCCCAATTGGCTGCTTCAGGGTCACGAAACCACACCACACGTCCAGGATAAATCCCCTTAGCTACACCTATTGGACTATTCGGCGGATCGGAGGGGTTAAATGCTGCTTCTGCAGATTTTTCCGAACCTAAGTTAAGAGACCACCATACCAACATCACACTGACAGCAATAAAGACACTTGCCAGGACGTAACGTGATTGACGTACCAGGCGCTTTGCCTTACGGTATGCTAAGCTAGCGCCGATTAGCCCTGTAAGCCAAATTATAAAACCACTGGCAAGCGGTGCCGCTATTCGCTGACAAGGGTAAGCTGTCCTGGAGGGCTTTGGGATGACGCGGATTAAAAACCATATTAGCGATAACAGCCCCGCAATGGGAAACAGCCATATTAACCAGCAGTATTTACTTTTATATTTAGAAGCCCGCCTAAAAGGCAGGGCTAAATATTTATCCGCCTCGTCGGATTTAGTCCCACGTTTGGGACCCCGCCTTGCGGGAACCCTCACATGGGGTTGTGATTTTCTTTTTACAAGCATTTCAGCACCTCCATAAATCCCAGCCTGAGAGGGAATGAATAATTATAACCAATCCACCATACAACATAAAAAATACTATCATAAAGAGCCAACAAATACAAGTATCTTTTGAGAGTGCCCCAGCTAAGGGGTGCACGTCATATTTGTCGGTAAAGTTAGGTTATTTTATTGTCTATTATCTCAATCGATAATGGCTCGCCCCCTTGTGTCACCTCGACCGAGGCCGCAAAGCGGAGCGGAGAGGTCTGCCTTCAAAGCAGATTTCTCCACTTCGCCCCCGTTTCTGTCTTCGACAGAAGACACGGGGGCTACGGTCGAAATGACCCCGACTTGTCGGGATTTCTATCTATAGGTTTTACCAACAATCTTGACGTGCACCCTGGGATGGGAAAGGGACCCTACCCCCGGACTTCGACGAGTTCCCTTCGGGTCTGAGCCTCAAGGTCGAAAACAGTCGAGTCGCACGTAGGGGGGCGGATAAATGCCGATTTACAACCGCGGATTACGTTAGCCACGGGCGGGAAGATAGTTCTGAATTTTGAGTGATTAGTTTTTATCTGGAGGGAAGAAGTCGTATCACCGAAAGTTTTTGCGGGCCTGACGCCGCCTGTCCTCTTCTTTCAAGAATCGCTTGCGGATTCGAATCGAATTAGGACAAATCTCAACAAGCTCGTCCTCCTGAATGTACTCCATCGTCGCTTCAAGACTCATTTTTCTCGCGGTTCTGACCTTGGCTGCATCGTCTTTGGCTGCCGCCCGAATATTGGTAAGCTGCTTACTTTTTACCGCGTTGACAGGTATGTCATTCTCCTTGCAGTGCTCCCCGACCACCTGTCCTTCATATACTTTTTCCCCAGGCTCAACAAAAAAAATACCTCGGTCATACAAAGCATCAAGTGCATAAGCCGTCACCTGTCCCGTAGCGGTCGCAATCATAACACCTGCCTTGCGCTGAGGTATCGCTCCGCGCATCGGCTCATATCTTTCAAACGAATGATGCATAATCGCTCTGCCCTGGGTCGCATTCATCATCCTGGCATTAAGGCCGAACAAGCCGCGCGACGGTATAAAAAATTCCATATGAATAAAATCGATTGTCCCGCTTTTGGCATCTATTTTAATGATTTCACTTCGCCTGTCACCCAAAAGACTCATTACTGAGCCCTGGCAATCAAAAGGACAATCCACCGCAAGTAATTCTATCGGTTCATGAGGGATGCCCTCAACTATTTTCAAAATTACATTCGGCTTACCCGCACATAGCTCATATCCTTCTCGCCGCATATTCTCCAGCAAAACGCCGAGGTGCATCAGCCCTCTGCCCGAAACATTAAATTCTTCAGGTGTCTGCCCGTCTTCAACCTTCAATGCGATATTGTGCTGAAGCTCCTTTTCAAGTCTTTCGCCAATCTGCCTGCTCGTAACGTATTTGCCGTCTCTGCCCGCGAAAGGACCGTCGTTGACTCTGAACGTCATTGTCATTGTCGGCTCATCGACGGAAATAACCGCAAGCACCGAAGGATTATCAGCACAGGCAATAGTGTCACCAATCTCAATAGGATCAAGCCCCGATATCGCACATATATCGCCCGCCTGAGCGGTTGGAACCTGTTTTCGGCCAAGGCCATGAAACTGATGAATCTGCGCAACCTTTTGCAGTGTATGCAGACCATTTTTGTCGATTACAGTAACTCTCTGACCTTCGGTTATCTGTCCGGCGACAACCTTGCCTATTGCTATGCGTCCCACATAATCCGAATATTCCTGATTTGTCACGAGCATTTGCAGAGGAGCATCGGCTCTTGCTTGCGGAGGGGGAACATTATTTATGATGGCCTTGAATATTGCCTGCATATTATTGGTTTTTTTCTTGAGATTCGTCGTCGCCCACCCCTCCTTTGCCGATGCATAAACAAGAGGAAAATCGAGTGACTTATCTTCAGCGCCGAGCTGAACTAGCAAATCGAATACTTCATTAACAACATCGTCCGGCCTGCTGTTTTCGCGGTCAACTTTGTTGACTACAACGATGGGTTTTAGCTTATGCTTAAGTGCCTTAGTCAGTACAAATCTTGTCTGCGGCATAGGCCCTTCAAAAGCATCGACCAAAAGCAGGACGCCGTCCGCCATTTTCAGGACACGTTCAACTTCTCCACCGAAATCGGCATGTCCCGGTGTGTCGATTATATTGATTTTATATTCATTGCCTTTTGAATCCGTGTAGTAAATTGCGCAGTTTTTGCTCAGAATGGTTATACCGCGTTCCCGCTCGAGCGGATTTGAATCCATAATCAATCCATGCTCACTGCCTGCCAGCTTATCAAGCTCCTCCTGCCGAAACATCCCTGACTGGTACAGAAGCTGATTTACCAGCGTTGTCTTGCCGTGGTCAACATGGGCGATTATCGCTACATTACGAATATAATCTGAATACATAACAAAATCTCAAAAACGATTCATGAATAATCATGCTTTGTTTTTATCCATGTTATAAAAACCTTACTTTATATACTGTTTTTTTGTGAATGTCAATAAGCAATGCACAAGAAAATTTTCCGCGTGTGACCAGGATTTATTGCAGGCTTATGTCTCGAGCACGCCCTCGGCAGGTGGCAGACACAATCACGATTCATCGGGATCGAAGTCTCAAAGGAGCAGGTATTGAAAATCTAAAGCGCTCTGTCAAAACATTCGTCCAGAGATTGTCATCTCTGAAAGCGCGTTTTTTGTCAAGTATAGTTCATTATTCTACGTATGTTATGTCCTTTTATCTTTTTAAGGTATCGCCTCGATTGTTCTTATGGTTTTACCCAAGTCATCTCTACGCCGTCACCGCAGCATGAATTTTTCCCAAAAGCATCTGGCAATCATTGCGCGAGCATCACAGGACTCATGACAAGCACGCCCTCATGCTCTTGTCGGCTAAAACCTTTACCCCACGTTCTGGCTCAGCGAGCCTACGCCGGGATGAGATAACCTGATTTCCCTTCGATCCCGCCATTGGCGGACCGCTCCCTTACCCACTCCCTTACGGTCGCGGCTCTGTATGGTCACGGCATTTGGGGTCCACTCCCTCACGGTCTCCGCAGGACGCCTTACGGCGGTGGCTCTGTACGGTCGCTGCTCTGCTATCTTTCGTCCCTCGTCCTTCGTCTCTCGTCCATCGTCTTACCGCTCGCTGACGCTCGCGGCTCTGCTTACGCGTTTTGTCCGCAGCACTTTTTGTACTTCTTCCCGCTGCCGCAGGGACATGGATCGTTCCTGCCGACCTTCGGCTGATCTAATTTGATCTGCTTTACCTTCTGCTCACCCTGCGGAGCCTGGGCGGCGGCTCGCTGCCGCTCGGCCATCGCGAACTGGCCAACCTGGTCGTGAGTCGTCTGACTAACATTCCATACGCTTCTGGCCCTTGCACCGGTGTCCAGGTGCACCCTGAAGATAATATTTGTGACCCGGTCCTCAATAGCGTCGAGCATCTCATTGAACATCCGGAACCCCTCTCGCTTGTATTCGGTCTTTGGGTCTTTCTCGGCAAAAGAGCGTGTCCAAATGCTATCTTTCAGATGGTCCATCGTATACAGATGATCCTTCCACGTGCCATCGTAAACTTGTAGCAGGACATACCTCTCCAGGTCACTCAGCTCTCTACGCAAAAACTCCCTTCCCAGATCGGCCAATCTGTCTTTAATCTCGGCTCCCTCGCCGAGGTCACCTTCATTTAGAGAGGCATCGAATCTTTCGTTTGCCCATTTAACTAGCTCGCCGGTATTCAAGCAGGCAATTTTATCCGCCAGGTCTCTGTCCAATTGACCATTATTGAAGCTTTCGCTCAATTCAAGCAGCTGCTTGTGTAAAAGCTGAGGTTTGGTATTCTGAATTTGCTCGATGGAAAGGCCGGCGTTATATTTTTTATTCGCCCACTCAGCCATCGTCTCGAACGCGTAAACATTTGGGCCCTGAGGCCCATAAACCATGCTCATCGCAAATTCAACAGGATACTCAATCTCCCTTTTCTTGTACCGCTCCGCGGTCTTTTCGGCAAGAAGCTCACGGACTTGCGAAGCATTTAGGCCGCTCAACTGTCCAATATCCAGTTTTATATCGAATTTGGCTCGAGCCCACTCAACAAACATCCGGCGAGCAAAGTCCTTCTTCAGAAAATCGTTTAGCTGTGAGCAGTCTTTTTTATCAATCTGCTCAGAAGCGGCTGTAACTAATTGTTCCTGAATATCCTGCGGCTTTTGGTTTTTGATTTTAGCGGGACTTAAACTGACGCGAAATGTGCTCATCGCCCACTTGGATAGACCGGCAGCATCCCACGTGTCCGGGTCTTCCTCGTTTTCAAAATATTCGCCGATAGAAATCGATATATCATTTGCCGCGTCGTCTTTTGCCTTGCCTTTGATTAATTTCTCGATTTTCTCCAGATCACTGTCGGTGATGTCCGATGGGTTTAAATCAACGCCGAAATTAGTCCTGGCCCACTCGACGATGCACTTAACGGGGTAATCTTCTTTCAGAATGGTTTCGCAGCTTTTTGCTATAGTGTTGCCAATCATTTCCTCAATGATGCCTTTAAGCCCTTTCCCGGACAAAATTTTACGTCTGCGTGAATAAAAAATCTTTCGCTGGTAGTCCATCACCTCATCGTATTCAAGCAGGTTCTTGCGTATCTCGAAGTTTCGCTCCTCAACTTTCTTTTGTGCCCTTTCGATGCCTTTGCTTATTCGTTTATGATAGATGGGCTGGCCTTCCTCCCAGCCGATCCATGATAGCGCCTTGACCGTCCACTCCGGCGCGAAGATTTTCAGCAGGTCATCATCGAAGCAAAGGAAGAACTGGCCGGAGCCGGCGTCACCTTGTCTGCCTGACCGGCCACGGAGCTGATTGTCGATTCTTCTGGCCTCGTGCCGTTCGGTCCCAAGGACGTGCAGCCCTCCAATCTCGGCTACGCCCGGGCCGAGCACAATGTCAGTGCCTCTGCCGGCCATATTTGTGGCGATGGTTATATTGCCTCGCAATTGGCCGTCCCTGCCTTTATGCTGCTGGCCGGCTTTTGCCACGATGGCTGCTTCCCTTTCATGCTGCTTTGCATTGAGAATCTCGTGCTCAAGACCATACTGCTGGGTAAGAGCTGCTGAGAGCGATTCGTTTTTCTCCACGCTCGTGGTGCCGACGAGCAATGGCCGTCCGGAAGAGCTGATCTGGTTTATCTCTGCCACAATGGCGTTGAACTTTTCCTTCATCGCTTTATAAATCACATCATCCATGTCCTGCCTGATGCAAGGCTCATTAGTAGGCATCACAACGACATCGAGCTTGTATATCTTCATAAACTCTTCGGCTTCGGTAGCCGCGGTTCCGGTCATTCCGGCTATCTGGTCATATAGCTTGAAGAAGTTCTGCAGGGTAATGGTGGCAAGCGTCTGGGTCTCCTCTTTTACCGCGACTCCCTCTTTTGCCTCGACCGCCTGGTGGAGGCCGTCGGACCACTGCCGGCCGTGCATAAGGCGCCCGGTAAATTCGTCAACAATAATGACTTTGCCGTCCATAACGACGTAATCTCTTTCCCTTTCAAACGTCACGTGAGCCCGAAGGCTTTGCTCTAAAAGATGAGGCCATTCAATATTGGAGCCGGTGAAAAATGAGCCGACGCCGGCTGTTTCCTGTGCCGCACCGATTCCTTCATGCGTAAGATGTACCTGTTTTTTATCGTACTCGACTTCGTAATACTGCGTAGCTTCCGTCAATTTGGCCTGCGCAGCTTCAATCTCAGCCTGGGTTTTTTCTATCACATCCTGGGCTTTTTCAATACGATTGCCGTCTTTCTGTCTTTTCGCCTCGGACAGCTCGCCCTGAGCATTGGCAATGGTTCGCTGGGCGGAATCAATCTTTCTTTTAAGATGGTCATAATGGCTCTGTTTTTCCATCAGCTTTCTTGCAACCTGGTCTGCTTTTTTATACCTGGTGACATCATCAAATGCCGGGCCTGATATAATCAGGGGCGTCCTGGCCTCATCAATCAGAATGGAATCTACCTCGTCAACGATGGCGTACTGCAGCGGGCTTTGGACCATTTGCTCATAAGACATTTTCATATTGTCCCGGAGATAATCGAAGCCGAATTCATTATTTGTCCCGTAGGTTATGTCACAGGCATATTGGCCCTTTCGTTCGTCGCCGCTGGTATCCATATCCGCCTGAATCGCGCCTACGGTCAGTCCCAAAGCTTTATAGACCGGGCCCATCCATTCCGCATCGCGTTTTGCAAGGTAATCGTTGACGGTAACTATATGGATTTTTCTTCCGGTCAGGTGAACGAGATATGCCGCCAGTGTTGCCGCCAGTGTTTTGCCTTCGCCTGTGGCCATTTCAGCGATTTTGCCTTCATAGAGGACGTTGCCGCCGATAATCTGCACGTCGAAATGCCGCATTTTGACATTTCGCCTTGCCGCTTCACGAACTACCGCAAAGGCTTCGGGAAGGATATCTTCCGGCTGAGCGCCTTCTGCCAGTTTAGCTTTGAACTGAGCGGTTTTTGCCGTAAGAGCCTCATCGTCGAGCTTTGTTAATTGTTCTTCAAACGCCCCTGCTTGCTGGGGGATTACGGAGTATCCCTTTATGAGCCGCTCATTTCGCGAGCCGAAAACTTTCAATAAGATTTTGTTGACTTTACCAACCATTGAATTAAATATCAAAAATCAAATATCAAAATTAATCTTTGTTCATTGTTCATAGTTCGTTGTTCGTCGATGAACTATGAACTACGAACTCATAACTCTTTGCATTTTAATTTTTGATTTTTCTCGTTATTCTTTTACTCTTTTTACCTAATCATTTCCGAATCATGAATCACGAATCACGAGAAAAGTATCGCAAAGTTGCCGTGAAAAGTCAAGAAACATAGATTCGTAGCTTAACGCCGGATTCTCGATAATTGTTCTAAATCAGTTTCTAATTACAAGCATCGAGCATCGATTATCAAGAATCAGATTTATCTTTTTCGCCCCCGTTTTTTGGGTTTCCCTTTTTTTATTTCGTGCTTTCGGCTGATTGTGTCCGTCAGCGGTTTGAGAGGTGCAATATTTAACTGTCTGGCGGGGATATTTACGGAAATAATTCGAACTTTAATTGCTTGTCCCAAACGAATACTAAGGCCCGTGTATTGGCCGATAATGCACTGTGTCTTTATACTATATTTCCATTGATCAGGCCCTAAATCGGCCATCTGGATAAGGCCTTCTATGCCGAGTTTTCGCGATTGCACAAAAACGCCGAAGTTTGTCAGGCCGGTGACAACACAATCAAGCTCATCGCCAAGTTTTTTGCTCAACATTTGCAATATCAGAACTGCCGTCAGCTCTTTCTCGGCATCCTCAGCACGCTGCTCAGCAAAGGTAATATGTTTGCCGACTTCGACTAAGTCCTGGCCCGCCGCTGTCTTTTTTGCTATATCCGGACGGCCTTGTAGATAAAAGTATAAAGCGCGGTGGACGAGCAAGTCTGCATAACGCCTTATGGGACTGGTAAAGTGACAATAATGAGTTGAGGCAAGCGCGAAATGGCCTATGTGCTGAGGTGCGTACCGGGCTTTTTCAAGACTTCGCAGGACCATTAAATTCACCGCCATGGCGCAGTCCGCTCCTTCAACAGCAGCCAATAAATTTTGTATTGCTTTTCTATCCGGAGTTCGCGGCATATTAAAGCCGAAAGCCTTGACAAGCACGGCCAGGTTTTTCATGCTCAAGGCATCCGGATCCGGGTGAATCCGCCGGATGAAAGGGACATTAAGCCTGTCTAAAAGTGAAGCGACCGCCTCATTCGTTTCCACCATGAACATCTCAATTATTGTATGAGGATAGCTATTATCGGCAGGGTGAGCATCTACAACGCGTCCGGATTTATCCAATACTAATTCTGTCTCCGTCAGAGCCAGATGTATCATTCCGTTTTTTGTCCGCCTATTTTCAATCACGCGGGCGAGCGGCTCCATATTTTTTAGAAGCTCGATCACTTCTTTTCTTACACCTTTGGTATGACCTTTCAAAATCCTGTCGGCCTGCTCGTAGGTGAGGCGCTGCGTCGAGCACATCAGACTGTCAGCAAATCTGCGAGACAGGATTTTGCCTTGCCGGTCATAAGTTAAATATACACTTTTGACGAACCGCCGCTGGCCCGGCTGAAGGCTGCAAATACCGTTGCTTAAACCTTCCGGCAGCATTGGAATTGTTCTGCCGGGCAGATAAACGCTGTTTCCGCGATTTTGCGCTTCTTTATCAAGAGGCGAATCGGCTGGAATAAAATAACTAACATCGGCAATGTGGACACCCAGCATCCAGTTGCCGTTGGAATCTTTTTCCAGACTTATCGCATCGTCGAAATCCTTGGCGTCGGCAGGGTCTATGGTAATAATCATTTTTTCCGTTATATCTTCACGTCCAGTCCCGATATATAGAGACTCCGGATTAAATTCAGCAGCGGCACTACGTGCCTGCTCAACACAAGCAGAATCAAAATCGACCGGCAGGTGATACTGGACAATTATTGATTTTATCTCGGTTTCATATTGTCCCTGTTTGCCCAGGACTTCGATAATAACGCCGCGTGCAAGGTACTTTTCCGTCGGATAAGAAAGTATTTCTACCACTACCTTATCTTTAGGTCTTGCTCCTTTTGCAGTGACATCATCAACAGCTACAGGCTCGAAGAAAGCCGTTCCATCCGGTTGAACAAGCCATCCTTCCGGGTGTTTCAATAAAGTTCCTACGAATCTGTTATGTGCCCTTTCGAGGACTTGAATTATTTCGCCGGTGAGCCGCATTTGGCCACTGCGTTTGCCTTTGCTTTTGACTTTTGCTACAACGGTGTCGCCCGTCATTGCATCTGATGCAGCATCCGGAGGGATAAATAAATCGCCATGTGAAGTAGGTTCAAGAGGTATTATGAAACCAAAACCTTTGGGATTTGCCCTGAACTTTCCAATGACTTGGCCTGACATGGAGGGCAATCGAATCAAATTACCCGTACCAATCACCACACGTCCAGCCTGACGAAGCTGGTCGAAGGCGGCTTTGAATTGTGGGTAATCCTGTGAGCTTACGCCTATCGCTTTAGTCAATTGCGTTAACTTGACCGGCTCGTAATCGGCGTGTTTTAATAATTTAATTATTCGTTCTTTAAATATTTCCGGCATTTAGTTACTTGAAAAATCCGAAATTTGAAACAAACACAAGGATAAAAGTAAATATCAAAAATAAAAAATCAAAACCTGTTCCTTCGACAAGCTCAGGACAGGCTCTGAGCGAAGTCGAAGGATTGTCCAATCCAGCACTTAAAAAATTTAAGTGCTGGATGACTTTCTTAATTTTACATTTTGTTTTTTGATATTGCTCCATAGAAAAGACCCTCTGTCATTTCGACCGAAGTCCCGATTCATCGGGACGAAGTGGAGAAATCTGCTTTTTAGTAGATTTCTCCACTCGCCTTCGGCTCGCTCGAAATGACGTTCTGACCTGTTTTCTACAAAGCATTTTGATATTTGATTTTCTCTTCGTGATTCGGATTTTGAAACCTGTCCTGAGCGAACCTGTGGTGAGCCTGTCGAATCCAGTCGAAGGATTCGATATTCGAAATTCTTGCGGTTGATTTCCTATCATCCGAAGCATCCGCACTTAAGCCTTTTTAACCTTTAGCTGATTAAGTTTTTTCGCCAGGCGAGATTTCTTCCTGGCGACGGTCTTTTTGTGCATCGTGCTTGTCGCAGCAGTCTTGTCCAGCTTTTTGACTAAAAGTTTATACTGCTCGCTTGCGGCATTTGCATCACCGCCGGCCATCGCCGTCTCGAATCGCTTGATTTGGGTTTTTACCTGACTTTTACGTGCGCGGTTAATCATCTTTCTTTTTGCGTTTTGCCTGACTCTCTTTTTAGCTGATAACGAATGTGCCACTGTAATCTCCTAAAAAAATACTTTAATTTTATTGATGTATATTTGTAATGCTCACTGAGAGGCTGGTTCAGTTCCTTTCTTTCTCAAATCATCTACTCGCTGGCTGACGTCCTGATAAGCAAAATCAATTTGAGCAATCTTACGATAAATATCCAGCGCTTTATCCTTTTGGCCTTGCTCTTCATAAGCTCGGCCGAGATTGTACCGCAGCTCTTTGGCCATATTGTCATCTTTTATCTCGTAAGATTCTATTGCCCGGTTGAAAACATCGATTGCATCGGAAAGCCAGCCCTTCAAAAAAAAGCACAAGCCGATTTTGTTAATCGCCGCTATTTTTCGTCTGGGGTCTTTTTGTGCCTCCTGGAAAAGCGGTATTGCCTCATCACAGCGTTTGTTCTGGAAGAGACACTCCGCGTAGTCGTACTTGGCCTGCAGGTCTGTCGGATAATTCTGCACGCAGAGCCGATAATGCTCTAATTCAGTGCTATTTATATGCCTGGATAATTCTTCAATCTTTGCTTTGGCTTGTGTATCACTCCTGTTGGCTTCCAGTTGGGCTTTTGCTTTTCTTAGCTGGCGTTTGAGATGGCTTATCCTCAATTGACCCGCCCGCTGTTTAAAACTAAAATCGTTTTTAGTCTTGTAGGCGTGTTCCAGCAGCTCTACCGCCTCATTCTCAGCCTGGTCTGTTCGCAAATCTGACAGTATCTGGGCTAAATTATATATGTTTCTCGGCAGATTTGGGTTTTGAGCCAGCTCTTCTCTCGCATGTTTGACGGCCAAGAGGCGATAATCTTCGCTCTTGATAACACCCTGGGTGGCCTGAAGTTTTTCCTGGCCTTGTCGGTCTTTAATAGAATGTCTGAAATCACCTTCCTGGTCATATTTGCCCGAGGCCATAGTCAGTTCGGCTGAGAGATTTTTATACTCATCCGCCAACTGTTTATCCTGGGGTTTAAGTCTGTATGCACGCTGACAGGCGGCAAGCGCTTTGTCGAACTCACCCAGAGCAGTGTATGAGTCTTTTAATAGGATATAAGTGTGCAAGGATGGTCTTTCGGCGGCGTTATTGGTCTGGAAGATTAAGTTAGCGATCCAGTCCGCTGTTCTTTTATAGCCGCCCGCTATCGCTGCCTTTAGCATAACTTCAGCATACGGCAGATGGTCGGGGTCTTTTGCAAAAAGGTACTCAGCGTTAAGCATTTGTTCAAGCGGAGTTTTGCCTCGCAGATGTTTTACTCTTTCAACCATGGAAGGCTTTTGGCCGCCTTTTCCCTTTCGCTGCAAAGCTAATTCGCATAGCGGCAGATGCCCTTCTTCCAGCGCATCTGGAGCAAGATTCAAACCTCCAAGGTACATCTCGATAGCATAATCGAAGTTTTCCGACTCCGCCGCCTCGCGGGCCCTTTCAAAAAATACCTTTGCCTTTGCGAATCCTTCGTTATCTGCTTCTTGCATAAGTTTTAACTGAATACCGTTTTGTCATGTCCTGTTTCCGTGCTTATCCTAATCTCATCCTGGAATTTGTCAACAATAATGCTTGTATAAAAAGACGAGCTGTGATATATAGAATACAAATCTGTTGTCTTGGATTTGGCAGTATCCAAATAATCCAACAAAAGAGCTTAGAGAGGATCTATTATGGTAACAGCCCTTGAGCAGTATGACCCGCAGATTTACGAATTGATACGTCAGGAGAAAGCACGTCAGTCCGGGTCAATTCGTCTTATCCCTTCGGAGAATTATGTATCCAGAGCCGTAATGGAAGCCAGCGCCAGCTGTCTTACCAATAAGTATTCCGAGGGTTATCCGGGAAAGCGATATTACGAGGGCCAGCAGGTAACCGACCTTATAGAAAGAATAGCACAGGAGCGAGCAAAAAAATTGTTCAAGGCCGACCATGCAAACGTTCAGCCCTATTCCGGCTCGGTGGCCAACCTGGCTGCCTATGCTGCCTTAATAAAGCCAGGCGATACCATTATGGGTATGTCACTTTCTGACGGCGGGCATCTCACACACGGCTGGACAGTCTCCCTCACAAGCAAATTCTTTAAGTCCGTACCTTATCGTGTGGACCACAAGACAGGCCGATTAGACTTTAACCGAATTGAGGAATTAGCGAAAAAGCAACGCCCACAGATAATTATCTCTGGTGCCACTGCATATCCGCGTGAGATTGACTTTGAGATATTCGGCCAGATAGCCCGCAAGGTTGGCGCATATCATGTCAGCGATATAGCTCATATTGCGGGCCTTGTCGTAGCCGGCATTCACAAAAGTCCGGTTCCGTACGCGGATATAGTTTCGACAACGACGCATAAGACACTGCGAGGCGCCCGCGGCGGTATGTTACTATGCAAGGCCGAGCACGCGGACAAAGTCGATCGAGCAGTGTTCCCAGGTTTGCAGGGCGGCCCTCACATGCACACATTGACAGCTATAGCAGTGGCGTTGGCTGAGGCTGACACGCCGGAGTTTATCGCTTATGCAAAGCAGATAGTCAAAAATGCAAAGGCTCTTTCGGAAAAGCTGCTGGAGTACGGCTTTAATCTGGTCACCGGCGGAACCGACAATCATTTAATGCTAATCGATCTGCGGAACAAAAACGTCCCAGGCAAAAAGCTGGCTAAGGCCTTGGATCGGGCGAGAATCGTCACGAATTATAATACGGTTCCCGGCGACCCTGCTCCGCCGGCCAATCCCAGCGGACTGCGTTTGGGAACACCGGCTATTACCACGCGCGGCATGAAGGAGAAAGAGTGTGAGCTGATTGCGGGTTTTATAAAGAAGGTGGTCGAGAATATCGATAATGAGTCGGTAATTGAAGAGGTCGGCAAAGAAGCTCTGCTTTTATGCTCACAGTTCCCTGTGCCGGAGCACTTTATCATACCAGGCAAAAATAGCGGATTAACTGAAGAGTAACGACAATTAGCCCTGCCATCACTATGGCAGGGTTTTGACGCTGATACGCTGTCTGCGGTTAAAAGAAAAATAGCCCCAAGGGGATTCGAACCCCTTAGCGAAAATCGACAACCTGTTGATAATACAAAACTTACAGAAAACACAAATCCCGTCTTGTCCACTGGCTTGGACAAAACCTTGCAAAAATACCCCGATTTAAGGCAGATTGTCGAAGCTTGGCCAGAACTGCCAGAGCATATTAAATCAGTGGTCAATACACTGATGAGTAGTTATTTACAGGGGGCCAGCCGATGAGCAGTACGTCCAACAAGATATTGTTACGGTTAATTGTCGAGCAGTTCAACGAAGAAAAACGTTACCATTTCTTAGCACTCGGAAATTCCAAGCATTATTCGCAGGAGCAAAAACGATATGCTTTTGAATTGATAGACGAATACGGCATACGATCGACAGCAAGGATATTGAAAATACCACGTAGAACATTACAGCGGTGGTGCAGAACAAACTTTATATATGTCAAACGTTGTCCTGATTGGGTTTATGGTTGGGCGCAAAGACGGAGAAAACGAAGGGAGTTTTGGCAGCGTAGAGGG
Source organism: uncultured Pirellulales bacterium (assembly GCA_964601355.1). Taxonomy (GTDB): domain Bacteria; phylum Planctomycetota; class Phycisphaerae; order Sedimentisphaerales; family Anaerobacaceae; genus CAZRNB01. The sequence continues at coordinate 25,467 of CAZRNB010000003.1, forward strand.
TATTATTAAACGGTTCTGAAGTGGTGAAATGTCACCACTTGAGAAGCTGGAAATGTTAACAAATGTTAGCAAAAATTAGTACTGAGAGCTTAAAAAGAACTTAAGATTTCTAAAGGTTTAGGAGATGTTGACAAATGCTGATATTTTCGAGAGCAGAAGAGCTTGATAAAACCCATATTCGGAACGTAACATAGACAGGAAAAGAACCTTATTTTCAAACTAAAACGAATTTTTCAGCACGATAAAAAATTGCAGGGATTTTTGTAAAACAAATAAAAACATATCTATAGATCGATATTGTTAAACAATAAAAAAGAATGAAAATGTCACCACTTAAAAAACCAAAAGAACAATAAAACTTATTATTCAAGCCTGCATTTTTAAGCTAATAATGAATTTTTACGTGCCTTAACGCGCGCGTATGCGCGTGTGCGCGCGAGGGATTGATTTAAGACTTGTTCAATTTTTGAACAACCTGAATCGTGTGCATAAGGGACTGATACATTGTAAAAAATAAACGGAAGTATATATTTAACGCACAGCAGTAGATATGTTTTTAACAGTGGTTAAGTTAAAATCTTTTTTTGTGATAATGTCGCGGCCCTCTATAACCAATTGTAAAAGCTGAGGTTATATCGTCGAACATAAAATTTATTTCGTTATATAAATTAGAGACGATATACTTTAAGATAGTAAGTTCAATTTCAATTGTGCGGTTGTAGTGTATTAGTAAGAGATTTATGAAAGGAGGAAAATGTGAATATGTGGCTTGATTGTAGAATTTCTCCTGGCCAATTTACTGGAGAATTTGCAGTGCGGGGTGAAATGTTTAATGCAAAAGAATTTTCTCTGTTCGCTCCCAAGAAGGATTTGAAGTTTGATGAAGAACCTGTTAAGGGGGGCAACAGTGTGCAAGGAAGTATTCGCGTCACTAAATTACAAGAAAGAGACGACCTTGTGCTAGTTGAACTTCCCCAGCCCACGTTCGAGAACGGACAAACAATAACCGTCAAAGCGAGCCAAGTTAAATAGATGGGAAGGGAATGATTCTTTCAAATTGTGAAATCCACAAAGCATTAGATAGTAAAAGACTTATAATAACTCCAGAACCTTTACCGCGAATAAAAACTATCGGCCAAGAGTGCCCTTATGATACAGACTCTGTTAACTTAAAACTGCATAATGAGATACTTGTCCCAGAAAGTGGCAAATTTACTATCAATTTACAAAACCCAGGTTCACTGGCAGACCTTATTACCAAGCATTCAAGACCGTATGTTATAAATGAAAGACAAGGGTTTGAATTAAAACCAGGAGATTTTGTTCTTGCCCAAACAGTTGAATGGATTGAATTGCCAATTAAAAACGGGCCACCATATTTGGGTGCTCGAATCGAAGGCAAGAGTAGCAGAGCGAGATGCGGGTTAATTGTGCATTGCACGGCTCCTACGGTGCATCCTGGTTTTGAGGGAACGCTTACATTGGAAATGGCTAATCTTGGGCCTGCAATACTTACTCTTACTTACCAAATGTATATTGCACAATTGATTATTGAGCAAGTCGAAGGCAAAATAATATCTAATCCAAGTGATTTTCAGGGGCAGTCACACCCAAGCGGGGCAAAATCTTGACCGGCTTTGTGAACGATAACTCAAAATTCTTTTAATCCTTACAGCACCAGAAACAACCCCAATTTGCCCATAAGACCTATCGAAGTGATTTCTTGCATTGGTGATACCTTCGGGGTATTATTATCTGCATATAGAATGTTCTCACGTGCATTGCAAAGATACAATGGGTATTTGGGCACGCTTGGAGAGCCAGGGAGGATAAGATAATGGCGCGAAAAGGATTGAGACGCAGTAAGGCGGCAAGCAAGCAGATTCGTCCTGAAGTTTATAAACACCCGGAAGCGACAAATCTCTTACGGCCAGAGGTTGGGACGCAGGCGCAATTCCGCAAGAAGAAAGAACCAGCCACCTATCGCTATGATTCATCCCTATCGCCTGCCCTGGACTATGATGGGCAAAATAGCACCCGTGAACAAGGCGAGGCATATATCCGGGAAGTTCTGGATGCCGGTTCTATTGAGACGGCTAAGGCGGCGGCGTCGAAACTCGAGGCAATATCGAAACCATTTTTGAATTGGGCGGGTAAGGCAGAGCGGTTATCGTTCAACGTGCCGACACTGCCGCTATTTGTCCACGAGCGGCTTTCAACCAAAGCCATAATCGAAACACTTAAAAGCCATAAGAAACAGTTGGACTTTAGCGACCTTTTCAGCGACCCGAAACACTCAATAGCTGACCAGATACTAAAGGCATACGAATACCGCGATAAGTGGGTCAACCGGCTTGTTCTTGGCGATTCGTTAGTGGTTATGAATTCGCTGCTGCGATATGAAGGTCTTGGCGGACAGGTTCAAATGATATATATGGACCCGCCATACGGGGTCAAATTCGGCTCCAATTTTCAGCCCTTTGTCCGCAAACGCGATGTTTCTCACGGCGACGACGACGATATGACACGCGAGCCAGAAATGGTCAAGGCATACCGTGACACGTGGGGAATCGGCTTGCATAGTTATCTTACCTATCTGCGTGACCGGTTACTGTTTTGCCACGATTTACTTTCGCCGTCTGGTAGCATTTTTGTTCAAATCGGCGATGAGAATGTTCATCACGTCCGCGAGGTTATGGATGAGGTATTCGGCCCTGAGAACTTCTGCGCGGTGATTCCATTTCGCAAGACAGGAGGTTTGCGAAGCAAGCTACTCGATTCTGTATTCGACTTTATTCTGTGGTACGGACGCGATAAGGAACATATTCATTTTAGAAAACTGTTTTCGGAGAAGCAGCCAGGTGAAGAAGGTGCTCGTGCATATAGGTATGTTGTGCGCGATAGTAAAATAGTTGAGGTGGACCCCAATACACACGACCAATCTAAAGAACCACTTTGTACTCACGGCGATATGACATCACAGGGAAACCCAATATCAGACTATACATTTAAGGGTAGGATGTTTTCTGGTGGCTGGAAAACCACTAATCCAGATGGATTGGACAAACTGGCGAATGCTGGAAGGATTGCAGTTTTTGGAAATACCTTGCGGTATATTCGATACCTGCAAGACTTTCCTTTTTTCCCAATAAACCAATTATGGCAGGATACCGGCGTAAGTGGCTTTGCCAGTGATAAGATTTACGTTGTCCAGACAAATACCGAGGTTATTAAACGTTGTATTCTAATGGCTACTGACCCTGGCGATTTAGTTCTTGACCCGACGTGTGGTAGCGGGACAACGGCATACGTCTCAGAGCAATGGGGCAGGCGATGGATTACGATTGATACCAGCCGCGTGCCACTTGCTCTTGCTCGTCAACGTCTCTTAACGGCTACTTTCCTGTGGTATGAACTCAATGATGGTGGGAAAGGGCCTGCCGGTGGATTTGTATATTTACCCGAAGGTGAAAGTAAAAACCCTAAAGCGATAGGCCCCGGCATAGTGCAGCACGTAATGCTGGAGAGTATCGCAAACGATGAACCACCGAAGCAAGAAGTTCTTGTTGACCGACCGGAGATAGATAACAAGATTATTCGTGTCTCAGGCCCGTTTGTAGTCGAGGCAACGATTCCGACGCCAGTGGATATTGATAACGATGGTGTCGAGGATAGCGGGACAGGCGAGCAGCACGGCTCGTTTGTCGAAAGGATGTTAGAGGTCTTGCGACATTCGCCTGTGTTAGAAGTGGGGGGAGGCAGGAAGGTCAGCTTTAAGAACATTCGGCCACCTGCAAAGACACTATCACTATCGGCTGAGGCATTAGTTGCAAACGGGCAGGATAAGCCGGTGGCGATAGTGTTCGGGCCTGAGAGTGGGGCGATAAGCGAAAAGCTCGTTCACGAGGCAGCCAAAGAGGCGCATCTTAAAGGTTATGCGCATCTTTACGTCATCGGTTTTGCGATTCAGCCCAACGCTCGTCTCTTTATCGAGAATTGTGAAGCAATAGCCGGGATTACAGCTACTTACCAACAGGCAACGCCGGATTTAATGATGGGGGATTTACTCAAGAATATGCGTTCCAGCCAGATTTTCAGCGTGTGCGGCTTACCGGATATTAAGGTGCATTCAAAGGCAGGCAAAGACGGCAAGCAGTATCAGGTGGAATTGTTGGGACTCGATGTATTTGACCCCGTAACAATGCAGGCAGAGCATCGAAAAGGCGAAGATGTTCCGGCGTGGTTTTTGGATACGGATTATAACGACCTTTGTTTCCACGTTTGTCAGGCGTTTTTCCCGCGAACGGGGGCGTGGGAGAACCTTAAAAAGGCGCTGAAGTCAACACACGATGAGGCAGTCTGGGACCATCTTGCAGGGACAACAAGCGCGCCTTTTGAGGCTGGTGAGTATAAGCAGGTGTCGGTCAAAGTGATAGACGACCGAGGGAATGAGCTGGTTGTAGTAAAGAAACTTGAGGATGGGAAGAAATGACCAGTTTTGAAGTAACAGAGCCAATTCTCAATTCTCCTTTTGAAGAACCGAAAAAGTTCTGGTATATCCGCGAGGGTGAGCAGCCGGTTCAAATAGATGGTCGTCGGCCTTCCCTGATTTTCCCGCCGCGAGACCAGAAAGAACCCTGGAGAGAAATACCGGGGATTATTCGACTATCGAAACTTTATCAGGCGGGGTTTGAATTGGAATTAGTCAACGACCTGCGCCAGAGAGTTAAGAATTGGAGACAGCAGGGATGGCCAGGTGCGACGCGAACAACAACGGAACTGTTACAGTATTGGCAGCGGGACGGACGTGACCCGCTAAAGCGATTGTTTTTCGCGCAATTAGAAGCCGCTGAGGTCATTATCCTTCTCAAAGAGGCAAGAGCAGATTTTTTGCAGGGAATAACTATCCCGCGAGACGAGCCGAGCGAGCAGCAAAAGCAGGAGGGTTACACCGGCTTTGAACGGCTTGCCTGCAAAATGGCCACGGGCGGCGGCAAGACGACTGTTATGGCCATGCTGGCGGCCTGGAGCATCTTGAATAAACTCAATTCGCGTAGCGACGCGCGTTTTTCCGATGTCGTCCTGATTGTCTGTCCGAATGTTACAATACGAAGGCGCCTGGGAGAACTTGATCCTGAACGCGGGGAGGCAAGCTTATATCGCACACGAGATATTGTCCCGCCACACCTTATGCCACAGTTGCGGGACCGCCAGGCAAAGGTTTTGGTCACGAACTGGCACATATTCCAACCGCAAACACCCCAGACGGGGGGAGTAAGCGGCAAGGTTATAAAGACGGGTAAAGCATTAAAGACAACGGAAACGATTACGATAGGCCCAAAGACAACCACAGCCCGTGGGAAACGTTATCTTACGCTTAACGAATTGCATCGGCAGATTGCTGCCGGACTTATTGAGGTTCAAGAGGAAATTCACGATAAGGACGGAAGCTTAAAAAAAGTTAAGGTTACGGCGACGCGATACGTGGAGAGCGATACGGCTCTTGTGGAACGGGCGCTGGAGCGCGAGGTCGGCGGAAAGCAAAATATACTTGTGATGAACGACGAAGCACACCACGCATATCGAATTATCAAAGAACCAGACGAGCAAGAAGTAGAATTATTCGGCGAGGAGGAAGAGGCAGAGGAATTTTACAAGGAAGCGACAGTCTGGGTCGATGGACTCGATAAGATTCATAAGCTGAGAGGTATAAATTTCTGTATAGACCTTTCGGCAACACCGTATTATCTCGGTCGTGTCGGTCAGGAAACTAATAAGCCGTTTCCCTGGGTGGTAAGCGATTTCGGTTTAATTGAGGCGATTGAATCGGGGCTTGTAAAGATACCACAATTAGCGGTGCGGGATACTACCGGCGCAGCGATTCCGGGATACTTTAATATCTGGAAATGGATTATCGAGGAAAAACTTTCCTCAGCCGAAAAAGGTGGCCGCAAGGGAAGCCCAAAGCCCGAAGCTATTCTGAAATATGCTCACGTGCCGATCGTGATGTTGGGGAGTTTGTGGGAAGAACAATACAACGAGCAGCTTGAGAACAACCACGACAAGAGACCACCTGTTTTTATTATCGTGTGCAAGACTACAAAGATTGCTAAGGTGGTTTATGAATGGATTGCCGAAGACAATCCGCCGGTCGATATTCCGTCCTGTAAGCTTGAAGAATTTCGCAACCGAGACGGACGAATAAATACTATTCGCGTCGATTCAAAGGTAGTTCACGAAACCGACACAGGCGAAGCTAAAAGCGACGAGGCGCGTTGGATGCGTCTTACTCTCGATACAGTCGGCAAACAACACTGGCCAGCAGACCAGCAGGGACGACCTATCTATCCTGAAGGTTTTGAGGAACTGGCAACGAAGCTTGGCAGACCACTAACTCCGCCAGGTCGTGACGTGCGATGTATTGTCAGTGTTGGAATGCTTACGGAGGGCTGGGATTGTAATACGGTAGCGCATATCATCGGATTGCGTCCGTTTATGTCACAGCTTTTATGCGAACAGGTGGTTGGACGAGGTTTAAGACGTGTGAACTACGATTTAGGTGACGGCGACAAATTGAGCGAAGAAGTAGCTAAGGTGTTGGGAGTGCCTTTTGAGGTTATTCCGTTCAAGGCAAATACGCAGGGGCCTAAACCACCGCCGGTTAAGCGATACCATATTCACGCTATTCCAGAAAAGGCGCAGTATGAAATTCAATTTCCGAGAGTCGAGGGCTATACACAAGCTATTCGCAATCGCATTACCGTTGACTGGGATAATGTCCCGATATTTCCGATTGAGCCGGGTAAAATTCCGCCCGAAGTCGAGGTCAAGGCCCTTAGCATAAACAATGAAGGGCGATTGTCGTTAAGTGGCCCAGGGAAGATAGACGACGTAAATCTCCAACAATTCCGCGCGAGTCATCGTATCCAGGAGCTTGTCTTTGATATGGCGCGGACGTTTACGAAAAATTACGTTGGCCAGGGAAGCACAAATTTACCTGCTCATATACTATTCCCGCAGCTCACCGCTGTTATTCATCGGTTCATCGAGGAGAAGGTTCGGGCTATTCCACCGGCAGACAAAAAAGACCTATTCCTTGCGCCGTGGTATGGCTGGCTGATTGAGCGGCTTAGAGAGTCGATACGTCCTGATACAACTTCGGGAGAAGAACCGGAAGTGCCGATTTATGAAGCAAACCGCGGCCCTGGCTCTACGGCTGAGGTTGACTATTGGACGAGCAAAGATGTCCGCGAAATTGTTAAGAGTCACTTGAATTATGTTGTTGCCGATACGAAGCGTTGGGAGCAGTCAGCAGCATATTACATTGACAGGCACGAGGCGGTTGAAGCTTTTGTAAAGAATACGGGCTTGGGGCTTGCTATACCCTATTTGGATAACGGACAGTTGCACGATTATACTCCTGATTTTATTATTCGACTGAAAGGGCCTTCGCAACGATACTTGATTCTTGAGACGAAGGGATATGACCCGCTGGAAAGCGTTAAGGCACAGGCGGCTGTGCGGTGGGTGAATGCTGTAAACGCCGAAGGAAGTTTTGGTAAATGGGCATATACTGTTGTTCACAAGCCTGAGGATATTCCTGCCTGTCTCGATGGTTTTGCGGTTCAAACGTAAGCATAGATTGTCGTGCTATTTGATTAAGAGCTGCCTTAGAACAGTTTAACAATATCCACGAAGACCTTGATGCTGGTTAGTTGTTATTTTGTCATAATCGCATTTTTTCACACGGGTTTTGTTGTAAAATAGGCGAGGCGAAATTAGTTATTTTTCGTGGATTTTGCTGTAAAAACACACACACGCGTTGCAAGATATTTAAGAACCTCTGGAAATTTAACCGATAAAAGGGTATAATTATAATAATCGGAGTGGACTGTTTGAATGTATCGGTATCTATACACGGACAAGTGCTAATAGTCAAAGGTGAAAGAATCATTCTGAGAGGGCCATGGACTTCAAGACAATAGCGCATAAACTGGTGGCAAGAATCTGCTCTTACTGCCGAGAGAATCACTATCCTCACCCTGGACAGGTGCGAACCACAAAACTGGTCTATTTGGTGGAGTGCGGATTCTATGGGTGGGAGAGAAAGCGTCTGACCGACCTGAACTGGATTTTCTTGCATTACGGCCCCTGGTCTTCGACTCTTGATAAGATACTAAAGGAGGATTTCAGGATTCCACCAGAGGAGGAACCCGAAGCAGGAAAGTTCATTCCAGTTCATTGGCAACCACCTATGTTTGAAAAGCCAAGTCTTAAATTTGATAATCTGACCGCTGAAAGTGTCATTTTAACGGTATTGGACAGATTCGCAGGTATGCCATATAATGAACTGCTGGACTATGTCTATTTTGAAACCGCACCAATGAGAAATTCGGTAAGGGGACAAGCTCTTGATTTCAGTGGCATTCATAAACCTACACATTTCGTAGACCCAGTTAGTCTCCTGCCTCTCAAGGTCTTCAATGACCTGAGAGAAAAGTTTAGACAGTTGAAGATTCCTAAAGTAGACGAGGGCAGGAAGCCAGGTGAAATCGACGCAGCACTCGCGCAGTTACTCGAAGCGATTGATGCGGAGAGTCCATTAAACATACCAGAGGGCGACGTCATCTTAGATAGTCCAGACGCCGGAGAGGTAAGAGAAATCTTCCGTGACTAATGGAGCAGAGCTTAAAGAGTCTGCTTGAAGGAAACTCGGTAGAACCCTGTAGTATGGGGACTGTCAAGCCGAGTGTTATCTGTTATACCATTGTTCCATATTTTCAAGACAAGTTTCACATAATCGAACCTCTTTCTTATGACCCTGCTACCCCAGAATCACGAAAGTATCGGTTAGTATCAAAAAACTTCACACAAATACGTTCTTATATCGACGGGTCGAGCAAGCCGCCGCATATGGAATTGGGTATTCGTTCTACGGAAGCTCCTATCGTTTACAAGGTTAAAATGCGACCTGTGGTTGTTTTGACTTCTTGCTTACCTACAGAGACAGCGGGCATTCCGAAACACTTCAGACATTGCATCCTTTGCGTACCACTTTACACCCTTGTGGACGAGAACAACGAGGTGAATCGAAATTACAACCCACAAGCAATTCAAGCTATTACGGCACTGCAATATCGTTCTATTTTCCCATTACCTACATCCCCTTATCTAAAAAGTAAGTTGTGTGGACTCAGGTTAGACCGCATTCAACCTACCCATATCAACTGCTTGTCAGAACCACTTGCACAGGTAACAGATAGATGGTTTGCGTTTATTTGGGAATGGGTTCATTTTTATGCGACTGGTAGATTGATAGATGAAAAGAGGTCGGCTGAGAAAGCAGAGATTGGGAAGACATTGTATATTACGAGAGAGCTTCTTTTGGAAGAATTGAATAAAAATCAACCACATTAGACTATCCAGCTCTATTCCACTGGCCTACCCATACTTAATTCAGTTCTGTCAGTTTCCACACCACACTTCTGAGGCGTCGCTGCGAGAGATACACAGCGTCGGACGAGAGATTCGTTTGACCGGCCTGCGTTGTTTTTGTAAAATGCGCTTAATAGCGTTCGGGACGACCGGCAAGCTACCGGTCAAGTGTCTGGGCAACAGCAGGATTTCGGGTTCACCGTCCTTACCTGTTGTTGCTCAGGCAGCCCGATGAAAGGACGGTGAATATGGACACACAAACAATAAACACGCCTGAAAAGTTACATCAAGCTATTGGAAAATTTTTACAAAGCGATTACTCACACGAAAACCTTGTTGAGATATACAACGATGCCCGTAAATGTGCTATGCGCTTTCGGGGGGATTATTCAGCACTGCCCGCTTTGCCTGCTCATAAGGACAACCCTTTAGACGGTCTGCAAGATGTTATGGACTGGTGTATCAAATCTTCCGAGGTTGTCGATGATATAGTTTTTAATTTGGAACGACAGACAATCAGCAAAGTAATCAACCAACTCAAAAAATTAAGGGACTTTGCGAGCCGTGTCCTTTCCCTCGTAAATAGCAAACTGAGGGAACAAGCTCAAAAGGAAGCGAGAGCAAAAGTAGAAAATGAATATAAGAACCTAAATGAGAAAGCGTCGAGGTTAAAAATTGAGGAAATGCCGTTAAGTCATCAAATTGATATTGCTGCGGAGCTTAACCTGAAGCAACACGAGCTATTAAGACGAGAAACAGAAGACATGGTTCAGATTTATTTGTCAAAAGACCCTACCTTCAAGGACAGACTTTCTCAACCACACAAGGAAATCTGCGAAATGTTTGGAAAAATCAATAAACTCGCAGGTAGTAACACACCAACTGGAAAACTACTCGACATATATTGCAAGCTGAAAGATATTCCTTTACAGCGACAGTTTGACGCGGTTGGATACGCTTATTCTCCCATAGATGATTTGACCGATGTGATATGCAGCGGATGTAACAGATTATATACCAGTATCGACACTGTTATTAAGACGTTTGAAGAAATACAAACAAAAGCAGAGCAACATACGGCTCGTGAGCAGGAGAAAGTTGACTTGCTAAAGCCGATAGAGACCAGCGGCGGGGAAAATGGCGGACAGACAGAAGAGCAGCAATTAGCAGTTCGGATTATCAAAGACCTCAATGAGTGGGTAAGTATAGGCGCATCAGATTGTGAACTTGTGGAACATCCCCCCGATGAACCTAACCCAATTCCCCTTTGTCGTTATTGTGAAAAGCTGCCAGAGAAATATCGACCCAATCATTGCTTGGACTATCGCTTCAGCATACACAACAAGCTGGGGATAAATCCGATTATCCTAAAGTTGGAATCAGACGGCAAAGGCGACCTTGCCAAAAGGATTGAACGGTTGCGGGACGAACTTAATGCGGAGGTAGAGAACGACAAAAACCTCCCCGCCACCAGTCCTATGCACCTGCCCAATTTCGGATTGTCTTGCCGATCCGGGCGTCTGGTAAAGGCTTTAGAGTGTGCGCTGCCGTGTTTAGGAACGCAACCGGCAAAAGAACCAGGGATACAGGCCGACCTTGCCAGCGGCCAGAATAAACCGACTACGGCGGAATATCTGGAGGGGCTATTAAAGCTCTTTGAAGAACTGCAATCGGCACTTCAAAGCAAAGACCAAAACCTTCAGTTAGATTGTTATCAGCGGATTGAAAAATATATCAGCCCTAAAGAACAATTCGTAGATATGCTGCGACAATGTCAGAGTGAATACCCCTATCATAATGAGCATACGCATAATGCGATAGAGATAGTAGCTTCTGCTATTCGGGATGGTAGTTTTCCTTATCCAGCCCTTTGGATGGGATTGGCAGACGCGAGGTTTATTAGCGAGCTAAAGCGTTGGATAAAAGAAGCCAGCACAAAGCAAAACGAAAAGAAGCTATCTGAGCATAAGAAGGCCGGTCTGACGAAAGGGCAGCATAAGACAAGGGACATAAACAAACGGTTTTCCTTCGAACAGGCACAGGCATTTTTTGACGACAAAGACTTGCGATTACCTGCGGGCGCAGTTGGAATTTTGAAAAACCTTGTCAAATCTTTTGGGCGGGGAGTATCATTCCAGAAGTTGGACAATGAAAGCTCAAATAAAGAGGCGTCGGAGTACCTACGCAGACAAATCAGCACTTTAAGAGGCGTTTTGAAAAAAAAGAAAATACCTTGTAAGGTTAACTTAATAAAAGGCACAGGATACGTTTTAAGCAATTCTTAGATTCATTTCTGATTTCCCACGTTTGCTCACATTGCGTCACGATAATTCACGTTTAATCACGTGAACGGTTTTCGTTCATAGAGTATTACTCTCATAGTATGAAACGAAAACCTATTGACTATTATGACCAAAGAATCGCGCGGCTGAAAGCAACAATCAAACGGCTCATTGCTGAGAAGAGGCTTGCGATTCTGTATGAACGCGAGAAGCTTATCAAAACCAGCACAAGGGGGAGCGGCAATGAGTGATGCTATCCCCGAAAAAATTCAACCTGCCCTTCTAACGATTCCACAAGTCTGTGCCTGCCTGAACATCGGACGCGCTACTTTCTATAAGCTCAATGCTACGGGGGCTTTTGGGCTGCTGCCTATTAAGCTTGGTAATTGCAGAAAAATATTATATTCCAGAGCCGAATTAGATACTTATGTCAAGTCAGATTGTCCGCACAGGAAGCAATGGCAGGCACAAAGAAAGGAACTGCGATTGTGAAAACAGGAATAAAAAAAGCCGCTGCGTCAACAGCGGCCAGAGAAAACGACCAATGGGAAACAACTTACTATATCCCCGCTGACAAGTCAAGCGAAAAACTCAAAGAGCGAATCGGAGAATTATTGCTTTACCTGCAAAGGCCGCTTAATCAGGCTGAGCGACAAATCTGTTGGATAGACTTTGATTTGTTGCTACGCCAATACCTTTTATCTGTTAAGGGGGAGCGGTTGTAATGGACAGCGAGGAAAAAAGGGATTCGTCTTGGGTCTATGAAACGACCGTCCAGCAAAACGACCGCTTGGTATTAAGCAAAAAAATGCTGCGATCAAGAGCCTTTATTAGCTTAACAGGTGCGGCAAAGCAGATACTTCTTGAGCTTTACATGCGGCTAAAGCTGGATAGCTACGAACCGAGCAGGCGGCGCAGAAGCAATACAAGGTTTTACGCAGGTAATAACGGCAAACTGGTTTTAAGTTATAAATCGATACACGGCCAGTTTGGGTATTCCACAGCTACGATAAGCAAGGCGATAGACCGGCTTGCAGAACACGGATTTATCAGCATTGTCGAGCTTGGTTGCGGGGTTAAGAGGCAATCCCACAAAATCGCCCTGATTAAGAACTGGTGGGACTACGGGACGGATAGCTTTGAGCCTGGCAAAGGCAAGTCAAGAGCTGGGCCGGTGAACAGAGGATTCAGAAAGAAAAAGCAGGTTGCTAACTTAAAAACAACTTCAGAAACTAAAGCAGGTACAACTTTAGAAACTAAAGCTGTGCAAAACCAAAATCAGCAAAAACCACCCGAACAACTTTAGAAACTAAAGGTGTAGAATGGCTTCACCGCTTTAGAAACTAAAGTATTTTATAATAAGCCACCCTATACAGGTGTTTTGTTATGTTAGATACTGAGCAAAAAGAAAATGAAATGGTTGAAGGAAAAAAGCTGTCTTTGCGAAGAAGTGAGCGAAGCGAGCTTATAAAGAGAGCAGAGCGAGCGAACGAATGAGCGTGATTTTTATTTTTGAAAGCGGTCAAAAAAATTTTGAAAGAAATCTCTTTTTGTGTTGACGTTCATCAACGGGAGATTATAATGGTGTCTATGATAATCGAGGAAATAAGAAAAAGAATAAAGGCCTCCGGCGAAAGTTTAAACCAAATCGGCAAAAAAACAGGTATAGACAAAGCTGCTCTTTGCCGGATTATGCAAGGCGGAAGCTGCAAGGTGGAAACTGCTGATATATTGTTTAAGTACTTTGGGCTTATAATCGCCAAAAAGAAAAATGGTAAGGATCGCTAAATTGATTTGATGGGATTTGAGTTATGACAAAGATAAAAATCTATCGTGTCATGGGTTGGATTTTATTTGTCTATGGGATAGTTGGTTGGTTTTGTTACTTAGTGAAAAAAGTGTCAGAAGGAGAAGTAAACTTGTCCTATCCTTCGGTTATGGGTTTGCTGACGATGTACATTTTGAATCCATTTTTTTGGGTAGGCTTGGTTCTTCTCAAAAAAGCGGGGATAGGTAGCCGTACAGAGAAGAAACCAGCATGGTTAGTATGGTTGTTGACCATTTACGTTATTTGTGGATTGATACTTATAATGCTATTGTTAATTGTCTCCGTATCCACTTTGTGGTTGAAGTAGAAGTAAAAAAGTAAAAGTAAAAGGCAAGGTGAGTTATGAATTTGAGAATTGACTTTAGTGAAGTTGTGTCGGCTATCAAACTTTGTGGAGATAAGATTTCGGAAAAACTCCCATTCAAAACTGTTCTGGCTCTTTGTGTAATAGCGATTTTATGGCAACTTGTTATGGTCAGGTCTACTTTGTCCTCGATAGAATCTGACGTGTCCTCGATGAAGTCCAATATATTCACGAAGAAACGTATAGAAAAAGGTATGAAATATTCACTGGAAGATAGGTTGGCTTCAATTGAGAGTGACGTGTCCTCGATAGAATCTGACGTGTCCTCGATAGAGTCGGAAGTGTCTCGGATAAAGTCGGATGTATCCTCGATGCAGAGTGAGGTATCTTCGATAGAATCCAACATATCCTCATTACAGTCCGATGTGTCCTCAATAGAATCGGATGTATCATCGATAAAATGGCGACTACCGTACTAAAATTATGATAACTATTTGTGATAAATCTTATTGATAAAAAGGCAGGTGAGATATGAGAGTTTACAAGGCTACATACAGGGACAGGGACGGACAGATAAGAAAATCCGCTAAATGGTATGTCGATATTTTCGACCATAACAAGCTTAGGCACAAGATACCGGCTTTTGCCGACAAGCGGGTATCTGAAGCATTGGGACGCAATATCGAAAGTCTTGTCAATTGCAGGGTTGCAGGGCTTGATCCTGATATAAAACTAAACCAGTGGATAGAAACCCTGCCGGATAGTTTGCTAAGAAAACTTGTGTCCTGGGGGTTAATGGACGGCCAGCGGGCAGAGATAACCAAACCTTTGATTGAGCATATAAGCGATTATGTTAAAATTCTTGAGGCCAAAGGTTTTTCAAGGGACTATGCTGTCCGAACCAAAAACAGGCTTAAAAAGATAGTTACTGATTGTCGATTTTATTATTTCAGGGATATTACACAATCGGCGACTGAGATTTATTCTGGCAAGTTGAAAAAAGAAGGATACAGCGGCACAAGCAGGGGCCATTATCTCAATGCACTTAAAACTTTCCTGAATTGGGCAGAACAAGACCAAAGGATTATAAAGAATCCAATTACAAAAATGGAGAAGCCTGCAAGAGATTCCGCTAAAAAGGGAATATTGACCCCTGAACAGTTTGTTCATTTAATCAAGACTACTTTTGAAAAGAATGTCCTTATCGGCAGGACAACAGGGCAGGAACGAGCGGTTTTGTATATGCTTGCAGGAACTACCGGAATAAGGCGGAATGAACTGCTGAACCTTGTCTGGGACGATATAAGCCTGTCAGAGGAAAACTCTTTTGTTCGTGTTAGGGCTTCAATTGCCAAAAACGGCAAAGAAGCCTTGCAGCCTATACCGCACGCTATGGTTGCCCTTTTACAAGCCCTGAAAGCCTGTATAAGGCCAAACGATAACGACAGGGTGTTTGTGTCCTTTGGCAGGTGGATTAACACGGCAGGTCTTATCAGGGACGATTTAATGGTAGCGGAAATTGCGCTAACGGACAGGGACGGAAACGAAATCTGCTTTCACTCGCTGCGTAATTCTTACATTTCTTACCTTGCAAACAGTGCAACACCCGCTAAGGTTGTCCAGAAACTTGCAAGGCATTCTTCATTTTCCCTGACCTACGACACCTACGCCAGAACCTTTGAGGGAGCCGAACAAAAGGCTTTGAATTTTCTGCCGAACTTTGGGAATTTTGTCTTGGCCACCAGCTTGGACACAAACCGCAGAAAACAAGAGATTCTCATAGACAACCATAGACACCAAAACGGCCAAGACACGATGAAAACCGCAATCTTGGCCGATAGTAGAATAGCCCCAAGGGGATTCGAACCCCTGTTGCCGGGTTGAAAACCCGATGTCCTAGGCCTACCTAGACGATGGGGCCAACGAAAAATTAAATATCAAAAAGCAAAATGAAAATTTAAGGAATTCATCCGCCTTTGGCGGATTCCACAATTTTGATTTTTGAATTTTGCATTTGTTTTTCTTAGTCCATGCTGATTGCCTCATCAGGACAAGCTTCTATACAAACTCCACAGTCAATGCAGCTATCAACGTTGACTTTTGCTTTTTCATTCACCATGCTGATCGCTTCGCTCGGACATTCCTCCACGCAGGATTCGCAGCCAGTGCATTTCTTCTGATTTACTTTAGCTGGCATCAAAACAACCCTTTCAAACAAGTAAAGACTCGGTCTTAAATTCACAAAAGGCTAATAAGCCAGAAAATGTTACAAAAATCTGCTGATATTACAACATAAATTTTGGGAAATTTGTGCAAAAAAAAGCCGTCTCCGCTGCGGTGACGGCTAAAAATGAACAGAAATTTATAAGAAACATACGGGCAGCAGTTACGTCCCGCCGGTTCAATAGAGACCTGCCGTTGTGATTAGACGACGCCTTGTTGCACCATAGCGTCCGCTACCTTAATGAAGCCTGCAATGTTGGCGCCATGGACGTAGTTCACAAAAGAGCCGTTCTCTCTGCCGTACTTTACACAGTTCTCATGGATGGAGTGCATAATGCGCCGAAGCTGATTGTCAACTTCTTCGCGGGAGCGCCGCATACATCCGGCGTTTTGATTCATTTCCAGGCCGGACACAGCTACACCGCCTGCATTAGCCGCCTTGCCTGGGCCATAGAGGATTTGCGCATTTAGAAAGACCTCAACAGCCGGAGGTGTTGTGGGCATATTAGCACCCTCGCTCACACAATAACAACCGTTGCCGACTAATTGCTTTGCGCCGTCCTCGTCAATTTCGTTTTGGGTGGCGCTTGGGAAAGCCAGGTCACACGGTACACTCCAGGGACGTTTACCAGGCATATATGTGCTGCCTTTGAATTGTTTTGCATATTCGCTGATTCTGCCGCGTCTGAAATTCTTGTGCTCCTTAATCCAGGCGAGTTTTTCATCATTGATGCCCTCATTATCCACAATTGTGCCGCCCGAATCAGAAAGCGTGACTACTTTTGCTCCAAGGGCGTTGAGTTTTTCAACGGTGTATTGAGCCACGTTGCCGGAGCCGGAAACCGTTGCGGTTTTCCCCTCTACGCTTTCGTCACGAGACGCCAACATCTCATTAGCAAAATAGACGGCGCCATAACCCGTTGCCTCCGGCCTCAACTGGGAGCCTCCCCAGTTGGGGCTTTTGCCGGTCATGGAGCCATGAAAGCACCCGCTTAGCTTGCGGTACTGGCCGAATAAGAAACCAATCTCACGTTCGCCTACTCCGATGTCACCGGCAGGAACATCGATGTCAGGACCAATGTACGGGTAGAGATTGTTCATAAAAGCCTGGCAGAATCGCATGACTTCCCCGTCACTTCGTCCCTTGGGATTGAAATCCGAGCCGCCCTTGGCGCCACCCATAGGCAGAGTCGTCAAACTGTTTTTTAAAACCTGTTCAAATGCCAAAAACTTCAGCATGCCCAGATTTACCGAAGGGTGAAACCGCAGCCCGCCTTTATAGGGGCCGATCAGGCCGTTCATCCTGACCCGATAACCCCTGTTAATCTGAACTTCTCCGTTGTCGTCAACCCAATTGATGCGGAACGTAACCACACTATCAGGCACCACCAGCCTATCCAGCACTTTTGCCTCACGGTAAGCAGGATTTGCCTGCACAATCGGCATTACCGATTTGGCAACCTCATTAACAGCCTGATGAAACTCGAATTCTCCCGGCGATTGGGAAATGACCCGTTGCATGAGGTCATCGACTAAAGGTTCAATAGCTGTTTTAGATACGACGTTGTTCGATACTGTTACAGACATAATCTTTCCTCGTTTTCTGTGCTGTACGTAGCATGTAAGTAACTGCCTGCGAATTCTCCCCTAAATCGAGCATCTTACCACCACGCAAGCGTGACCTAATGCTTCTTTGTGCATATTCGCTGGATAGAATCCAGGTAGTGTTTCAGCAACCAGAATTTTTCAAGAAACTCAGGCCATCCGCAGGAAGGAACAAAACCATCCTTTACGTCCGAAACAACTAAACCATCCGAAGTAACAATATGTTTGAATTCTGACCAGATTTCCGCCCATACCTTATTAGCGTCGATCGAAACCGCATTGGCTACCTTTAGCAGATGCTCAAGCTCAGATAAAGGCGTAAAGGGCAGAATAGTAGGCTCCTCATTCAAGGCTTTCATAACTAATTTCTTTTGTGCCTGTTTCAAGATGAAACCTAACCTCCAGTATTTGGTAACGAAAGCATTTATTTAATCAGTCCAGATGACAGAATTAAGCAAATAGCGAATTCAATTATATAGGATTACCATTTTTGCATGACCCTCATACTATTCACACTTAATACCTATATTTAATGTGTTAATATATACATATATATTACATATAAATAACACATAATAATGCTTTATTACCTTATCTATCATTACTATTCTTCCTGATATTAATATGCGTAATATCTTGTTAATTAAATAGTTACATTTATCATATCCGATATAAAATAGTTCTTGACTTATGGTAATCAAGGCGTGATAATATTCTAAATGTTATAATAAACTTGTAGTTTATGTGTATTTAATGGATAATTTGAAATGGTAGATCATCTTACTCGTAATGCTCTTTTGAAAGAAGTTGAATCCCTGCGAAATCGTGTCGCGGAGTTAGAATGTGCCGCCCCGGAGAAGTTTCGAACGGGGCTTGAGCTGGCATTGCGGGAACGTATAAAGGAATTAGACTGTCTCTACACAATTTCCACACTCCAGGAGATGCACTTTCATTCTTCGGACAAATTTTTGCAGAGCGTTGTTGACTGCCTGCCCCGGAGCTGGCAGTTTCCTGAGCATGCCTGTGCGCGGATTATTTATAGAGACAAGGAATATATAACCGGCGGATTCATCGAAAGCAACTGGCGGATGGCTGCCGACATCTTCGCCGATGGCAAGCCGGTCGGCGTGGCTGAAGTATTTTATCGACGGGTAGTTCCCACTGACGCCGATAGCCCATTTCTGAAGGAGGAATATGCCCTGATTCGTGCGGTTGCCGAGCGGGTTGGCAGTGTTTTAATGCACATGAAAGCTGAAGCTGATCTTCGCGACGCACATAAGGCGATACAAAGAGAGCACCAGGCGTTACAAGAGGCCAATATAGCCCTGCGAGCGGTTCTTTCCAGGCTCGAAGATGAAAAGCAGGAAATCAGGGCTTCCATACTTGCCAACATTCAGAAGATTATAATGCCCATTGTATTTGAACTGGAGCTTGAGGTAACCGGCCGACAGAGGTCCTACGTGACGCTGCTCCGACAGAGTTTACAGGAAATAACATCTCCATTTCTTACCCAGTTATCAAGAGAGCACATGCAATTGACGCCCGTCGAGATTGCGATCGGCACAATGATTCGCAACGGACTATCGACGAAGGAAATCGCCCAGCTCCGGTGCATTTCCGCAGCAACGGTAAGACGGCATCGTGAGAACATTCGCCGTAAGCTGGATTTGAGAAACCGCAAGGTCAACTTAGCCACCTATCTACAGGCTTCATTTTCACGGGAACCTATCACCAGCAGGAAGACCCACGGTGAAACTGGGGGTTAACTTTATTTATTTGGCCCCATGTTTTACATGGGCTTGTCACTTAATGGCGCCGGACATGCTGTGCAGGCAGATGCCATATCACGGATGAGCACACACGAATCATTTTCAGCAGCCCAGTTTAGAACTCCGTCAAACTCGTTTTCCGAACTCTTCGCTAATAAATAAACAGCTATCATACGAACAGGCCACCTGGGATGTTTTAGATTCTTTGCAACAACATTCATCAGCTCGGCATCTAACGGCAATGAAAGCATCTCAGCCATAGTATGGACATTAACTTCCCAATTGTCTTTGACAGTATTGAGGAGTAATCCCGAATCCTGCAACAACGCCGATTTCAGAAAACTCGGCATCCATTCGGCATACTTATATCTATAAAGCGTCCCTTGCCCGGTCATTGTATGCTGTTCTTTCAGAAGTCCGACAAACAGCTCCGCGATGCTGATTTTCCGGCTGGTCCGAGACGTTCTAATCGAGCTGAATAGATTTTGAAGGTAACTACTGCTCAGCTCGACTCCCGGCCTTCTCACCATAATTTTAACCGGCTTAATACAAAGCAGCCCACCAGGGATTGGGTCAAGATAAAGCGTGAACTCTAAATTTAAAGATGCCTGTGGGAAGCCAAGCAGCAACTGCCTGAGCTCTCCCGTCACAAGCCGTACAGGAGCAAGAAGGCTCTTGCCCGGCTCAATAACCGGCGCAGAACCAATCTTAAGAGACACTAAGCTCGGCATATTCCTATTGAGGTCTCCACTAATAGTGACATCGATCCTGATATTGCCGTTGAATAACCCATCGTTACTAATGACGATAGGCTCAGGAGAATTATTCATTATAGTAATTTGTCCCATCGGACTTAATTCACTGCCGTAGGAAAACTCGTTGCTGCCGGCACTAAACTGAACCGATATTATTTTATCAGGGCTCATAAACTCCGGAACGATCGCCTGGCCAAAACTATTTCTCAGCACGGAAAGGACATAATTAGGGTCAACAGGTGGACTGTACCGTTGGCCCTGCTGGGCCAAAAGCTCTTTTGCTCGTTCTGCTGCAAGCGAGGCGGGGTCTCGAGAAATAGCGGACTTTAGAGTCTCAATCGCAGCGTCTTTCTGCCCTTCTGCTAATTGAACCTGGGCCTGCACTAAATCTGAGATTTGATTACGCTCATAATTTTCAACAAGGGGCTTAGCCCATTCCATCTGCTGATTCATCATCAGCGCATAAGCCAGAAGGGCAGAGGCAAAAGCCGAACCGGAATCAGTTGAATATGCCTTGTTGGCCCAGTTTAAAGCTTTAGATGCGTCTTCTTTAGCAAAACAATAAAACCATGCAAACTGCTTGGCGTTAAGCTGTTGTGGGTAAATGTCGGTTTGAATCTCCGCTGCAGATTCATTGGGTTCGGGACCCTGCTTAAGAAGCTGCTGGGCTTTTAGCTCGGCTGCCTGGAATATCCGCTCTGCCTCATCTTTGTCGCCTATTTTCGCTGCCGCTCTGCCGGCCAAAGCCTCGACGAGAATGTCGAACCGGCCGTTTCTACGAACGTACTCGGCAATTTGTACACAGTTGCCCCGGTTTTGTTCGCTATTGTAGCTGCTGATTATCCAGGGAAGGTAGATACTCGGAGGCAAAGATTCATCCGGATTGAGGAAGCTAAATAAATCAGCACAATATTTATAAGCTGCGGCAGCTATGTCGTAAAGGTGTCCGCCATGAGCGGATTCGGCATACTGTGCAAAGGCCAGCGCCGCGTCGATATCCATAGGATTTTCACGCAGCATTAACCTAAGATGCTCAAAATATATTGCCGGACTGACCTTCTCAGGGGCAAGCTCAACCAGCTTTGTAAATGCCTGTTTATTATATTTGTTATTTAAGTAAGCTCTAACAAAAAGCGATTGAGCGGCAATAAAATCGGCTTTTTCCACCATTAACAGGCCCAGCAAAGTAGCTGCTTCGGAATCTAAAGCGGCATTCTTTCCCTCAAGCTCAGCCATAATTTGCTCCAGGATTTTCTCCCGCTGCTCACGAGTATCGCAGCGATCGAGCAGATATGTAATCGCCGATCTGGCCACATCGAGGTCAGCCTGCCCGCCGTACCACCCTGCGTTTTCTCTATCAAATCCTCCAGATACTTTGGGCAGGCGGGCCGATTTACTTACGTACTCAGCAAGCCAGCTATAAACTTGTTGAGAATTGTCTCGGTTTGAATTTTCACACGCAAGCCTTATCAATAATGACAGAATTCGTTCAGAATTAAGTGAGCTCCCCAGCGAGCCTGCAGGAGGATTAAGTCGAGATGAAGTGCCGGCCAGCTCCCGAGCGGCGGTTAAAAATACAATTGCCTGCTCGGCCTGCGGCGTAGTGACATTGTCAGAACCAATAAGAGCAGAGGCTATCTCGTAAAACCTATCAGCAACGGACTGCGACAAAAGAGGCTCAATCCGTTCCGCTTTGGTTAGCCTATCTGGACGGATGGGACTAACAGACCCTTGTGTGATTATTTCCCCGATCCGGGTCGATGTGAGCGGAACTTTAGACCGGCACAAACTCACATTTGATGTGCAGCATACAAGTGCCGATAATATCACTAAAAAAAACCTTCCTTTGAGCATCAAACTATCCATATTCAGGCCCGTAAAACGCTACTAACTTATTTCGGGTAATTATCTTAGCTGCTTTAGCGTAAAAATCCTTAAGAAAAAAAGCGGCTGAACACGCTGCATATTTAGAAAGTATCTCAAAATTGTCACCTCTTCGACAATGTCTTCGACTGAGCTCCCCTCGACAGGCTCGGAGCCTGAGCTTATCGACGGCAGCCGGATGTCCTCATGGCAGGCTCGCAGCGAGGTCGAAGGAAAAGTCAAGGGAACGGATTTATTGCAGGGTTCACGAATACCCGGTTTCAGCTATCATCACTGGAGTATCTATCGGCAAAGATTTCGATACTTTCTGTGTAGTCAGACGACTCTTTGCTGGTGAACTTGTCTAACTGTTTTTGTGCCAAAAAGATTTTAAGTGCTGTAATACCACAGCCAACACCGGCTATGAAAAACACCATAGCGGCAAGAAATGCAAAAATCTTCGGTAAGACTAAAATGACAGCTCCAAAGCCGATTAATAGCAGTCCCGTGAAAAAAATTACTGCCGCAAGGCCTCGGGATGCTTGTGATACCATATTTGTATAGAAGCGAAAGCTCATATATGGCTTCTTGCTTACCTTTTGAACTTTTGCAGAATTTTAACCGTCGCCCCTGCTCCTGTCTTCCGACAGGAAGACGCAGGGGCCAAACACTTTACAATAATTATCGGCAAAGGAATGTGTTTTACACAAATTCATTTCCAAAACAAAAATAAAAAAATCGCCCCCATGTTTGCCTGTACAAACGGGCATGAGGGCGAGATTAAATATTTAGCCCCCAAATCCCCGCCTGCGCGAGGACAAGTTTATTTGGGGGTTTTTCTCCTATGTTAGTACATTCCGCCACCCCCAGGCGGCATCGCAGGAATCTCTTTCTTTTCGGGAATTTCGCTGACAATAGCATCAGTCGTAAGAAGCAGCGACGCAATTGATGCGCCATTCTGCAGCGCCACCCTTTCAACCTTTGTCGGTACAATCACGCCGAATTTAATCATATCCCCGTATTCCTTCCGCAGAGCATCATAGCCGAAGTTCTTTTCTTTACTGTCCATGACTTTCTGGGCCACGATTGAGCCGTCTAATCCGGCATTCTCAGCGATTTGTTTAATCGGTGCTACAATGGCTCTTCGAACTATATCGACACCAATCTTCTCATCGCCGGAAGCTTTGATTTTATCTAAGGCCGGCAGAGTTCTTAGCATGGCCACACCGCCGCCTGGCAGGATTCCCTCTTCCACCGCAGCTCTGCAGGCGTGCATCGCGTCTTCCACACGGGCCTTTTTCTCCTTCATCTCGGCTTCAGTGGCTGCCCCGACCTTAATAATCGCAACGCCGCCGGAGAGTTTCGCAAGACGTTCCTGGAGCTTCTCTATGTCGTAATCGCTTGTGGAGCTCTCGATTTCCTTTTTAATCTGTTCGATTCTTCCCTTGATAGCATCGGTGCTACCTGCTCCCTCGATGATGGTGGTTGTATCCTTGTCGATTTTCACTTGTTTGGCTGAGCCAAGCTGCCGCAGCTCAATATTCTCCAATTCCAGCCCGAGGTCCTCAAAAATGGCCTCGCCGCCGGTCAGGACAGCGATGTCGCTGAGCATGGCTTTTCGCCTGTCGCCAAAACCGGGCGCCTTGACGGCGGCGCACTGCAGAACGCCGCGCAATTTATTGACTACAAGCGTCGCTAGCGCTTCTCCCTCGACATCCTCCGCAATAATCAGCAGAGGTTTGCCTTGTTTGGCAACTTTTTCAAGCAGCGGAATCATCGATTTTACCGAACTAATTTTTTTCTCGTTCACCAGGATATAAGGCTTATCCAGAACAACCGACATATTTTCCAGCTTGTTGATAAAATGCGGACTGAGATAGCCCTTGTCGAACTGCATACCTTCGACCAGCTCGACTACTGTTTCCAGGGATTGCCCTTCTTCAACGGTAATGACGCCGTCTTTGCCGACTTTGTCCATTGCCTCGGCTAATTTCCCGCCGATTTCAAGGTCCTGGTTCGCTGAGCAGGTTGCAACCTGCTCGATCTGCTTGCTCGAGTCAACGGATATGCTCATTTTTTGCAGCTCTTCGATGATTTTTTCGACGGCCTGATTTATGCCGTTTTTAACCTGCATAGAATTAGCGCCGGCTGTGATATTTTTAAGGCCCTCGCTGAAGATGCTTTCAGCAAGGATTGTGGCCGTCGTTGTGCCGTCGCCGGCCACGGTGGACGTTTTAGAAGCCACTTCCTTTACCATTTGTGCGCCCATGTTCTCATAAGCATCTTCTAATTCGATCTCTTTGGCCACCGTGACGCCGTCCTTGGTGACGGTTGGTGAGCCGTATGATTTTTCCAGGATTACATTTCTGCCGCAGGGTCCGAGCGTAATCTTAACCGCTTTGGATAGTTTCTTCACACCCTCCAGAATATACCCGCGTGCATCAGTACCATAAGCTATTTTTTTAGCTGCCATTTTTTGCCTTCTCCTTTCAGGATATAATCAAAACGCTGTAATGAAATTTTCGATTTCCGATTGCCAATTGTCGATTTGAAATCGAAAATCGGAAATTGACATTCGGCAATCGCTTAGTTTTCAATCACTGCCATAATATCCGATTCATCCATAATCAGAAACTCTTTGCCTTCTATTTTTATTTCTGTACCGGCATAACTTGTGAAAAGCACCAGGTCACTTTTTTTGACCTGCATTTCTTTTCGTGTCCCATCGTCGAGAATTTTACCTTCGCCGACGCTTATGATTTTTCCTTTTTGTGGTTTTTCCTTAGCGGTATCCGGCAGAACTATTCCGCCGGCTGTTTTGTTTTCCGCCTCGACGCGCTCGACAAGCACCTTATCTGCCAATGGCCGAATCTTCATTTGTATCTACTCCTTTCCAAAAAAACTCTCGTGCTACGCAGCGCTTCGCAGAGTAGCAACTATGGTTTATTTTCGCGAATCAAATCATCAAAATCAATAACAAACCGTCACCCCTGCTCCTGTCTTCCGACAGGAAGACGCAGGGGCTAAACGAAATCAAATTCATTCCGCGAAAATATCGCTGTTATATTTCTTCAAAAATAACCTGTTTAAGACCTGCTGCAGGACAGCCAAATCCACTGGCTTATCAATCACACCAAAGACATTTAGCTGCAATGCTTTACCGAGAATATCTTCATTTGTTGTGCTTGCCAGCAGGATGCACGGCAGCATCGGATAATCCATGCGAATAATCTTTATTGTCGCCAACCAGTTCGATTTTTCGCTGTCCATATCTACAATGGTGGTATGAATTCTCCTGTTGTGGATGATGTGGACGAAATCATGCGGGTCATCAGCCATGAGTAGATTTACACCTCTCGGCCTGAGAATATCGCGCAGTACCTGCGGCCAAGCCCAGTTTGCACCACTGGTCAAAAGATTTATCTCTTCAAGTTTTGACAGGTTAGAAACCATATATATAAAACTTCCTATTTTGTATGTGCAAATATCGTGCCAAGAGCCTTACATTAAGACGAGGTTTATATAACTGCTTATTATAATGGTAGTTATGCGGGGGAAATGAGTCCTCGCTTAGTATGGCAAAATTGCAGATGTGCCTGCTTATACTGTCAGGCTGGCAGTTTATTTAAGTTTTACTTCAAATGTTGTAAGATTATCGAGTATGTGTTTCAAATCTTGCTCAAATCGCTTGATCTCACCTGTTGAAAATCCCTCATAATATAATATAGTCATTTCCTGCGATGCTTCTACGTATTTGCTTTCCATATCTTTGTCTTTTTCTGTTCGGTATATAAGGATTTTTCGCCTGTCTTTTCGGCAATGCCGGCGTTTGAGATATCCCATCTCTTCGAGCCTGTCCAGCATACTGGTCAGGGTGGATTTCCCAAGCTGTGTTTTCTTCGCAAGCTCATTTATCGAAACGCCGTCTCTTTGCCAGAGCGCAAACATAATTCTGCCCTGGGCGGGATTAATCTCGATTCCGTATTCTTTCAATCTACGGACAAAGATTCTCTCGCTGACCTGGCGGATTTTGGCCATCAGGAAACCTGCCTGTCGCTGTTGTTTCATTGTCTTGGCCATGTTTCTTTGGAATAAATCTTTTTAGTGCAGAGCTAATTGGCCATCTTGATGGCGGCCAGCCCCTTCATTATGCCAACATCCTGTTTCTTCCTCACCTCCAAACGAAAACCCCTGCCTTCAGCATAAATTTTTGCCTCGTTGATCGTCGTCAAAATATCCTTTGGCAGGTCACTTTGGCGTGCAGCTTCAGTCGCCTTTTGCCCGAATACGAACGCGCAGAGAAAGTAACGCTGGCACGGTATCAAATAAAAGATTGGTCGCTTCTTATCCTTCAGCCGCAGTGCCCAGCCGTAATTCTTGCCGCCGTAAACCCATTCTTGTATGACAGGCTCATACTCTTTGGTAGCATGGTCGGCCAAATCATCCCACAGTTTTTTGGTTTGTCCCAGGACCTCTGCAAGGTCATTATCAGTAGGTTTTTTTGATTTGTCGTCTAAAATACTCAATGCCATCGGATTCCTCCTTGTCACCTTGGATTGGGAACGGAATAATGACCGTGCAACACCTTCCACTGACCGTCCCGCAAGACATAAACAAGAGACACCGCAAAGGGACTGCTGAACGTTTGGCCGTCCGACAAAGTGACTGTCGATGTACCTTGAGCTATGAGTAAGGCAGTCTCCGGTGAGATGACAGTCACATAAGTCTGTTCATAGGTGCGCTTTAACTGGGAAATCCCTTCAAATCCTTTTTTGACAGCCTCATAAGCTTCCTGGCGGGTTTTAAACAATCGGCCATCCTGGATTATAAGCCCTTTGTCGAAATTCAGGATATAGCTAAAGAATTTTTCTACATCAAGATTATTGTCTGCGTGGGTCATCTCGATATGTGTTTTCAGTACAGCCTTTTCAATGGCCTGCTGTTGCACAAGGGGGACAGCGTTTTTATCATTCTCCGAAAGGAGTCCTTCGGACTGAACCGCCCAAACTACTGAAACACAGGCCAATACAAGAATCGCCTTAAAAACATTAGACATTGTTTTCTCCTTTCTACAGTACAATTTTATGCTTTGATATATGACTTATAATTTGAATTCAAACGGTCCATTCCGACACCAGCCTTTAGCTATTGAGGGTGTCAGTTTCATGATTCCATATTCCGGTCCTTCCGGTCCGTTGGGATAGTACATAGTCCAGCCCTTTTGCCAGATTCGATTTTTAAGTTCCTGATTCGCGACAACTTCAATTTCTCCACCAAGCATCAGGCCAATGAATTGATTCGCATCGCAGAAATATACAGACACCTTAGGATTATTCTGTATACGTGTCATCTTCGGAGATTGCATACTGGTTGACAAATAAAGCACGAAATCATTGTCATCTTCTTCATGCAAATTAACCAATGAAGGATATTCCCTGGTATATCGCAGATTGTTCATGGCCGTGGTGTGTGGGAAGCCATCCGCATCGATCGTCGTCAACTGGCAGACTGGCGAGGTCGCCATCAGATCCAGACAGATCCCTCTTACATCTTGCTTCTTGCCTCTTTCTTCTTTCTCAACCGGACACGCCTGGATCTGGCGAGACCCGGGGATCAGGGTTCGCCAGGCGATCTGCCAGTCCTCGCCTTCCCTGACGAAGACCAGGATCTCATGCCCGTCGTCTGTGAAGGTCTTGCCCTGATAGTCCCAGGCGCAGTCGTACCGGCAGGTCACCACCGCGGTGTTGCCCCAGATGTCGATCTGCTCATCCGAGCCGTCGAGCCTGTGGAAGACCATCCGCGAGCAGGCGTCCTCATAGTATCGCAGGCATGTGGCCTTGCCCTCAGCGCGGCGGTCAAGCCCTGGCAGGACCATGACCACGCGGTCATGGAAGAAGGGGCCGAGTCGGTCGAATCCCTTCCCCTCCTTGAAGGTTCGGTTGATGGTCTCGACGATCTGCCAGATCCGGTCTCTGGTTTGTTTCGTGCTTGTGTCGGTCATGCCTTTTGTGCCTCCACAAAACCGCTGCGTTTCAGGAAGCGAAGTATCTGGGTTTCTTGCTCCGTCGGTTTGGGAGCCGGCCACCATTGCGTGAAGACCCAATCCAGATAATGCGTGGATTGTCCGGCTTTCCGCCATTCCAGGGCCAGGTGCCGCTTGGGGTCGTCGTATTGGCGCACCATCTCCTCAGTCTCGTCCTTGGTCAGCCGGTGATATTTCTCATAATGGATGATCCCGGGACCATCCAGACGTCCTTTTTTAAACGCCGGTTCCTCTGTCGGATACCCCAGGACCATCGCAATGAGCGGGAAACAATGCTTCGTGGGCAAGTCGAGGAGTTTCCATACCCGATCCATGTCCCCGCGATGAATGCCGTTGGTGATCAGGTAGTCAATCCCGAGAGACCGGGCGGTTATCGCAGCGGTCTGGAGAGCCAGGATGGCATCAATGCCGGCAAGGCAAAAACAGTTCATGTTGTCTGGGAAGAAGGAATACCCCAGGTGCTCCGCGAGGGTTTTCATGCGGTTGTAGTCCACGCAGTAGAGAAGCAGGCAGCCTCCCTGGTAGGTACATACTTGCTTCATCATCTCCCGGTCCTTGACCACCACGATGGAGTAGTTCTGCATATTCGAGGTATTCGCCGCTCGGACGCTGGCCTGCAGGACCGTCTGGAGCGCGGCCTCCGGTATCTCCTTATCGAGGAAGTTGCCGTGGATCGTCCGCAAGCTCCGGATGCTCTTGAGCGTCTCATTGGCCGGCTGGGTCGGCTCTCCTCCAGCGGCCTTCGGTTTCTCCTCCGCCATGGCTGAATCGGGATTCGACCGCATCAGGAGGACGCTGCCACCGAGCAATGCCCCTTGCTTCAAAAAAGTTCGTCGATTGTTGGATTTCTTGTTCATTGTTATCATCTCCTAATAGGTTATCGATTTGTATGGATAAGCTCAGAAATCGCAGAAGACTTGACTGAAACTGATTCCAATTCATTGGTTATTGTCCAGCTTAGTGTGTAAGCCTCATCCGCCGGAAACTTCGGCACTGACGATGACACATTCATTTCCGAATTTTTACAGATTTAAATATTCCGGCTCCAATATTGTATCCAAGTGTGTCTGGGATAATATGCAAATGATCAACCGGCCATGGTTCGAATACAGTCTTGATCATCCTTAGCGATATATTGCCTTGCTTTATAATATTAGTCTCGTTCAGCTCAAAATCTGACGGTTTTAAATATCCTTCTCCCTTATAGTGTTGATTGTTTACTATTACACAATTATCTATAGAATATTTTGCAGTATTGGAGGCCTCTTTGACCCAGAAAAAGTTACAGTTTGTAACTATATTATTCTTATAGATAAAATCTTTATCCGGCGAAGCCGTCCAGATAGCGCTTATATTTGCACCATAGACAATGCAATTTGTCATACTATTTCCGGTTTTAATGCCATTTCCAGAATCCTGCCAATATATCGCTGCATTATTTGCATTATAAAAGACACAGTGATCAACCTTAACCGCATCTCCATGCGCAATAATACCTGCCTGAATCACAGAGGTTTGTAAATCACCTAAAAACATACACTGCTCAACTATTAAATCTGTCTTTTCTTTATTAAATCTGGCAATTGGGTAATACAGGTTTACAGGATAATTATGACCAAGAAATTTCATTCCCCTAATTGTCACATGGCTTTCGTCGATAAAAAAGCTGACAATCCAATTATCTTTGATCCAAAGATCCTTTGCCAGTATTTCCCCTTTTTTGGACTTTGTTTTAATTACAGGCATTTTTTCAGGTGTCCAAGATGTATCGTCGGGTAAAATACTCGCTTCGATTATAATACGTTTGTCAGTCATCTCTTTTTCTGTAGCAACTGATACATGTTTATCTAAGATATAGATTCCCGGATTTATTTTCATGACATAAATATCATTATCCCGGCTTCTGATAATTTCAGCAGCCTTTTTAATAGAATAAACAGGAGCTTCTTTAGTCCCCGGATTTTTATCATCTCCAGTATTACAATCAACATAAATGGTCTGTGAGTAAACAGCCAAATCACAAATGCAAACAATAAGGCTTATTAATAATGTTGTTTTCATAAGTAAAAACCTCCAAGTAAACTACGGGTGAAACCCGTAGTAGTCTACTTTTATATTATCTTCTATTTTTTAGATTTTGAATTCGAATGGCCCTTCTTTGTAACATCCCTTTGCAAAAGCAGGTGACAGTTTAAGTACCGTAAATTCAGGGTCATCAGCGCCGCCCGGCCAGTGCATTTCCCAGCCTTTCTGCCAGAGCTGTTTCTTGAATTCTTTATCTGTAATTTCTTCTATTTCTCCGCCAAGCATCAGCGTATGGAACTCACCTGGATTGCATAAATAAGCCGACACCTTCGGATTGGCCTGAATCTGTTGCATCTTCGTAGATGAACGACTGGTTATAAAATAAATTGCAAAATCTTTCTTGTATTGCGCCAGTACACCCGCTGCAACGGGATTTTCTTTCTTGTTCCTAAGGTTAGACATCATTCTTGTATGAGGAAAACCGTCGCTGCCGATGGTGCTTAGGTATATCGCATTGGCTGTTTCCATTAAGTTCAAGCATTCTTGTTTCAGTTCTTTTTCTTCCATCTTTAGGTTTCCTTTCTTGATAAGGGAATAATTCAATAATACTCAGAAATACGATTTGATTAAGTTCCTAACGATTCTCGGATTTTAAGCAGATATTCCCTGCCCAGAAATGGCTTGATGAAACGTTCGCGGTCGTTTTTGGGAACATCAACTCCATCCTTGAATTTCTCTTCAACAAAATTTATTTTGGGCTTAAGTTTATCACAGGCAAACTGCTCGCAATGGGCACAATTATCTATGTTTTTCTCAATCGTACAAGGTCTTACAGTACAGCTTGGGTCACCGCCAGCTTCAAGACATCCCTCGCAGACCGTGATTGCCTCAGGCGGTATCTCTGAACCAAAATATTTCGCCCATGCATCGCACATTTGTTTCTTGTCGGCATCCGATTTGAGGTTTGTTTTGTACGCTGGGCATAAATCACATCTGTACCCACATCTCGCTATGATTGGTTCCATTTTCTGCGCCTCCTTTTGGTATGTTAATGTTTTTAGGGCTTCTTAAGGTATTTATCCAAAAAAGAAACTATCTTCGCTACCGCTTCCGGATCATTCCGTATGATTTCTGAGCTGTGACCTTGAGGTACTATGAATAATTTAGACTCTATCTTTTGTGCAGTCAGCGCTCGGCTTAGCCTCTCAGCCTGTGATAATGGGACTTGCGGATCATTTTTAGAGTGTATAATCAAGGTTGCAGGATAATCTGAATCAATATAATTGATGGGCAGCAGTGCATCAACTTTTTTCTGATTTGACTTTGGCTCAAAACCCAAAATCTCCCACGGCCACAGCCCATTATCCAGTAGGAAAAAGCAAAGTTTATATCTATCCTCTCCGCCTTGCGTTAGTATCTCCTTGCCCACAGAGTCATAAAGGTTGCTTTTCTTTAGTATAGATCTGTCTATGCTTGGCCTGGCAAATTCAAAGTCTGCAAAGCCGGATATTGCAACTACAGCCTGTAGTCGAGGTTTTACCATATAGCCACAGGCTGTAGCTAAAAACGCTCCGGCAGAGCCTCCGATTACGCCCAACCTGTTAGGATCTGCGTTGAACAATGAAGGGCCTTGGCTTCTGACCCAAATACAAGCATCTCTGGCATCTTTAACAATTTCCTCCAGCTTTATCTCCGGTGCCAGGCGATAGTCTATCGAAACAACAGCGTAGTTAGCCTCTATTAGCTTGTCTAACAAGGGTTTTCTTGGCTGACCTATTCGGCTGCCGAACATAAATCCACCGCCGTGAATATATAAAACCACAGCACGTACTTCATCTTTTGTTGGTAAAAGTACATCAGCAAGAATCTCCTGGCCATCCACTTCTTTATAAGCATAGGTTTCTTTACGATAACCTTGCTCCTCTATTTTTGCACCTCTCGCTGATTCTGTAAACAATCCTGCACTGAGGTCACTTCCCAGCGTCCCCGGCACAACGTGCAAATATCCTCGCGGTCGAACTACGCTAAGAGCTTCTGGAGTTACAAGTGCTTTCTCGAGATTTATGGTTCCTTCTTCGATTACATTTTTCTCATCGAAGGTTACTTCCGCCCCAGTCTGGCCATATATTTTAGCTGCTGTTCCATAGCCTGAATTGTACTTGTTGTCTGTCACCACACAGTCATTGACGCGATATTTCTTCCGGTTATCCGGTGCACGCATCCAGAAGTACTGCCCTCGTGTCACGATGTTATGATGAAACTGGAAATCCTCAGACCGAATAGCCCCACGTCATCGGCCGAGGATTCCCCAGAAACTTGATTCCCCGTACTGTCGCATGATTCACCTCTATTTTAAGAGCCATTGCATGTTTTTCTGTCTCTGTCCC
Source organism: uncultured Pirellulales bacterium (assembly GCA_964601355.1). Classification (GTDB taxonomy): domain Bacteria; phylum Planctomycetota; class Phycisphaerae; order Sedimentisphaerales; family Anaerobacaceae; genus CAZRNB01. The sequence goes on from CAZRNB010000003.1 coordinate 57,986, forward strand.
ATCACCTTTGACAGTTGAAAGCACTACCGGCATTAAAGCCGGCGTCCAATTGGGGTCATCTGGCAGAACCGTTGCCTCTATAATGAGCCGATTATCCTTTGTATATTGCCGTGAGTTCTTAAATTCGACTGTCTCTTCAACACAATGAGCCCCAGGTTCGATCTTGATTGTCGTCGGCCCCGGTTCGGTACTATTATTGGCAATAGCTGCTGCCTTTGCTATCGTTCTCGCCGGCTTTTCTTTTGTTCCCGGATTAACATCGTTGCCTTTTGTGTCATCAACGTATAGTACCTCAGCGGCCGCACCTTGAACTAAAATTGCGATGACCAAAACCACAAATATGAACCACAATACCAACACATTCTTCACATACATTTTAATTCTCCTTCATTAAAATAATTAGTTTTATATAATATAGTACTATATAGAACTATTATCAAGCAAAATCTCAAATTTTTTTGTAAAATTTTACTGCCCTTCAAAATCCATGCTGTTTGCCAGGACTGCACCTTGTTAGAAACCAAATCCGCGGTTACAATTAAGTCTATGAAGGCTACGATAGCACATTCGAAATTTGTGATTTTTTTTCTTGCATCGAGGCCGAAGTTTTTGGTTGCAAGCGCCGCTCCGGTTCTGGTTGGCTCCGCTGCCGGATACGCCGTTGCGGGGACTTTTCAGCCAGTTCTTTTTGTTCTGGCTCTATTGTCGATAATGTTCCTGCACGCAGGCGCCAACATCACCAACGACTACTACGACCATATCTCCGGCAACGACTGGGGCAATAAAAATCCAACGCCGTTTTCCGGAGGACGACGATTCATCCAGGAAGGCATTCTTTCGGCAAAAGCAACTCTGCTTGCCGCGTTATTCTGCTTTGCTGCCGGCTCAGCTATCGGACTTGTAATCTTATATCTGACGCGAAGCGTTTTTATTTTAATAATTGGCCTCGCCGGCCTATTGGGCGGCTTTTTCTATACGGCCAGGCCTATCCAGTTAGGCTACCGCTGCATCGGCGAGTTAGTTATCGCGATGCTATTCGGTCTGCTTCCGGTATTCGGCTCATATTATTTGCAGACACAGACTCTTAATACGGTTATTCTTTTGCCTGCTTTTATTGTCAGCATTTTGATTTTTCTGGTGATTTTGGTGAATGAATTTCCTGATTATGCCGCCGATGCCGCCGTGAATAAGCGGACGCTTGTCGTTCGCTTCGGCGTGCCGAGTTCCGTTTGGATTTACAGGACGGCGTTAATTATAAGCTACATTGTCGCAGCGGCTATGCTTTTTTTTAGAGTGACGTTTTTCGCCGGACTATTTTACTTCCTTACGCTGCCGGTCGCGGTCTTAGCTATAAAACTTGCTAATAAAGAGAATTTATCCAAGCCAGGCCAATACCGTGCCAGCCAGGTCACGGTTCTTTTGCATACCGTTGGATCTTTAGCACTTGCTATTGCGTTTCTTATTTTTTCATTATAGACTTTGTACACATGGACAGATGCGTCATAATAAACGCAGATGATTTTGGCTTGTGTAGCGGTGTGAACAGGGCAGTTGAACAGGCCCACACCGACGGGGTCTTAACCAGCACAACGATTATGGCCAATATGCCGGGGGCGAAAGAAGCAATAATAATCGCTAAAAAATTGCCCGATCTTGGTGTCGGAGTGCATCTGAATCTTACCGAAGGCGTGGCGATGTCAAAAAAAGATTGTGCTGGTTGTCTGATTAATGATGAGGGGACATTTGCCTTATCGGCGGAAAAACTTTCGCTTTTTTCCATCCTTAAAAGTACGATAAGAAAGGCCATCGAGCGGGAATTTTCTACGCAGATTCAGTGGGTGATCGATAACGGCATAAAACCAACGCATCTTGATTCACACAAACACGTTCACAGCTTCCCAGTCATATTTTCGATAGTGTGCCGTTTGGCGCAGCGTTTTCAAATTGGCGCTATACGGTACGTATTCGAGCCGAAGCAAATCAGCCGGCCGCCCTGGCCGATAAGCACCGAGGACGGTCGAAAAAGAGCTGCTTATGTCAGAATTATGGCGAAAATCAACCGATTTCAGAACAAGGATTTTTTCAAAACTGAGGCGCTGCTTGGCGTTTCTCATACGGGGAAAATAGATTTTAGTTTTCTTAAAGCCGCTACACTATATAATCCAGCCCAAGTAAGCGAAATCATGACACACCCCGGATTTACAGATGGCCTGGACAAAACCAAAACAAGGCTTGTTCAGGAACGGAAAGCCGAGCTGGATGCGCTCTGCAGTGAAAAAACCAAACAGTATTTTAAGGACGCGGCAATAAAATTGGTGCATTATGGCCAGCTATGAGCGAAAAACAATTGATTGTTCAGTTGTGATACCTCTTTATAACGAAGAACCCGCCATCGACGAGCTGTACGATAGGCTCACCTCAACAATGGCCCGAACAGGTCTATCTTATGAGATTATCTTTGTCGATGACGGCAGCAGCGACAGGACGCTGGAGCTGATAAAGAATATCGCTGAAAAAGACCCAAAAGTTGTGGCCGTTGAGCTTCGCTGCAACTTCGGGCAGACGGCTGCGCTGGCTGCCGGCTTCGATACTTCAACGGGACAGACAATAATCTCTATGGACGGCGACCTTCAGCACTGCCCGGAGGAGATACCAGAGTTTCTCGAAAAGATAAACCAGGGCTACGACGTCGTCAGCGGCTGGCGCAAACACAGGGTTGATAACCTGCTGTTTAGAAAGATCCCTTCAAGAGCAGCCAACTGGCTTGCTTCAAAAATCAGTGGAGTGGACATCCACGATTTCGGAACCACTTTCAAGGCCTATAGACGGGAGATGATTGCAGAAGTGAACCTCTTTGGAGAAATGCACAGATTCATACCCGCCCTGTTATCGCGAAGCGGCGCTAAAATAGTCGAGATACCGATAAAGAACGTTGCCCGCGCCGAAGGCACGAGCAATTATGGAATTTCCAGAACTTACAGAGTTCTTCTTGATTTGATAACACTGAGATTTTTGCTGGGATACGTTACCAGGCCGTTGTACTTTTTTGGCAAATTAGCTATATACTGTATCATTGCAGCGGTACTGATGGGAGCTTATATACTTTACGATAAGTTTTTTTATAACGTGCCTATTATGGTTGCACACGGCCCAATGGCAGGACTGGCGGCTGTGCTGCTGCTGGTTGGACTAATCCTTACCTCCACCGGCCTGATAGGGGATTTGGTAAGCAGGGTTTATTACGAATCAACAAACAAAAAGGTATATTCAGTGCGGAAAATACACCGCAAAACAGTTCAATAATAACTGATTAAATCTATGAAAAAGAAAAAATCGCCGATTGGTTTTACAATCATTCTGCTGGTTGCAGTAACAGGTGCAGTTTTTCTTGTCCGACATTTTCATATCAAAAATTTTCAAGTCATAAGTCAGAATGTTCTTTACTCCAGCGGCCAGCCCCGCGGAATGGACTATTACCGTCTGCTCTACAAATATCACATCGCCACGATTGTGAATGTTCGGCTGCCTTCGGAACATAGAAATAGAAACTGGCATAATGAAGAAATAACCTGGACCAAAAGCAACGGCGTCAAATACATTGAAATGCCTATTGAAAGAAATCACTACTTCCCCGATGAGCAAACCCAGGACCAATTCCTCTCTATAATGGCTGATAAGACCAATCTGCCGATTCTCCTTCACGGAAGCGGCGATGACAAAAGAGTTGCTATGCTGACTGCTGCATGGTTGATAAAAACACAAGGCTATACCGTAAATCAGACCTTTCAGACCATTGAAAAAATTTGTGATGACCGACCATTAAACGAAACAGACAGAAATTTTGTCCATCAGTTAGCGAAATAAATTGAAAACTTATAGCAAAACCAAATTCTTTAATTTTGCTTTCCCGGCAACCTGTACCGATGTCGTTTATCTGGAAAGCAGACCTTTGATTTCGACCGTGGATATCCGCCGAAATTTGTCCCGATATCTTTTGTGACTTGTATGATATAATAAATCGGTCGGTGCTCGTAAATGATAAAGAAAGGTGTCACACAATGTCTGACATAAATTTATCGCCTCATCGGAAGGCTATTTTTGCTAAAAGAAAGTTAATTGTAATATTAATCTACGGACTCATAATTGGTAGTGGAATCTGGTTGTGGGAGGAGGCAATAAAGGATCGCATTATACCCAAACGCTTTGGTGTAGTGCAGGAGGGCCTGATATATCGAAGTGGTCGCATTTCGGCTTCGCTGATTGAGAAAACTTTAGTCAAATATAATATTCGTGTCATCATAGACCTTACCGGCGATTCACCTGATAATGCTGACCAGCAGGCTGAAAAGAGAGCAGCCGCTAAACTGAACATAGACAGACTCGTATTTCCATTAAGAGGCAACGGTACCGGTAACATTGGTAATTACGCCCTCGCAGTCGCCGCTATAGTCCAAGCCAATCGGGAAAACAAGGCTGTACTTGTTCATTGCGCCGCTGGTGCCCAGCGCGCGGGCGGCGTGATAGCCACATATCGGCTGCTCGTGCAGAATAAGGACCCGGCTTTTGTACTGAAGGAGCTCAAACGCTATGGATGGTCTGTTAAAAACATCGAACTTTTAAAATATCTTAATAGTAATATGGAAGAGCTTGCTAAATCGCTCCAGCAAATGAAGGTTATTGACCAGATACCTTCTCCTCTCCCCCAGCTGCATCCTTAGATGGTTTTTGCTGCTTGGTTTTATATTGCCTGCACTCTTATTCTAATTTCACCAACCTCCATCTGCCGTGAAGATTCTTTTTTTCAGGAAATTCGTATAGGATTTTAGGGGATCGCCACGCAACGTTGGCTTGTGTTTTTAATGTTTCCAAGACCGATTCTTCCAGTATAAGATACTGTACTTCTTTGTTAATATCATCTTCCTTAAACACATACTTAATTGGAGGGCGAATATAAAATAGAAATGCCTGGTATCCCGGCTTGAAGGCATATATCGTCTCATGAGAGGGAACGATATTATTTACAGCAAATGCGGAAGGCCGCCGATATTCGTACTTCTTTTGGATGGGTACCACGAAGACCACATACTGTAGCACTATAACAACACTTAGAACCCCCTGAATAAGGGAAAGTCTGACGGCGCTGTCAAGCATAATGCGACTCCGATAAGAAGCGATTGCACAACAAACCGTCAATGCTGAAATAACAATTGCTGCCGGTCCTACCGTTACAAACACCAACCCGACTCCTGCTGTCACGCAGGATACAGCAAAACTTGCCAGTAATAAATTCCTCCACACCCGGTTTCCGGAAGCAGCCCCTCCGCTAATCGATAATACCCATCCCAGTAAAACACTGGCCAATGGAAACACAGGCATAGAATATCGAGATTGTACGCCAGGCATAAGGTTAATTATCGCAAAACTGATTACAAGCCCCAGCCGACACCCTTTGAATAATGCTATATGTTCCTGTTTGATGTGCAACGTCATATTTTTGTCCCACAATATGGGTACAAAAAGGACCCAGGGCAAAAAATTCCCAAATGCTCGCACAATACTCCAGCCCCAGCGTACAAAATTCGGTTTCACGATAATACGTACCAGAAATTGTGAAACCATTCGATTGGTCATTTTTGACCCCTCGCCTTGCTGATATGCAAGATAAGCCCATCCAAGGGTCAGAATCAAAATAACAACAAAACCCAGGATATGCTGAATCGAAAAAAGCTCATTAAATCTCTTGGAATATAATAGGACTGCAACAACCGTACAGTAGAAAAATATCAAAATAAACGGTCCCTTCACGAGAAGACCGAAACCAAGCACTCCGCAAGGTATAATCCACAAAGACCATTGTGAGCCATTCATAGACCATGTATTTAACCACCAGAGCATCGCTATCCCGGCAAGTGATATATAAACAGCTTCAATCTCTATCAACCTACCCTTTTCCATCATGGCTATGCTGGTGAGAAAAATTATCGCTGAGATTAGTCGGCCGGAAAGGCTCAACCACGGACATTGCATCCATATAAGCAACGACACAAAGAATAAAATGAATATCACAGACGGCAGCCGCGCGGTCAGTTCCGTTCGCAATCCACTAAGCATAAACGAAATAGCAACTACCCAGTTAATCCCTGGTGGTTTACTGTAGTAAGATTCGCCTCCCACCGATGGCACTATCCAGTTGCCTGTCTCCAGCATCGTTACTGCCGGCAGAACTCGTCTTCCCTCCTCACCTTTGAATTCCAGTGTCCCTAACGAAGGAAGATAAATTCCACCCCAAATCAGTAAAGCAATTAGAAATACCTTCCGGCGATTAAGCGTCAAATCCATTCTCGTAATCCCCTTAAGTCAGATATATCAGCCGGGATTTTCCCAGTAATTGACGGGTTTCCATTATGCGGATATCTTTAGGGGGTCTGCAAGTCTCTTTATGCAAAATGACTGTCTCTGTGGAAGAATTTTCCGTAGTTGTCCCTAAGGATTGGCCTTTACACGATTTTTCGCAAATCACGTACCCCCTCAATGCCTCATGGAAACTCATCAGACCAGCGGTCAGGGGTTGGGGCTCAGGGTACAGCAAAAACCCGATCCCCGATCCCCGATGAGAGACGAGGGACGAGAGACGAGCGACGAGGTCGCCGCTTTGAAGCATCTCACACGCGGTAACCGAAACGAAACATTCATTGCTGTCGAGCGTTCTTGTTGAAAGCATCCAGAATGCACTTGCTGCGGCAAGAACTAGCACGCCGCAAACAATAAGAATCCTTGCTCCTTTCGAGCCAATCCTGCTTTCTTCCATGATTTACATTACCAACGTATCAATCTTCGGCCTTATCAGCGGCAGCTACCACATCGGATCTGCCGTGTTTATAAATCAAGTGAAGGTTTCGCAAATATATAAACGTGTTCAACGAAAATGCAAGCATGAAAATAGGATTCTTTATGTGCACGGAGTAACAAAGGAGGATTAAGCTGCCCGCCAGCGATAAGAACCAGAATGCCGTTGGCACAATAGACCTCTTTTTATATTCACTGGCTATCCATTGAACGATAAACCGGCCGGCAAATACAGCCTGTCCGATCAAGGCAATGGTTGCCCAGACAGGGTCGCCAACTATCTGCTCCATTACCGCTTTTTTGAAAAATTCAACTGCCGCACCAATCATATTTTCCTCTAATCTTTAACAGAAGATATAATGTACAAAGTTCAAATATAAACAAACGCTGAACACTGTACCCTGTACGCTGATTATTGTACAAAGCTTATCGTGATTTTATCAGCTTGATTATTTCATCGATATTGTTTGGCACTTCGACAGGAGGATTACTGAATTGGCCTTTTTTGTCCTTATGATAATTGACCGTCATGCTGGGGTCTTTCAACGGATGTCCCGTCAGGACGCAGGCGACTCTTTCGTCTTTTTGAACGATCCCCTCTGCGACCAGGTGTTTTAGTCCCGCTACCGTCGCTGCTGAGGCCGGCTCACAACCGAGTCCGAACCTGCCGATAATCGCCTTTGCATCACAAATTTCTTCATCGGTGACTGCTCGCACAACGCCATTACATATATCAATCGCCCGCAGGCACTTTTTCAAATTGACAGGCCGAGAAATCTCTATGGCTGAGGCACACGTATGCGGAGAAAAACGCCGAGCCGTTAAGTCAGCGTAGAAGCTGTCAATAATTTTTTGGTCCACTCTTCCATTATTCCATACGAGTTTTTTGTTATTAACAAGGTCAAACAGAGTGTCTGCGCCGGTTGCGTTGATAATCGCCATGCGTGGTATTCGCTCAATCAGTCCGAGCTGCTTTAGCTCAGCAAAGGCTTTGCCGAACGCGCTGGAATTGCCGAGGTTGCCGCCGGGAACGATAATCCAGTCCGGCACTTCCCAGCCCAAAGCCTCAATGATGCGGTACATTATGGTCTTTTGGCCTTCAAGCCTGAATGGATTTAGTGAGTTGAGAAGATAAAGTCCCAGCTTTGTGCAGACGTCCTGAACCTGACGCATACAATCATCAAAGTCACCCTGTACCTGAATTGTTTGTGCTCCATAGTCTATGCCCTGGCTCAGCTTGCCAAAGGCGATTCGGCCTGAGCCGATGAAGACGGTGCACTTGAGATTGCAGTGATGTGCATAAAGCGCAACCGATGCAGAAGTATTGCCGGTCGATGCACAGGCGCTTGAGGTTGCGCCGACCAGTTTTGCGTGACTGAACGCCGCCGCCATGCCGTTATCTTTGAACGAGCCGGACGGATTCAGTCCTTCATATTGCAGATACAGATTCCCCGGTTTCATATCGACATAAGCCGCTACGGCGTCATTTTGCTGCAGGATTGTTTGGCCTTCGCCTATGGTGACTTTGTATTTATCTTCGCAGAAGCCAAGAAGCTCTCTAAAACGCCAGACGCCGGAGAAATCCAGCGGATTGAGTCTATTTGCCCATCGCTTGGCAAATTCATTTAATTTACCAGGCACTTTGAGCCTGTCCCAGTTATAGCGCACATCCAGCAGCTCGCCGCAGGCAGGGCACTTAAAAAACGTTTGGCCGCAGTCAAACTCCGCCCCGCAAGCGGGATTTATACACTTTTGATAAGCTGAATCGGTCATATTCTCGTATCTCGTATCCGATATCTCATCGTTAGATTCTTGAGCGACAAATTTAAGTATCGGCCTTTCTTGCACAGTCCTGTAATTATAAAAGATGGACGAAGCTAATGATACAGAAATTGGCTTTGTTTGGGTTTGTTTCCCCAAAGTCGCCTGCGTGGTTCATTTTCATAATCCTTTGTCAAAAGTGAGTTTACATTTATTTAAGCCTTAAGGCAATTGGCTTTGTTTTGCATAAAAGTATTCTCCCGGCGAGCCGAAATCCACCCCAAAATATAGGCGCAGCCACCATCTCACAAGGTGAATATTGTCTATTGGCTATTTGTGATTGTCCCGAGCAGGATTGAGAGATTTGAAACTTAATATTCACTATTGCAACTCTAATTTAATATTGGATATATATTATACAATATTAAGTGTTAATTTTCAAGCAAAATTTCAGGAACAGAGGCAGGTAAACTTCTGTCCGCCGTCTTCCATCATCTTTCGTCCGTCATCTGTCTCCTGTCTTCTGTCTTCCGTCTTCTGTTCCCTAACGGTATCTCTTTCATAATTCTCTCTTGCCTCCGCTCAGATCTTTTTATTCTCCGGCAAATCCCTCGGCAGAAATAAGTAAACGTCCCAAATAAAATTATATAACAATGAATCCTTTGGTATTGGCAAGATCACCAGATCGGTGTATAAATAATTAACGCCATTCTCCCCATCCTACCGGTGCCGTACCTGTACCAACCGTAATATAATATCCATGACTTGCGGACCATGCACGTGCTGCGGAATCCAGTTCTTTCTGGCCGCAGTTCAGATAAGCTTCAGCCATAGTCTTATTGCCCTTCGAGTTCAATGTTTTGATTAGATCTGGTATAATCTCTTCCCTTCCCAAGGCAATAAAGGCATAAAGCGCATTCTCTATTACTATATATTCATTCGATAAAACATCCTCCAACAAAACACCCTTCATCTGTTCCCAAATTCCTATCAGGACAGATTTGTCTCTCATAGCGATGGCATAATGAACTTTATCACCAACATTTTGTGGCTGCCACCCGAACTTTTTTTGAAGCGCAATCGCTACTTTTTTTCCAAAATCCCAGTCTTTCAGGGAAGTTACCAGAGCCGGGACAGCTCGTTGGTCTCCTATCTTTACCAGGGCTACCACTGAGCTCCTACGGACAAAATCATCATTATCCTTTAACGCAGAGATAATAGGTTCGACTGCGCGGATATCACCTATCTTTCCAAGGGCTTCCGCTGCGTTGCTGCGGACATACTTATTATCATCCTTTAACGCAGCGATAAGAGATTCAACTGAATTACTATCTGCCGTTTTACCGATGGCCTGATTCGATGGCTTTGGAGTCTCTTTTTTGCAGCTGGATATGCAGATTAAGGCAGAAAGTCCAAAAATAAAAATGAAAAATATAAAACGAAATACAATCTTTGCCATGAAGTGATAACTCCAAAATTCTGAAGTTTTATTTTTGAAATTTAATCTTTCGAATCTCATTTTATTCCTCCCTTTATAGTAAAATCTTGGGAAATCTTACTTATTTCTCCTTTTCATTGAGGACCATTCGAGTCTCGCGTATGGTTTCTCCAAACAGATGCGGCAATCCTTTGACTCTGCTCAGGATGAATTTGCTCGGCCTTTTTTTACAGACAAACCCCGGCCACAGGGGCCGGGGCTAAACGCCCTAAGCTATCTGTCCTATGCCGTTGCGGCGTTAATCTTTTGTATCAGGCCCGGCAGCTCGGCGATTCGGTTTATCCTCCAGACCCCCTTAGGCACTTTTTTGCCCACGTTGGTGTAAGCCGCCTTCAACGCCGCCTGCATACCCGCCAGCAGAGCAGGCCTTATATCCTTGTCGAGCCGATCACCTACAAAAAGTATGCCCTCCGCCGGCTCATTTATCTTGGCAACCGCCGCCTCAAAGATACGCCTGTCAGGTTTTCGGAATTTAAACTGGTAAGAATAGAGCCTAAAGGGGAAAAAATCCAGGATGCCCAAATCAGCTAAATGCTTATCTAAAGAGCCGGCGCTTACGGACGTATTGCTGAGTATGCCGAGCTTAAGACCCATCCGGCGTAGCGCGGTCAAAGTATCTTTTATATCCGGCTCGACCTTAGTGAGCTTGCTAAGCGGCTCATACCACAGCCAGCCGAGCTGCACCCACTGCTGGCTATCAAGCCTGATACCTCTCTTCTCTCCTAATTTCTTTAACAAAGACAAGGCGTCAAAATCACGCCCCGTGACATTCGCCCATAGACATCGTAATCGAACGGTCATTAAGCTATGGACGCAGTACCAATCGAAATTCCCAACCGGCTGGTTACAGCTTACCAGATAATCGTAAGTCAACCTTGCACTCTGCCGGAAAACATTCGTCGTCTGGATCTTGCCGAAGTTGAGCAAAGTGTCGCCCAGGTCGAACAGCACCGCTTCGATCCTTCGACATCGTGAATCGTCCATCGTCTCTCGTCTAACCGCTCACTCCCGGAAGGGATCCCTTGCGGGATTACGTTCGCGGCTCTGTTATCTGTCTGCTACCTTCCGTCTTCTGTCCAGCCGTCAATCACTTCTCCCTAAGTGGTGGCAGCTCACCGCCGAAAGCTTCTTTTATCCACTCGAACATTTCCTCATCTGATATCGCCGACACCCTGTCGGCTAAATATTCAGTGTCTATTTTTTCCTTAATTTTGGTTATACGGCTGTCGTGCTTGGGGATTTCAATCTGATAAATATTCTCTATCCAATGTTTAATACCTGCTGCGCCGGTTTTATCTGTAATGGCCACTCCTACGGGACGGTTGAGCAGCTTCTTGGTATCGAAGCAGTTGTATATTTCCTCATCCTTTAACAGGCCGTCCGCGTGGATGCCCGCTCGGGTGACATTAAAGTCCCTTCCGACCAGCGGATAGTTGTGCGGAATTGGTATGCCCAATTCTTTGGCAGCATATTCGGACAGCTCTGTAATTGCGGCGTAGTTGATGCCGGGAATATGTCCCTTAAGCTGGGCGTGCTCAATAACCATTGCCTCCAGGGGCGAATTGCCCGTTCGCTCACCGGTGCCGAATATCGCGGTGTTGACGGCGCTGCAGCCGTAGAGCCACGCCGCTACGGCGTTTACCAGAACCTTGTGAAAGTCGTTATGGCCGTGCCACTCAAGCCATCCGGGCGGAACTCCAATTTGCCGAAGCCCGTTGACGAGCCTGGGAACGCTCCGTGGCAGAGCCACGCCAGGCCACGGCAGGCCGAAGCCAAGCGTATCACAGAGACGAATCTTGACCGGTCTTTTATACTCCTCGGCGAGTTTCATTAACCGGGCCGCAAAAGGCAGCACAAAGCCTTCGTAATCGGCCCGCGTTATATCTTCAAAATGACATCGCGGAGTAACACCGGTATCCAGCGCAGCTTTAGCAATATCAAGATATGCGTTCATAGCCTGTGTCCGCGTCTTTCGCAGCTTGAGAAATATATGATAGTCACTGGCTGAGGTCAGAATTCCGGTCTCATTAAGCCCCATTTGCGAGACCAGCTTAAAATCCTCCGCCACTGCTCTTATCCAGCCGGTTATCTCCGGAAACTCATAGCCGCGCTCCTGGCAAAGCTCGACGGCTTTCCTGTCGCGTTTTGAATATAGAAAAAACTCGCATTGACGGATAAGACCCGTGCTGCCGTCTATTTCATGCAGCAGATCATATATTCGCAGAACCTGCTCCGGCGTGTAGGGAGGCCGGGCCTGCTGGCCATCACGAAAGGTTGTATCGGTAATCCAGACGTTGTCCGGCAGATTATAATCAACTGTCTTATCATCGAAGATTATCCTGGGAAATTCTATATAGGGAAACATATCCCTGTACAAGTTGGGTTTTTCCGTCTCTACAATTTCAGGGATTTTATCTATCATTATTTATCTCCAAAACTTTGCCTGAGATTTCAGCCGGACTACTCACATCAGGGACAGGAATAATCATGTGCCCACGCCACAATAATTTACATTTTTGACGAGCAATGGCCGAGATGGGATTCGAACCCATACGCCCTTTCGGACAGGGGATTTTAAGTCCCCAGCGTCTGCCATTCCGCCACTCGGCCGACATTATCGTCTTGAATATTGCGTTGTGCGTATCCGTTCTCCGTCCCTTAGGGGCTGCGAAGGATTAATTGCGTATTATAACGCAAGACGCATCACGCACTATGCACGACAAAATAAATTACCGCATTTTGGGGAATTTTGCAACTTGTTTTACAAAAAGAAAAGATCTCCGCAGCAAAATTACCGCGGCAGTCTTCTTTGGAATAATCTGGGGGTAAACCTTGAAATGAGATCTCTGATTTGCACAATCTTGCGAGCCAGCCAAATGCTGTGAGCCAGCGCTTTTAAATCGCTGTCGTTTTCTGCTAAATCTTTTGCCTTATCTATCCTTTCGGCAGCACTGTCTAATCTGCCCATCTTTAAATAGACAAAAGCCGAATCTCTCAATGCCCCAATATGGTTACTGTCTATATCAAGTGCATGAGCGAAAAACTCCACGGCATTTTCGAGCCGCTCTTTATTGGCGCTGACAAGACCAAGATAATAATAGGCATCAGGATTAACAGAATCTAGATCAACGGCATCCAAAAGGCAGCGTGTCGATAAATCAAGCTCGCCGATCGTCAAAAACATCGAACCCATAGAAACCAATGTATTCGCATCGTCAGGCCTTAACTTCAGCTCAGAAACCAGATAGGCTCTGGCTTTTTGCTTTTGTCCTCTGGCCAACGCATACTGAGCCAGCCTGAAGTACGGACCCTTGAGGGCGCCATCATTTTGCAAGGCACGATTGTACAGGTCTACTGCCTGCTGGTAATCGGCTCTATTAAAGGCAATCTCTCCGAGATAAAAAAAAGCCGGTGCAAAATCGGGATTTAGCTCAAGTATCCTTGAAAACTTCTCTTTTGCCGATTCAACATCACCTATCTCAAGCAGAAACAAGCCGAAATCGAGAATAACATCAACATCCCCGGGATTGTTGCGAAGATCCGCCAGGAAATGCTCACGAGCCACCTTGATACTACCATCCGCCCAGTAGGCCTGAGCGATGCGATAGTTAATCTGCGGATGGCTTGGCTCAAGCTCAGCCGTCTTCAGCCAGCATCGGATAGCCTTTTTATACTGGCCCAGAGCAAAAAGGCTGTTGCCGATATTGTAGTAGCACAAAGCGCAGTCCGGATTTATTTGTTGAGCAAGATAAAACATCTGCTCAGCCAAATCATATTGCCCCATTTCGGTATAGGTTATTATTCGGTTGCAATAACACGGCTCAAACTCTGGTTCGAGCTCCTGAATGTGCTCGAATACACTCAGAGCCAGGTCGTACTGTCCGGTGCGGGTATAATCTACCGCCAGCGAATTTAGGATCTCAAGGTCTTCGGGATTGAGCTGCAAGGCGATTTCATATTCATTTACAGCGTCCTCGTAGCGGTTCATGGAGTCGAGGGTAAGAGCTTTGTTGAAATGCCATGAGCTGTTGGATGGATTTATCTCAAGCGCCGCTTCTATTTGCTCAAGGGCTTGCGGCATTTTGCCATCTTCATAAAGCTCAAATGCCTTCAATGCCTTATTCTCGGCTTTGTCATAAGAGCCAAATTCCATATCTTCGAAGATCATTCTCGCTTTTACCTTTGTTTAGAGTCCTACAATCTTAGTCCAACTTACTACCCTACGGCAGTTATCGCCCACAAACCGGCATTGCCTTAATGGTTTTTTAACGGATTGAGAGCCGCCTGTATTCAATGAAAATTTTGCTTGAAATTTGAAGTATAAGTTCTTATATTTATATAACTTAGTTTAGAATCGATGAATCAGCGCTACTATTAGGCTCTTATGAAGTTACTGTTTTTCTGGAAAGCATTTGCCAAGAGTCTTATAATGTGGGACTGTAAAGTCCAATGGTTTTAAGTCGTCGCCGTCCTTCTTCGTATTAGAACTACGAAGGATGAATGCCGGCGGCGGCTAAACTAACAATGTTTGGAGAAATGCACTATGATTAAGGAAATAAAAGGCCAGGTAACAGCAGGTAAGGGAAATTATGTTATAGTAGTAAGCAGATTTAATGAATTCATAAGCTCCAAGCTGCTTTCCGGTGCGATAGATAGTCTTTTGCGACACGGTGCCGCCGATCAGCAGATTTCGGCAATCTGGGTGCCGGGGGCATGTGAAATTCCAATAGTCGCAAAGAAACTGGCTCAAAGTGGTAAGTACGTTGCGGTTATCTGCCTTGGTGCGGTTATACAAGGTCAAACTCCTCATTATGACTTTGTCTGTCAGCAGGTATCCCGTGGGGTCGGACAAATCAACTACGATACAGGTATTCCTGCTATATTTGGCGTTCTGACCTGTGACACTCTGGAACAGGCTGTCGAAAGAGCCGGCACCAGAATGGGTAACGCCGGCGCCGACGCAGCAATAACAGCTATGGAAATGACCAACGTGATGGGACAAATTTAAGTAGTTCGTAGTTATGAGTTCGTAGTTCATAGATTTTAGACTATAAATAGAAACCAGTAAACTAATAACAACGGACTACGAACAACGAACAATGAACCATGAACTTTGATAAAAGAACAAGGGCCAGAGAGTTAGCCTTACAAGCTCTATATCAGCTCGATGTACAGGGATCGGACATATTCGAGTATTTAGCTCAATTTTTCATAGAGTCGGACCAGGATGATTTCGTCCGCCGGCTCGCATCAGATTGGACAAAAGGAACATGGGAAAACCTCACCCAATGTGACGAACTGATAACTGCTTCGACGATAAGGTGGCGATTCAAAAGGCTGGCGCCCGTCGATAAAAACATTTTAAGATTGGCGGTTTATCAGTTAAAATTCTGCCCCGATATTCCGCCAAAAGTGGTAATAAACGAAGCTATCGAGCTGGCCAAAAGGTATGGCACCGACAAGTCCGGTCCATTCGTTAATGGAGTGCTTGACGCGGTCCTGAAGAAAATAAAATAAACCCCACGTGAAACGTGGGGCTAAATACCCTATAATATTTAGCCCCCGGTTTTACCGGGGGTCTTCTATGCCGATATGAGAGTCATTGCAGTAATAAATCAGAAGGGAGGGGTGGGAAAGACAACTACGGCTGTAAATACCGGAGCAGCTTTGGCTGCTATGGGTTTTAGAGTAGTTGTTATCGACCTTGACCCCCAGGGACACCTGACTATACACCTCGGCGTCGAGCCACAAGCAATTAAATTGGGCTCATACGGCGTCTTAATTAAGGAAGCTAAATTTGAGCAGGAAATTCTGCTGGTTCGTCCAAGTCTCTGGCTGCTGCCTGCAAATATTGACCTGGTTGGTGCTGAAACCGAGCTGGTCAGCGTGGTCGGCAGAGAGACCATCCTGCGAGAGGCCATCGAAACGGTTAAGGACAAATTCGATTACGTTTTTATTGACTGTCCCCCTTCGCTGGGTTTGTTGACCCTTAACGCTCTTGCCGCCGCCGAAGAGATATTTATTCCCCTCCAGCCGCATTTTCTTGCCCTGCAGGGACTCGGCAAATTGCTGCAAACCATTGAGTTAGTCAACAGAAGAATAAATCCGAGCCTGAAGGTCAAAGGTATTCTGCTTTGTATGTTCGATAGCCGTGCGTCACTTTCTGGCGAGGTCAAAATCGACATAGAGCGGTTTCTCGATAACGCACGCGGCACCAACAGCGCCTGGGCGGAAGCTCACATACTGCCGGTTTCTATTCGTAGAAACATCAAGCTTGCTGAGGCACCCAGCTATGGCAAAACAATCTTCGAATACGAACAAAACTGCCACGGCGCCGCAGACTACAGACAAGTAGCCCAATACTTAATAGACATGGACTCCGGCTTACTAAGCCATGATTCGCCCCGGCTTATTGAAACCTCTCAAGATAAAACACCCATTGAGATTAAAGAAATCCCTCAGCCGTCTTCGCAACCCATACTTCATCCAGACGGTTCAAAAAATTAAATATCAAAATGCTTTGTCGAAAAGACTCACCGTCATTTCGACCGGAGCGATGCATTAGCATCGCGAAGTGGAGAAATCTACTAATAGCAGATTTCTCGACTCACCTTCGGCTCGCTCGAAATGACAAGATACATTGTTTTCTACAGAGCGATATCAAAATTACATTGCAAAATTCAAAAAGTATTTTTGAATTTTGATCTGTCATTCTAATTTTTGCATTCTGATTTTTTTTGACTTTTGCCGGTAGTAATGCCTTTTTTAGTGACTTATGCTCTGCCGAGTGATTTCATGTACTTTCTCGACTTGCGAAGCCCCATTCTGGATGCTTTCTTCTTTACCGCTTCAGCCGGACGACCAAGTTTGGCAGCTATGGAGGCCGTGGGACTCGTGGGGAAAAGTTTCGTAAGCAGACCAATGTCCCCCTTCGTCCAAAGCCCCTTTGCTGCTCTTTTTGCCTTTGCGGCTTTTTTCTTCTTAGCCATTTTACACTCCCTTTCTTTAAGTGGTACAGCAGTAATGTTGTTTACATGTTCAGTAATGTCACCTTGTTGTGTAATTTATGGATTGACTCTCATGATGTCAAGAATTTTTGGTAAATTAAATAGAAAAAGTTGAGAATTCGTCGGCAGGTATTATTGACTGCCTTCAAGAGATGTGAGCCTCAAGACGGTGACTGTCACCGAATCAGAGGACAGAAGACAGAAGATGGAATCACGATAAATACAATCAGAGCCACGACCGTAAGGGAGTGGTAGCTCAATTACAGACGACATAATTCCGACTCATGTCTCCGGGCTTTTAGGTTTCAATCCGAGGCCAAATAATAATTGACAAAAAGGCACACCTGTTGTACAAGACGACTCAAAAATTAAATGCTCGATGCTCGGCGAGAACTTAGTATCGAGAGCCGCGGGTCGAGAAAGGGGATGAATAATGCCTAAATGCAAGGACATACATAAGGTAATGATTATAGGCTCAGGGCCGATTGTAATCGGACAAGCCTGCGAATTTGATTACTCCGGCACACAGGCGTGTAAAGCTCTTAGAAAATTAGGCTACAAAATCGTGCTTGTCAACTCCAATCCGGCAACTATTATGACCGACCCTGGCATGGCTGATGTTACGTATATTGAGCCGCTCAATGCCAAAACCATGGAGAAAATTATAGCAAAAGAGCAGCCGGACGCACTGCTGCCAAACCTTGGCGGTCAAACAGGCCTAAATCTTTCTTCGGAACTGTCCCGTAGAGGGATTTTGGATAAATACAACGTCCAGATTATCGGCGTCAAGGCCGACGCAATTGAGCGGGGCGAAGACCGTAAGGCATTCAAGGATACTATGAAGCAGCTCGGCATCGACATGCCAAGAAGTGAAATTGCACATAGTCTTGAGGAAGCCGAAAAGGTGCTTGAAACAATTGGACTACCCTGCGTCATACGTCCTGCTTATACCCTCGGCGGCACAGGCGGCGGACTCGTGTACAATATTGAAGAGTTTCGTACCATTGTTGAAAGGGGCCTATCTTTTAGCCTTGTGGGACAAGTGCTGATTGAGGAATCCGTGCTCGGATGGGAAGAGCTGGAGCTTGAAGTCGTGCGCGACGCAAAGAACCAGATGATCACGGTATGCTTTATAGAAAATGTTGATGCAATGGGCATTCACACGGGTGATTCATACTGTACTGCACCTATGCTGACTATCGATCCCAAGCTCCAAAAAGTTCTCCAGAAATATTCTTATAATATTGTCGAGGCCATCGGCGTCATCGGCGGAACCAACATCCAGTTTGCCCACGACCCAAAAACTGGCAGAGTCGTGGTTATCGAAATCAATCCGAGAACTTCACGGTCATCCGCTCTTGCCTCAAAAGCGACCGGATTTCCTATCGCGCTTGTTTCATCCATGCTGGCAGGCGGCCTGACTATGGATGAAATTCCATATTGGCGCGACGGCACGCTTGAGAAATATACGCCTTCGGGTGACTATGTAGTAGTAAAGTTTGCACGATGGGCTTTTGAAAAATTCAAAGGCATCCAGGACAAATTGGGGACACAAATGCGAGCCGTTGGAGAGGTCATGAGCATTGGCAAGACCTACAAGGAGGCCCTTCAAAAATCCATTCGCTCCCTCGAAATCGGTCGCTACGGCTTAGGTTTTGCCAAAGATTTTAATAAAAAGACCCTCAATGAGCTTATGGAGCTTCTGAGAGAGCCGACCAGCGAGCGCCAATTCATTATGTATGAGGCGCTACGCAAGGGTGCGGACGTCAGTACGCTTTATGAAAAGACGTATATTAAGCCCTGGTTTATCGAGCAGATGAAAGAGCTTGTACAGCTTGAGGAAAAAATATTGAAGTATAAGGGCA
>CAZRNB010000004.1:0-1518 GCA_964601355.1 uncultured Pirellulales bacterium
GATTTACGAGCTTTCTAACGGGGTTCATCCCGTTATCCTTTCCTCGATCCTCGATGCCGGATACTCGATACTCGTCCTTCTCCGGCACGCTCCGCCGTGACGAGTCGAGAATCGAGCATCGAGAATACAACCTACGCGGTAAACGGCAATAGCGCCATATACCTGGCTCGCTTAATCGCCTTTTGAGCTTTTCTTTGGCAGCCGGCGCAGTTACCGCTTCGCTTACGCGAGTATATTTTGCCGCGATTAGTCAGGAGCTTGGCCAGGGTGTCCACATCCTTATAGTCGATGTAGGAAATCCTGTTACGGCAAAAACGACATTGCGTCTGCTCCCGCGTGCCGGGTAAGCCAGGTTTTCTCCTGTTATCGTTTCTTCTTTGCATTCTTTCCTTGTTCATTTCCATAAGTCGTTTCACCTCATGTAGATTGCGTCATTTTCTCAGGTAATACTAAATATACATTACATATCTCGGACTAAAACGGTATATCATCTGCCGGTGTATCTGCGGCGTTATCCTGTCGGACAGTTGAACCAGGCTCGGCCCCGTAAGAATCGGAGGATTTTCCTGAGCCTTGCTCCCCTAAGGGGGCTGCCGTTTCTCCGGAGCCCGGCAGAAATTGAAAGTTTTCAACTGTCACCCGGTGCCTGCTGCGTTTAGTGCCGTCCTGAGCCGTCCAGCTTTCGAAGGTTAGTCTTCCTTCAATTAATACAGGCCTTCCTTTGGTAAGGTACTTGTTTATATTCTCAGCCTGACGGCCGAACGCCCGGCAGTCCACAAAACACGTCTCCTTGCGTTGAGTGCCGTCCTGGCCCGTCCATTGGCGATTTGTCGCCAGACCGAAATCAACCACGGCGGTCTGGCTGGGCGTATATGAAAGCTGTGGATCGCGAGTCAGATTTCCCATCAGTAAAATTTTATTGAATCCGGCCATAATTAAACTCCTTGGCGCCTGCAAAAAATTGCAGTAAAAATCCCAATCTCGTCTTACCGCTCCCTTACGGTCGTGGCTCTGTTATCAATCGTCCATCATCAATCGTCTCTCGTCCATCATCTTACCGCTCCCTAACGGTCGCGGCCCTGTTTTCTTTCGAAAATTTTCAATCCGTCTGCCCCATATCCCCGCCGGCATTTTCCTGCTGCTGTTCAATATTCTGTACTGCCTCTTCTGTATTATTTTCCGCCTGCGCCACAGATACAGCAGCTTTAGAGTCATCTACTACTGTTTGATCTTCGGCATTTAGAATTAAAGCTCGCATGATACTTTCCGTGAGCCGAATGCTTCTTTCTATTTCCCGTATTCTGCCGCCGTCAGCTTTGAAGTAACAAAGAACATAAACGCCCTTGTTTTTATGGTTGATCTCATACGCCAGTCTCCTGTCGCTCCATTTCTTCAGCGAAACAATCTCAGCCTGAGCTTTTGCAAGAATGTTTTTGATGGTCGCAAGAACTCCATCCCAATCCGATGCCGCCAGAGCTGAATCAACAAGGAACATCGCTTCGTACAATTTTTTAGCCA
>CAZRNB010000004.1:1618-71133 GCA_964601355.1 uncultured Pirellulales bacterium
GATGCCGCCAGAGCTGAATCAACAAGGAACATCGCTTCGTACAATTTTTTAGCCATTGTCTTCAAAACTAATTACCTCCAAACAAAAATTAAATATCAAATATTAAAAATCAAAAATACATATCAAAATGCAAAATCTCTTGGTTTTTATCTTTTTGAATTTTGATTTGTCATTTTGCAATTTTATTTTTGATTTTTGCATTTCACGAATTAAACTTATTCATAGCTTTTTCTACGCCATATTCAATCCAGCAAAAAACAGCCTCCCGTGCTTTTCTGATTGCCTCATCAAGCAACAATCCCTCCGCTTTACCCGGCTGATCAAGAACGTAATCATAAGGTACCTGACCGCCGTGATGGCCGATACCTATTCGACATCGGGCAAAGGCATTTGTGCCGAGCTTTTCTATAATATCGGCAAGTCCATTATGTCCGCCCGCTGAGCCTTTAGCTCTGATACGAATTCTGCCCGGGGCAAGAGCCATATCGTCGGTTACGACCAGCAGATCGCACAGATGGAGCTTGTAAAAACCCACTGCGGTCGCAACCACCTGGCCGCTGCAGTTCATAAACTTCCACGGCTTTAATAATATTAACTTTTTACCTGCAAATTCGACCTCTGCAAAACGAGCGCTGAATTTTCTCTTTTTTACCTTCACCCCAAGCTCATCAGCTAAAGAGTCAATAACCCTAAAGCCGATATTGTGCCGCGTATCAGAATATTCGCTGCCGGGATTACCCAGACCAACAACCATCTTCATCATTTCTGAAGCAACCATCAACCTCTCAAATCAAAAATCAAAATGCAAAAATCAAAACGACATATCAAATATCAAAATCACTTTCTACCTTTCAATGTCAGGATACTTGAGGCAAAAATGCTTGATATCTCATTAAGCTCTTTGAGAAACCAGTCAACCTCTTCTTTCTTTGCTCTTTTACTGTCTTTTAGAAGAGCGAACCACAGCTTGCTTTCATTTGCGGATTTCAAAGAAAAATTGAAATAGTTTATAAAGTCTTTCCTGCTGCTTGCGGCCTGTCCCTCAATATAATTGCCCAAGATGCTAGTTCCGCTGCGTAACAGTTGGTCGCCTATACGACGTGAAATGTTATCGTCCGGAAGTGTATCAAGAAATTGTACCATCTTCAAAACAAAGCTATATAGCCTTACCTTGAATTCCTTTTTGAATTTTGATTTGTCATTTTGCATTTTTATTTTTGATATTTGATTTTATCCAGGCGTTACTGACTCTGCTCTTGTGCAGACTCTTCTTTCTTTGCCCTCTCTGCTTCGCCTATAACTTCCGGAACGACAGGCGTCACGGCTTCGACCTCCTCGGTAGTCTTAACCTCTGTGACCAGGCTGCAGGAGACCATCAGCATCGCGGGATCGCTTAAAAGCTTCAGCTCAGCCGGGAGCTGTATGTCATTAGCGTGTATGGTGTCACCTACCTTCATATCTTTCACGGAAACCACGATGGATTCCGGAATGTCGGTTACCTGACATTCAACTTCGAGATGGTCCTTATGCTGTGTAATAACACCGCCTTCCTCGGCGCCTTTGGCGGTGCCTTTAATCACAATAGGAACCGTCACTGTAATCCTTTCGGTTATATCAACCCTCATCAGGTCTGCATGAATAACATCTTTGCCAAAATAGTCGTATTGGAGATCTTTGACAATCACCTTTTGCGACTTTTTATCAATCCGCACGTCCATGAGCCTCTGCCCATGATGCAATTGCTCGACAAAGTCATGCGCATCTAAAGTGATAGCGACTGGTTCCTGTTTATGGCCGTATATAATAGCTGGGAGGCGGCCTTGTTTGCGCAGCTTGGCCGATGTGCTCGAGCCAGTCTGCTGACGTATTTCCGCTTTCAATTGTACTGTTTTTTCCATAACTATCTCACTTCGACTACTAAACCTATGCTTTCTTGTCTGATTCCTTAAACATTTCACTAACAGATTCGTTTCTGTGAATCCTCCGTATTGCCTCGCCCAACATATCTGCCACACTGAGAACCTTAATGAAGCCGAATTCTTTTGCTTCTTCGGTAAGCGGTATGGTATCGGTGACAATGACCTCATCGATCGGAGCTTTTTGCATCTGTTCGAGGGCCTCTGACGCAAAAACACCATGCGTAGCACCGACATACACTTTGTCGGCCCCACGTTCCTTAACCAGCTTGGCGGCTCCGCACACCGTTCCTGCGGTAGCTATAATGTCATCGCACATCAGGACGTTTCTGCCTTTCACCTTGCCTATTATCTCGTAAGCCTTGACTTCACTGCCGCTGATGCGTCTTTTATGCACTATCGCAAGATCTCCACTCAAATCCGAGGCGTATTTCGATGCAATCTTGATATTGCCCACGTCCGGCGAAACAACCGTTAGATTGCCGATATTTTTGTCCTTGAAATACCTGCTTAATACCAGCTCGCCGGTCAGATGATCAACCGGAATGTCGAAAAAGCCCTGCAATTGCTGAGCGTGCAGGTCTATCGCCAGGACTCTATTGGCGCCGGCGACGGTAATAAGATTCGCGACTAATTTTGCGGTAATAGGCACACGGCCTTCATCTTTTCTGTCCTGCCGAGCGTAGCCGAAATACGGAACAACTGCGGTAACGCGTCTGGCACTGGCCCTTTTTAAGCAGTCTAAATAGATCAAAAGCTCTACCAAATGCTCATCAACGGGTCTGCACGTTGATTGCAGGACAAAACAATCCATGCCGCGAACATCATCCTCCACTCGGATGTGCTTTTCTCCGTCCGGGAAGACGCTGATCTCGGCGCTACCCAGCGAAATCTTCAAATATTTACACAC
Organism: uncultured Pirellulales bacterium; assembly: GCA_964601355.1. GTDB lineage: Bacteria > Planctomycetota > Phycisphaerae > Sedimentisphaerales > Anaerobacaceae > CAZRNB01. The sequence continues at coordinate 4,445 of CAZRNB010000004.1, forward strand.
CGCTTTAGCCAAATCCGGGTTGCTGCCGCCGGCAAAAACCTTAATACTATCGTCGTTATTAAACATCCTTATTTTTCCTTCCGCGGTAATTGTGCCACATTATCCTGAGTCACTATCGTCCCGGCATTTACCTCTGTGCCGTCCTTTAATACCAGCGGCGCGACAAGTACTGCACCTGAGCCGATGTAGCAGTTGTCGCCGATATCCGTCCGGTTCACATTATGGCCGTCATAGTTGGCCGTTATAGAGCCGGCTCCAACGTTGACATTCCGTCCTACGTTGGCATCGCCGATAAAACTGTGATGCCGGACTCGAACGCCCTCAGCCATAATTGAATTCTTTACCTCCGTAAAAACTCCCAGCACAACATCATTTTCGAGGACCGTGCCGGGCCTTAAATATGCAAAGGGCCCAATTCGGCAGGACTTGCCGATTTTAACATCGCCGTGAATATACGTGAATGGCTCAATCACCGTATCCTGTCCGATCTTTGCCTTTGCATCAATCCAGGTATTTTCAGGGTCAACAATGGTTACGCCGTGGTCCATCAGCTCCTGCTGGATGCGCTTTTGCATAATTTTGCTTGCCACGCTAAGCTGTGCCCTGCTATTGACGCTGACGGCCTCTTCCGGACGTACGGCAGTGACCGCTACCACCTTATGACCGGTCGCAATTATACGCGACACCGCATCCGTCAGATAGTATTCTTTCTTGACGTTATCAGGCTTAACTTGCTCGACAGCCCTAAAAAGGACCTGGTTATTGAACAAATAATAGCTCGGATTAATCTCGTTAATAGCCAACTGTTCTCTGTTGCAATCAACGTCTTCCACGATGCCTTGTATATTTCCATATCTATCCCGAACTATGCGTCCATAGCCGGTTGGGTCTTCGAGGACTGCGGTAGCCAATGTCGCTGCGGCTTGCTCCATCTGGTGCTTGCCGATAAGTGTGCCAAGCGTATCGGCCCTGACCAGCGGCCCATCGCCGCAAAGAACAAGCGTTTCACCTTCAAAATCTTTTAGATAATCCTTGCAGCACATAACGGCATGAGCGGTTCCCAATCGCTCATCCTGCCTGACCCAGGCGATATCATTTGCGTCGGCAAATTGCTGACTGACCTGCTCTGCTCCAAAGCCGACGACGACATACATCCTGGCTACGCCGACCTCGCGGCAGGCATCAAGCACATAAGCCAACATAGGTCGTCCGCATACCTCGTGCAGCACCTTCGGAAGCTGCGTATTCATCCTGCTGCTGACGCCGGCAGCCAATATTATTGCCACTCTTTCAGCCACTTAGTTTTTGCCATTTTTGCATTTTACATTTTGATTTTTAATTTTCTTCAGCTACCCGGCCAGGACTCGAACCTGGAATAGGAGGACCAAAACCTCCTGTGTTGCCAATTACACCACCGGGTAATAAGAAACTGAAAAATTAAAACTAAAAGTGTAAAACTAAAATGTAAATCCAAAATTTTGACTTTTACGCTTTAAGTTTTCAGCTAAATTGTCACGGTGATCCTTCTGAAGCTGGACCCGGATAGGCCCTGTCGGAGGCTTGAGTCAGCCATGCCGTGATTCTGCCGACCCCTAAGGAAACTGAAAACTGAAAGCTAAAAATGAAAAACTATTAACTTCCAAAGTTTTACATTTTAAACTTTACGTTTTACGCTTCCTTTCGGCCCCGTGCGACAGAGCTTCTTTATAATTTCAGAAATATATCCAATTTATGCCAACAAATCAACAAATTTTTTTCTTTTTTATTTAGTCCCACATTTTACGTGGGGAACAAAAGGTCAACTCCGAGTTGGCCACAGGCGGCTTTAATATCTCGGCCCATCCGAAAGCGAACCGTTGTCTCAATGCCAGCCCGCTCTAAAACCATCGAAAATTGCCTGATGCGGGCGCTGCCGCTTCCGACAAACCTGCATCCAGAATGCGGATTATGCTCAATAAGATTCACATTATACATTAAACCGGCGAGCAGCTTAATCAGCATACGGGCGTGCTCAGCCGAATCATTCAGTCCCTTCATCAAAACATACTCAAATGTGACTCGCTGGCGGGTCTTCTGCTGATAAAACCGCAATGCCTTGAGCAGTTCAGCTATTGGATACTTGGCATTTATCGGCATCAACTGCGTCCGCAGGCTATCGGTGGGGGCATTCAGTGACACCGCCAGCCGGGGGTAAATATCCTCATTAGCCAATTTTTTAATCGCCGGCTCAATGCCGCAGGTGCTTATGGCAAGATGCCTGATGCCGATATTTTTGCCCGCCGGGTGATTTAATATCCTAACCGATTTAATTACCGCATTATAATTCAGCAGCGGCTCACCCATTCCCATATACACGACATTCGTAATTCGTCCTGCGTCGCGCGTATTGCGTATTGCGTAGTTTGCTCGCGCGACGCACGACGCATCACGCACGACGATATTTACCTGATCAACAATTTCGGCTGCTGATAAGTTCCTGCAGAAACCCAGCTTTGCGGTGGCACAAAATGCGCAGCCCATTGAGCAGCCCACCTGGGTCGAAACGCAAAGCGTTTTTCGGTGATCGTCTGAAAGAAGCACTGTTTCGATTTTGCTGCCGTCACTGAGCAAGAATACGTACTTGGCCGTGCCATCTTTGTCGGCGAGCTTTTTCTGGATGGTAAGCTGAGAGATGTAGTAGCCCTGCTCAGCTAATTGGCTCCGAAAGGCCTTGCTCAAAGATGTAATTTGCGAAATCTCCGTAGCTCCTTCAACGTGGACGAAATGAAAGATGTACTTTGCGAGGTATTTTTTCTGGCCCATCTCGACCACTAACTGATCAATCTCGCTTAGTGTTTTATCTTTAAGGTCTTTGCTCATACAATGAAAGTGTACCAGAAAAAACCTTGACGTGAAATGTGAAAAACCCCCCGGTAAAACCGGGGGCTAAATACAATAAATATTTAGCCCCACGCCTGTCCGCCGTATTTTTGGCGGATTTCACGTGGGGTCATTTTTTGACAACATGATGGATTATATTTGCTCAATCCTGCTCATTATCAACCGAGACGTAGCCCTGCTGGCCCTCGCTCACACTTGTGGTGAGCTTGCCTGCCCTGAGCGCAGTCGAAGGGTCGAATCCATAAGAAGGCTCCGAAGGATCAGCCTCGGCTGATGCCTTCTCGCTTTCCTCTTGCTCCATTGTCTCACGCAGCCGCTCGTACTCCTCCAGCGTCATCAGCACCTCGCGTGCCTGGCTTCCCTTATATTCGCCAAGTATCCCAGCCGCGGCCATCATCTCAATCATCCGCGATGCACGTGCATAGCCGACGTTGAGTCTGCGCTGAAGCAGTGACACGCTGCCGCGCTTCGTTTCCAAAACAATACGCACCGCGTCGTCAAAAAGCTCGTCCCTCGTCATCTCAGAGGTGTCGATTTTCTTCAGCTCGGTCAGCTCCGGATGGAACTGCGGCTCAGCAATATCCTTCAGATGCCTGACTATCCGCTTTACCTCAGCGTCATCGACAAAAGTGCCCTGAGCACGAATCAAATCGCTTGTTCCGGGCTTGAGGAACAGCATGTCGCCTTCGCCAAGCAGCGTCTCGGCGCCGTTCTGGTCAAGAACGATTCGGCTGTCTAATCTTGCCGCCACGCGGAAGCCTATCCTTGTCGGCATATTCGACTTTATAAGGCCGGTGACAACCGTCGCCTGCGGCCGCTGCGTCGCCAAAATAATATGAATACCGATTGCCCGGCTCTTCTGAGCAAGACGGACTATGTAAGCTTCTATCTCCTTCGGCGCCGTCATCATCAAATCAGCTAACTCATCAATTACTATCACAATATAGGCCAGCCTCTTTGGAATTTTCTCCTCTTCCTCGGTGCTGGTCGGTCCGAACCGCTGGAGGATTTCTTCCGGTCTGAGCCGATTATACTCACCTACGTTTTTAACCCTTGCCTCAGCCAGTAACGCATAGCGTTCGTCCATCTTCACCGTGGCCCATTCGAGAATCTGAACGGCCGTTTGAGTCTCTGTAACTATGGGACACATAAGATGTGGAATAGTATTAAAAGCAGTCATTTCGACCATTTTGGGATCAATCAAAATCAGCTTTACCTCATCCGGCCTCTTGGTAAGAAGAATGCCGGTAATGATGGTATTGATGCAGACACTTTTGCCTGAGCCGGTCGTGCCGGCAATAAGCAGGTGCGGCATTGTGGTCAGGTCCGACACAAGCGCCTCCCCCGCGGAATCCTTTCCAAGAAACAGTGGTATCTCCATACTAAGTGGCCGCTTGCCCGCCAGCTCCATAATGTTCTTCATGCGGACTTTTTCTTTCTCATTGTTCGGCACTTCAATGCCTATCGTATGCTTGCCCCGCAGAGGAGCCACGACGCGAACTGCACCTGCGCTTAGCGCACGGGCGATGTCGTTTGCCAGCGTGCTGATCTGGCTGACCTTAATGCCCGCTGCAAGCTCCAATTCGAACATAGTCACAACGGGACCAGCCTCCGCCTCGACCACGCGTGCGTTAATGTTAAACTCCGACAGCAGCCTTTCCAAAGCGGCTGCTTTTTCCTTGATGACCTTTTCCTGCACCGAGGCGAAACAATATTCCGGCTCTGCCAGCAGCTCCAGGGGCGGCAGGACATAATCCTCATAAATCGGCCTGCCGAAGGTGGTATTGGATGGGTCGTCCGCCTGCTTTTTTGCCGATATAGTTTTTGGCTGTCTTGCCGTTATGGTGTCAGGCTGGCTCTGTGTTTCAGCAGCAGACGAACTTGCGGCAGCCTCCAAGGAAATTTGGGGATTGATGACAGACTGACCATCGCCAAAACCAGCGGCATTAGCTCCACCCAAAGCCAGTGACTTTTGTCTGGCGCTTAGCTTCTGCCATATCTCGCTTAAGGACTCCGTATGATGCTTCGCCACGGACCACGCCGGCACAATAAGGCCGATTATTTTTCTTCCCACAAAACTGGAACAGAGACACACCCAGACAAAAACGCTATCCGCCAAAAGGATAAAGCCCACGACCCAGGTCGCCGTGATTAAAATGAACGTGCCCAATGTGGCGAAATGGCCGTGCAAAAAAGTCGCGGTTCCTACGCCGAGCAGGCCGCCCGAACCTATTGGAAAATTAAAAAGCCGATAAGGCCAGAAACAGTAGAAGCTGCTCGATGCCGCCACAGTCAATAAACATAGTCCAATTACTCTTAATGCAAGTTGATTTGTAGGCCGAGCCAAAAGACGTGCAATAAAGAAAACCATCGTTGAAGCCAATATAATAAAGATGCCCGGCCCGAAGTTATACAGCAGGTGATATGCACAAAAAGCCCCAATTGAGCCGCACCAGTTGGCCGGCGGTTTATTGTGTGGATAAACGAACTTGCTCGGCCAATCGCCTACATCAAAACTAATACAACTGCAAAACAACAGCACTGAAAATCCGATGCCGATGAATATCAGGGCTTTTCCTTTAGCCCCTCGCTCCACCTGACTCTCACATATTTTTCCTTTTTTCCTCATATTTCATTCACCATTAGAGCCTAAAACAGGGTGCAATCCCGACTTGTTCGGGATCAAGTCCTATAAAAACTTCATTCTAAATGCACTTACATTTTATGTCCCGAAACGGACTTAACTTATATCGGCAGAGCTTTATGATTTTCTATAGAATTGCCTCCTCTCTTCTTATTGAATGGTTTGCAAAGAAATTCTGTCGTCAAAAAGCTTGACTTTAGTTCCGATAATCGTATAATTTTCCCCGTCCAATCATATAGTAAATAAACAAATATTTATTTGAAGGAGGAATAAAATGTCAAATAAAAGCAAACAATCTAATTTATTGTGTCTCTATTTTACTACAAGAATTCAGCCTCAGTTACTCACTCCCAAGCGAGGTAGTAAATTAAAAATGCTGTTACTTGTATTGCTCTCTTTCTGCCTTTTTTCTTTACCGGCTCAAGCGATCAATGTGTATGTTTTGTCCAGCGGCGACATTAATATCGACAACCACATCAAGACAACCTTGGAAGGCTTTGGCCACAACGTTCGTATTGGGGTTCAATACAACCAATTGACAGGTTCTTCGCCTCTTGCTGGATATGATAGCGTCCTCTTCCTCCACAGTGCAAATTGTAACTCCTTGGACGTTATGCCATCGACAGGCCAGACCGCTCTTCAGAACTTCATTAGTTACGGTGGAGGCCTTGTCACTGGAGAATGGATTGTGTATCATACTATTTCAGGAGGATGGCCAACAAGATTCGGTATACTTTCATCCGCACTACCAGCTAACCCTTCTTCGCAAGGGTCTAGTTACAACAGAAAATCGCCTATTACCTATGCTGCAGTCGAGCCAAATTCGGTACTTAATTCCAACGTTGATTCACCTTTTACCTTCCAAGCTGATCAAATCGTACTGGGCACAGAAACGCAGTTCGTGCCGAAGGCCGGAGCGCTTGTTTTCTACGATAGCGACAATCTGGGAGTAGGTGTTGTTGGTTGGGACTATGGTGATGGTAGAGTGATTTCTTTTTCTACCGTTATTGGAATCAGCGAACTGAGTAATAGAAACTATCGTCAACTCTTAAGCAATGCACTTATATGGAGCGCACACCAAAAGCATGGTCCGATATGCACAAAACCCATACCTGGAGATATCAATAACGACTGCAAGGTTGATTTTGCCGACTTTGCGATAATGATGTCCCACTGGCTTGAATGTAACCTTGAGCCACAAAGCGAATGTTGGAATTAGGGTCTAAATTACCCTCTAACGAATTTAACCCATAAAGACTGGTCTTATGTGCCGGTCGTAGATATTTTCTGTCACGTTCGGGGCGATTATGTCCTCGTATTTTGCAAGTGCATTGAGGTATCGCTTGCCCATCTCGGCGGGAATCTTATAGGCAACGTGAATCAACTGGCGAAAATTGGGATTGTAATCCTTACATGACTGGTTGTGCCGCAAAACCGAGGCAAATTTTTGCCCACTCCATTTACCAACTTCATCAGCCAATGGCAGCTGGGCCCGGTCTATATCAATAACCGTGGCATAAGGCTGACAAAGCTCATCAATCCGTGATAGTGACTTTGCATAAATCTCCTTTGCAATTGATAGTCCATCCCCGCCGGCCATTGCAAGCCCGATAAGCTCCTCCAGCCAGGTGGTGCCGGCAGTTTTAAGGTGCAATCCAGCATTAAATTTTTTAAGAGCTTTGTTAATCGGCTGATAAATCGAAAACTTGTCGCTGCCGGAGTGCACGCTTAGCTTTAAATCCTTCGGCAGGCCGAACTCTTTGACCGCAAAAGCTACAACCGCCAAATCCTCTTCAAACTCTTTTGCAAACTTTGCGACGTCGCCAACGTAATCGACGCCTTTATTGAATCGGCCGGTAAATTTCGGGGCAATTGTCGCAGCCGGTATGCCCTCGTCCGCTATGCAAGCGAGGATAAAAAGCATTTCGACCGGCGTCTGAGGCTTATCTGTTTCATCCATAGAAACCTCGGTGAGGAAATTGCCCGCTCCCTTTGCCGCCTCAATATGACGATAAATTTCACCAGCCTGTCTGACTGCATACAAACACTTTGCTGCTATTGCTATCGCCTGCTTTTTGTCAACTTTAAGAGGCTTATCAATGCCGGTAATCTTAAGTGAACCAATATAATCACTGTGCTTTCCGACAAAGCGTTCTATGTCACCTTCTTCTGCGGGTTTACCGATAAAATCGGCAACATCAAGTGTAAAGAAGTCACATGAGTCGATAAATAAATCAACATTCTTTAATCCGATGTGATCCGCATCAACGAAATAAGACCCATCCCATCCGCAGCTCTGCACAGCCTCATCGGCCTCTTTACGCGTATCCGCCGGCTTTGTACCAACAATGGTGTGCTCTCTGTTTGATTTGTTCCAGACCGGCGTAATCTCAAGGCCAAGTTGCTTTGCCTTAATAATTGCAGCCAATTGCGCTTTACCCTGCCTTGCGAACCTGTCACCAATTCCAATCGAAAACTTGCTGAGCTTCATATCTTATCCCCTTGAAGACAAATATCAACAAATCAAAGGTATCGGCAATAGGTCAGTTTGAATCTTTTTGATTCTCTATTAGCCCAACAATATCATCTATATCCCAAAGACTATTGCTCATTCCTATTTTCATCGCAGGCGTCATTCTCAATGTTTGATGAATCCGGCAAAGGTTATAGTGCATAAAATGTAAAGCAATGGCCCAATGTAGGTTTTCAACCTTCTTGCCAAATCCATTCGTAAGTCGCGTAAACCTTCTCATTTGCATACGCATAGTTAGATTTTGACGCATCATATAAGATGAAGATATATATCTTGTATCAGGATTGATATTGATTACTTACAAGTGACAACCGATTATTTGACTTGGGCTGTAACGTTGCTCGGCTTCCTCTTTGTCCTGTCCATATATCTTAATTGGCCTCCCCCGTTATCAGGACAGTGGCCCGAATGGAATTGCCCTCAACTAAGACCCGCAAAACCTGTATCTGCCTTTCTTTGGTCAGCATATTTTTACTGGCCATTATGCTTGAGCGGTCAAGTAATGTCAAGTAAAAATAAAATAATTTTTGGTATATGAATTATTTAGCCTTAAAAGTAATTTTCTCAATGCTGTCTTTGATGGTTTTTACTTTTGTCTCGATCGAACTCTTCTTGAATGCACCATTATTTATTGTTGGCTTTTCATCCAACAGATAGATTATTTGCGCATCTTTTCCCACATAATTATCAATATCTTCACCAATCCAATGAATACAAAACGCCACACGGTCAACAATTTCTTGGCAACTTAGAGAAATCGTTCCCGTTCTATTATCTCTGGGAAATAAATATTTACCTATTGTTCTTGCATATGGACTTCCATGGCCAACAAAGGTGTTATATTTAATTTTCTGGCCAAATCCAGGATACCCTATTTCATATAAAACAGCTTTGCCACTATTAAGGTTTGATAGTCCACCTAAAATAAAATGAAGTGATGGTTCTTGAAGTTTGGGGGCATATCTTTCTTCCGTTGTTTCAACAAGATTTTCTGCAATTATTTTTATTGAAAGTAATGAATTGATTTTTCCTTCCTTTATGTTCTCTTTTAAGGTTTTTTCAAATATCTCAACGAAATCTTCTATAACGCCCACAGCTCCAGCGCTCGCAAAAATAATAGGTGATTTGTCGGCAATTGAGAATTGTTTTACTTTTTGTTCATAATCGGTTTCGCCACCCCTTATTACTTTCGTATCAGCAGCAAGAACTATTCCATCCTTGCCACGAACCCCAACAAGTAACGTATATTTTCCCAGAATTTCTTCCGTAATAGCTTTCCTCCGCCGCCATTTTATATATTTTTCTACGTTTATCTTGTTAAGTTCTTTTAATAATAGTATTTCTTCTGGTAACTTTATTTCCATCTCTGGAAATGTTTTCTGGGTTTCTTTTTTTATTTTCTCTTGTTTTCTATGCATTTTTCATCCTTTGCCATCGTAGGCGCAGACATAATTGATATCTTTAACTATTTTTAAGTTCATGACCTTGCCATCTAGCTCTGGCGGCCTGACAGGCAATTTTTCGCCTTTGTTCCACCGATAACTTGATTGCTCTTGCCTTACCACCCTTTAATCCACCAAGCCGCCCTAATATCACAGCAGCAGGATTTTTACCTTCTTTAGTAGCCTTGTCAAGCAATTCTTCGGCTGTTGCTTTATCTACGACAAATTTAAACAGAAAGTTTAAGTCTAATTTTGATTTCCTTGACCGCTCAGGCATAGAAGTATTGTATATCGGCAAAAATCCAATGTCAACATTAATTTTTAAGCACCCGTCTTTGCTTGTCAAACTTAACCACTACCAAGGTATCGTTTCAGCCACGCGATTGTTTCCTTCCACATTTCCGGCGTATATTCGTGGCCGACTCCGGGATAAATCAAGCCGCGAAAGCACTCCGGTTTTCCGTACAGCCTGCAAAGATGCTCCTGGAATGCGTAGATGATGTTGACCCCATCAATCGGCGTTCCGCGGTCCTGCTCGCCCGTGAACGCCAGGAGCGGCCGAGGGGCGATTAGTCCCACAACGCTCTCGGCATCGATTTTCTCCGCGAGCATGTTCGGCACGTAAAGATAAAAACTGTGTGACCCCATCGAGCCATGAGCGATTAGATTCTGATAACGGGTCAGACAAACCACGCTTATGGCTGCCTTGATTCGCTCATCCATTGCCGCCGCCCACTAGCTTCGTGTCGCGCCCATGCTCATGCCCATAGTCCCGATGCGATTTGGGTCAACCTCAGGTCGTGACAAAAGATAATTCAACGCAAGCAGGTCGTCTCTGACTATCATCCCCCATAAGGTCTTTCCTTCCCACAGAAAGGCCTTAAATAAAGACCATTCCGTCTGCCTGCCCTCTTCCTTCTCGCCGGCCGGCCCCTGGAATCGACGCTGCCCAAAGGCATAAGCGTCAATACACTGGACGATGTAGCCTTCTTTAACCAACGCCTCGCCGGTTATGAAATCGAGCTTGTCAAAGGCTTTGGCGATAACTTCTCCCTTGCCCTGATTATACTTGCCTCCGTGGTAGTGGTTATACAGAATTGCCGGGCCCGGCCTGGTATGCCCGGCGGGAATCAAAATATATCCATACACCGTGTCGCCGACACCGTTGTCGAACGTGAAGTGCTCCAGCGAGTAACCATCGCGTGACTCGCTTTTATCAATCCGTGCCTTCGGCGTAAATAACGGCGGCATATCGCCGAGCAGCCGCCACAGCTTCTTGCGCAGCTCGGCTTTTTGAGCATCCCATTGCTGTGCCGACTGCGGAAGCGGCGTCTGAAAGGATTGAAAGCCACCTTTTAAAATCACCGGCTCGGCACCACTCAAATGTCCGCACGGCAATATAAATTGTACGAAAAATCCGCATAATAAGAACAGTCCAAGTCCCAGCAAACGCAGTTGTTTATTGATACTTGTCTGACTCCCATTAGGGATCCTGTGGAGACAGTCAAGATTCATTTTTAACATTGCCTTTCTCCTGTAAAGTCAATATACACTTCTTAATAAATACATGCATTGCAATCAACCTATTATTAAGCCCCCGGTTTTATGGGCTTGGCCATCCCTAACGGGACCGGGGGTTTAAACCTCAAGTCAGAAATGATCTCAAAGCATTGATTTGTTATGGCAACATAATCCTGCGGCGAAAGCTGTTCGGGACGTTGTGTGGAGTCGATGGAACAGCTTTCAAAGATTTCAGGCCAGCTAATCTCTGCAAGTCTGCCGCCGGCGGATTTTGTGCAGGACTTTATCATCTTACGGCGATGACCCATAAAAAGTTTTACAATTTCGCCGAATAGTGACATGTCCTTAATCCTGCTGATCTTTTCTTTTTGGCGGAGGAAGCTGACCATCGCTGAGTCAACCCGTGGGGCAGGCCAAAAGGTTGTCGGCTTCAGAACTCTGATAGTTTTTACTTCGCCGGTCGCGTTGAGTAATATGCTTAAGATGCCGTAATCACTGCTGCCAGGCTCAGCAATCATCCGGTCGGCGACCTCCTTTTGAACCGTGACGTACATAGCATCTGCTATCGGCAGCCCCTTAACCAAATTCAGCATCACAGGCGAAGCGACGTTATACGGCAGATTAGCCACCAATAAGATTTTGCCTTTGTGTTTTTTTCCTGCCTCATCAATTGCCTTTACAACGATTCGGTTTATGGCGTTTTTGTTTTCGAGAACATCGTCATTGATAATCATAACATGGCTTTTTTTCGCCAGTTGTTTTTTAGCTATTTCAGCCAGCTTCTGATCGTATTCAACTGCAATACAACAGCCCGTTTTTTCGGCGATTGCTTCGGTCAGCGAGCCGGTTGCGCAGCCGACCTCCAGCACAACATCATCTTTATTGATATTTGCGGTTTCTATAAGAATCCGCATCAGGTTAAGGTCGATAAGGAAGTGCTGACCGAGCCGTTTATTAGGCCGGATACCTTCCTCCGCGAGCAACTCCTGGATTTGTCGTTTCGTCTGCATCAAAACGAAGTTAGAATTGAGAATTTAGAATTACCCGGGAGACCGGGATTTTTTCACAATAGTAGTAAGAATTGCAACCAATTCGTTCGATTCATTGGCCAGATCACTTAGCTTGGGAGCAGGAACAACTCCGGTTTTTATCAAGAGTCTGAGCCAGTAATACGTCTCTCTGGCTTCTTTGAGAGCTATGCTGCACTTCGAGGTAAAATCAGCTTTACTTTGTCCTGCAGCGGCCTCTTCTAAGTTTGCTCCAATTGAAGTTCCTGATCGCAGAATTTGTCTTCCAAAGATTTCCGCTCCATCTTTTCTTTTTGCCAGAAACTGATAAAGTTTAACGATTCTGCAGGCAAATGAAAATCCTCTCTCTTTCATATCTTTGTTCTTTGATTTTTTCTTATCTTGTCTCATCCTTTTTCACTCCTGACTTACAGAATCACCTTTCTAAATTCTGAATTCTAAATTCTAAATTCTTTTTTGTTGTGGCCATCCTTATTGCGGTTGTAATGGCGGCCTTCATGCCGGCTGGATTTGCAAGATTTTTACCGACGATATCGAAAGCTGTTCCGTGAGCCGGCGAGGTCCTTATTATTGGTATGCCGATAGTGATATTAACTGCATTTTCAAAATCGAGAAGCTTAACCGGTATCATGCCCTGGTCGTGATACATTGCGACAACGCCGTCAAATTCGCCTCTACTGGCTCGCAAAAAAAGCGTATCGGCTGGGAAGGGGCCGCAGCAGTTTATTCCCTGCTCCTGTGCCAACAAAATCGCAGGTGATATTATACGCTGTTCTTCGTCGCCGAATTGTCCATTTTCGCCGGCGTGTGGATTTAGTGCGGCTACACCGATCTTAGGATTTTCCAGACCAAAGTATTCTTTCAATGCGTCGTTGAGCAAATCTATCGGCTCGAAAACGCAGCCAATTTTAAACTTGTGCCTGACTTCAAATAATGCCTCGTGGATGGTAGCAAGAGCGAGCTTCAATGGGCCGCTGATAAACATCATCACCTTTCTGGGTGATTTGCAGCGTTTGGCCAACATCTCGGTATGGCCGGGCCATTCGGCATCGGCCAGCTTCCAGCTTGTTTTGCTGACCGGCGCTGTCACTACCGCATCTATTATGCCGGCCAGGGCGGCATCAATCGCATCGAGGCAGAACCTTATTGATACCTCGCCGGCGGCCTTGCTGGGGCCTTTAATCCAGGGCGGGACGGAATATTCATCATAATCAGCTACGACTACTTTACAGGGATAGTCCCTGCTGATTTTCTCGTGCTGGTGTCGTCCCCAAAAGGGCTCTATCTCCGCCTTATCGGCCGCGTAACAGAGCTGCTCGTTCATACCAAAGATTATAAACTTGGCCGATTTGCGGATGATCGGGTCGGCCAGCGCTTTTACGATAACCTCCGCCCCGATGCCGGCAGGGTCGCCCATCGTTACGCCGATGACCGGCTGCTCGAATATCGAATTGTGGTTGCCATTTTTATTCATATCGTCGCCCGTTTCTCCGGGCACCAGCAAGCACGAGCTTAGCCCACGGACCTGTGCCGTGGGTTTTAGCCCTGCCCACAGGTGGCAGGGCTAAACAGGGTATTTCTCTCCCAAAAAACACCATTGCAGTATCCCTGAATAGTAGAATCTTCCTCAGCCATCAGCAATCTTTTCTCGGCGTAAAGACAATATTCTTCGTCTAACTCCACCATTAAAAAATTTCTTTTTAGCTTTTTTGCAGCAACACCAGCGGTTCCAACGCCGGCGAATGGATCAAAAACAATATCACCAACGTTCGAGCCGGCAAGAATAATCTTTGCGAGAAGCTTTTCCGGCTTCTGCGTCGGATGGGGCGTATTTTCCGGCATCGACCAGAAAGGAATTGTAATATCCGTCCATATATTCGAAGGGTAAGTCAATCTGTATTTTCCATTGTCTTCTTCAGTCCAGTCTTTCGGGATGCTGTTTTCACGATAGGGCGCGATTACTTTCCTTTTTAATTTGACCGCGTCTGCATTAAAGGTGAAATCATCAGAGACCGTGCAGAACCATATATCCTCGGAATTATTTTTCCAGCCCTTTTGAGCACCTCTGCCTTTTTCTCTCTCAAAGGTGATCCTGTTCCTGACAATAAAATATTTTTCGCAGAGTAAGTGAATGGCCGATGAAGACCGCCAGTCGCCGCAGATGTATATTGATGCGCTGGGCTTCAGTAATCTTATGAGCTTTTCCAGCCAGGACTCCATCCAGCCCATATATTGTGTGACCGAGGTCTGCTTAAATGAGCTGGTATTGAAGGTCTTGGTTAAATTATAAGGCGGGTCGATAAAAAGAAGGTCCACAAATCGTGATGGAAGCAAATCCGCTACCTTGAAAATATCTGCGTTAATAATTTTGTTCAGGATTTGTCCAGGCGATGCAGGACAATCTAACTTGAGCAAGTTAAGCCGACAGATTTCCCTATCTTTGTCAGTTAGCGTTATTGTGCGATTTCGCGGCGCTTTTGTCATCGGTTAAAAACCCAATTGTTTTAATTTCTCTACGGTCAGCGTTTGCTCACGAGGCATAACTTTATCAAGCTGTTTTTTTATTGTCTTTACGATGATATCGGTCTCGATATTCACGACGTCGCCGATTTTCGCTGTGCCAAGTGTGGTTTTTTTCAGCGTTTCAGGTATCAGAGCAACGCTGAATCCGTGGCTGGTTATGCTTGCTATCGTCAGGCTTATTCCATCAACCGCCACCGAGCCTTTTACGACCATAAGGTCGAGCAGCTCCGGCTCGGCTGCAAATTCAATATCAGCGAATTCATCCTTCGTAGCAGCGCTGCTGCGGAGAACGGATTCGCCGTGTTTATTGATTGACCTGACCGTTGCTGTGCCATCAACATGGCCCTGGACGAAATGTCCGCCGAAGCGGTCTGTAGCCTTCATCGCCCGCTCAACATTGACAAGCGAGCCGGGCTTTAATTTGCCCAAAGTTGTTTTTGCCAACGTTTCGGTGCTTATATCAAACCCCGCAACATGTTTAGCCCCGTGTTTTAACACGGGATCAAGTTCGGATATTGTTAGGCAAACGCCGTTTATTGCGATGCTGTCGCCGATTTTACAGTCTCCAGCCAAGCCGCTCAAATCAACGGCCAGTGCAGCGCCACCGCCGCTGTTGCGGATGGATTTAACCGTGCAAACTGCCTCTATAAGTCCGGTGAACATTTGAGTTAACCATTTACTATTGATAAAATTATTCAAGTCGTTACAATCAATTATAAGTAGTCTATCGTCAATAATCAATTACCAATTGTTTGTCGTTCATTGTTGAGAGTTCATCGATGAACTACGAACTATGAACTATGAACGAACCTGGTTATTGAAAGGTGATAATATGAATACATTTTGGTTAAAAATAGCCGGGCTTGCGATCGTTGCCGTGATCATAATCGTAGCGATCGGGAAGTTCAGATCGGGTAAGCCTACACCCTCGCAGGTGGAGAAATCGAAATCATTCTACGACATGGCTGACCGGGATAAGCAGTTCCTTAAGGAGCCGAAAGCAGCCGATGATCAGAAGGCTAAGCAACAGCAGGAACCAGCACCAGAAGCACAGGCACAGACGGCGCAACAGCCCACCCAAGCTCCCGCCCAGCCCGCTGGACGCACCCCCGGAGTCGTCCTGCCAAGCGACATCAAAGGGCCGACCACGCTGCATTTCAAGCCGCTTGAGGAAATGGATGACATTCAGGCACAGGAACTGCTGCCCTGGGCTGTTGCCGGGCGGAGCATCGGCAGGCTGCCCTTCCTGCAGTATGGCCTAATGGTGAAAGCCTGCCGGCAGATCGAGGAACGCTGGCCTGATAGCTGGTACACCTTCCGGGCAAAGCAAATGTTGGAAGAGATCTCGCAGCGTTACGCTGCCAACTACAAGATCACAGAAAAGGAGTTGGATATCAGCCGATTCATGAAACCAAGGCGGGGCACCGAGCCTCGTACCGTGGAGCCAATACGTCGATGACCGCAAACAATGGAATGATCCCAGCCATTTCTATAACCGCTGATTGCCTGCCGGAGAAATACCACATAATGTACAATATAAAAACAGAGGAAACCGACCTGAGCAGCTTCTACGAATAAAGATGGACTATGTTTATGGATAATTTGTTCAGGCACAACCTGCCGGATGTCAAGGATAGTTTCAGGGAAGACGCCAGAATAGTCCTTTATAAAGGCGATTGCTTAGATGCGCTAAGCGATATCCCGGCGGGTTGTATTCAGCTTGTGATTACATCACCACCATACAACATAGGCAAGTCTTATGAGCATAGCACAACTCTTGAGGAATATTTAAAAACGATGAAGACGGTTCTTTCGGAATTGACAAGAGTGCTATCGCCTCATGGAAGTCTTTGCTGGCAAGTCGGCAATTACGTGGAAAAAGGCGAGGTGTTTCCGCTTGACGTATACTTCTACCCTCTATTCAAAGAGCTTGGATTAAATCTTAGGAATCGAATTATCTGGCATTTCAATCATGGACTACATGCTTCGAAACGTTTCTCCGGTCGATATGAAACCATACTATGGTTCACTAAAACCGATGAATATATTTTCAACCTTGATTCTGTGCGTGTTCCATCCAAATATCCTGGCAAGAGGCACTTCAAAGGACCCAAAAAAGGACTTCCTTCGTGCAATCCCAAAGGAAAGAATCCATCTGATATTTGGGAAATTGTCGCTGATGACTGGGAAAAAGAAATGTGGGATATACCCAATGTAAAATCAAATCATCCTGAAAAAACGATTCATCCGTGCCAGTTTCCTATTGAATTGGTGGAGCGTTGTGTTCTTGCCCTAACAAACGAGGATGATTGGGTGCTCGACCCATTCGCGGGAGTCGGCTCTGCTTTAATCGCAGCTATTATGCACAATCGGCGAGTAATAGGGTGCGAAAAGGAATTCGAATATGTAAAAATCACACGCGAGAGGATAAATGAATACTACTTGGGGGCTTTGCGCATTCGTCCAATTGGAAAACCTATCCACGAACCGAACGGAAGAGAGAAGGTATGCCAAATTCCACCCGAATGGGTCACAAGGAAAAAAGTGAGTATCAGCAAAATTGATATGCAAGAGGCTCGTATTTAAATTGCAGGAATATTATAATTTTTTGCGATAGTAAGGAAACATTGTTGAATTTTTTGCATAGGAGAGTAACTGAGCAATGGAGGTAACAGCAAGGTTAATTTTGGGCGATTGCCGTGAGGAACTGAAGCGGTTGAAGGAAAAATCGATTGATCTAATTTTCACATCTCCTCCTTACTGCGACAGCCGGCAAAAAACTTATGGCGGCATCCATCCGGATAAATATGTGGAATGGTTTCTGCCTATCACTAAAGAGTTATTGAGAGTTTTAAAACCGGAAGGTACTTTCATTCTCAATATCAAAGAAAGAGTGGTAGAGGGCGAACGCCATACATACGTGCTTCAATTGATAATAGAGATGAGAAAACAAGGCTGGCTCTGGACGGAAGAATTCATTTGGCATAAAAAGAATTGCTACCCCGGTAAATGGCCTAACCGGTTTAGAGATGCCTGGGAGAGATTACTTCAGTTTAATAAGAGCAAAAAATTTAATATGTATCAGGAAGTGGTGATGTTGCCTGTTGGTGATTGGGCAGAGACGCGATTGAGAAATCTTAGTCAGGCCGACAAAATCAGAGACAACGCCAAAAACGGCAGCGGTTTTGGTAAAAATGTCTCTCACTGGCTTAACAGGAATATGGTTTATCCGACAAACGTTTTGCACCTAGCAACTGAATGCAGCAATAGAGAGCATAGCGCTGTTTTTCCAGAGGCTTTACCTGCGTGGTTCATAAAGCTCTTTACAAAGGAAGGCGAGACGGTACTTGATCCATTTATGGGTTCGGGAACAACCTTATTGGCTGCTCAAAACTTGATGAGAAACTCCATAGGAATCGAGATTTTACCGGAGTATCATGAGATGGCAAAGACCAAGATGAAGCAAGAAACCCAAGAAAAACGGCTCTTTGATAACAAAGTGATTTATGAAACAGTTGGATCTAAATGACGTTGTAAGGTATATAGAAAATAACATAAGTACCTTTCATGCTAAAAGGCTTGATAGTTTGCAAAGCCTCAAGCTGCGCATAATACTAAAAAGGAAGAATCCATATCTTTTCAAAGCCAAAAATATCCTTACTTCTCAGGATATTGTAAAGGTTTTGCTGGATGCTTATCTTTCATCACAGGAAGAAACCATTTTCGGAGACTTTCTTGAACAACTGGCAATATTTGTCTGTGAGAAAGTTTATGGTGGTGTAAAATCGTCTGCCGAAGGAATCGACCTGGAATTTGAAAAAGATGGTGTCAAGTATATTATAATTATAAAGTCGGGTCCAAACTGGGGAAACAGCCGTCAAATTGCTGCGATGAAAAGAGATTTCAATAAAGCGAAAAAGATATTGCGCACTAATTCTCCAGATAAAAACATTGTGGCTATATGTGGGTGCGGCTACGGTCGAGATAATAAACCGGACAAAGGAGAGTATCTAAAATACTGCGGTCAAAAATTCTGGGAGTTTATTTCCGGTAATGAATTTCTTTACACCGAAATTATTGAGCCTCTTGGCCATAAAGCAAAAGAGAGAAACGAAAAATTTCTGGATTCGTACTCGCAGATAATCAACAAGTTCACTATGGAATTTGCCAATGAGTTTTGTACAAATAACAAAATAGACTGGGAAAAGCTGGTCAAATTCAATTCATCAATCGTTTCACCTAAAAGAATTACAAAGAAAACCGCGAAACAGGGAGAGGTATAGCCAATTGAATAACGTACCATTTCATGGAGGATTGTTAATGACTGATATTGTAACGGGAAATATACCTATAATTTCAATCACCGCTGATTGTCTGCCGGAGGCGTGGGAGAAAGCTGTTTTAGCGGTATGGGATAAAGGACTCGAAATCAAAACCCAATACGACAAAACCGACGACCCGCCGAGCAAAGACGCCACCGTTATCATCACAATAAACGACCCATTCCGTGAGCCGAGGATACATAAGAACTTCCCCGGCGGGCCGGAAGAGCTTGAATCATATCGTCAGGAAGTAGTTAACGGCATTCACGACCACTGGATCGACCCCGCTGCCGGCAAATGGACATACACTTACCACGAACGTCTGTGTTCATACTCATCGAGTATCCAGTATCCGGCATCCAGTATCGAGAAGGTCGATCAGATTCAATATATCGTTGATTGCCTTTCACAGGCCGGTCACAGCCGGCGAGCGCAGGCAATAACCTGGATGCCGACCGCCGACCCGGGTACGGAGCATCCGCCGTGTCTTCAGCGAATCTGGTGCAGGCTTATCGCAAATGAGGCGGGCGAATTGTCACTTAATATGAACACGCACTGGAGAAGCCGAGACCTCTATAAGGCCTGGTTTATGAATGTCTATGCGATAACCGACCTTCAAAGACTAATTGCCGGGCGGATATCTCAAAAAAGGGGCGAGCCGGTCAAAGTGGGTAGATACGTTGATATAAGTGATTCGCTGCACATCTACGGCAGCTACTTCAACGAGGTATCCAAGGAAGTGGAAAAGATGCGCAAAAGCCCATTTACTCAGCGAGCCTGGCCGAGCACTCATCCGGCCTTTGTCGCCTGTACGCAAGAGGCAAGAGAAAAACTGGCCAAAGACCCGGATTGGTACGCAAAAGCCAGAGGATGAACGTGAAGCGTATCTCGTGAAGCGTGAAGCGAATATACAAAAAAGAGGAGTAAAAAAATGGCTTTACTTGTTAATGGCGAAAGAATTGAAGATGCAGCGATAAAACAGGAGGTCGAGCGCCTCAGGCCGGACTACGAAAAGGCGTTTGTGGATATGGACCCCAAAGAGAGGGAAGCTCAGCTTCTTGATTGGTGCAAAGAAAATGTAATTGAAAGAACTTTGCTCATACAGGAAATTAAAAGTAAAGGATCTGCAGTACCCAAAAAACAGGTTGAATATGTCTATACAAGGCTGAAAGAAAAATATTGTAAAGATAAGCAGGAGCCTCATAAGGAATTTGGTGCCGAAAGCGAGGAGAAGCTGAAAGAATTGATAGAAATGCTGCTAAAAACCACGAGTAAATTCGATGAGATTAGCAAAGATTTACCTAAACCAACACAAGCTGACATTGAAAAATATTACCAGGAAAATAAAGAGCTGTTCAGAACCGCTGACAAAGTCAGAGTAGCTCATATCGTTAAATACATAGATTGGCAAACCGATGAAACCGCTGCCTATAATGCTATAAGACAGGCCCAGGAAGAAATTAACAATGGTACACCCTTCGAAACAGCGATTGAACAATATACTGATGATCCCGACAGCGGAAACAATTCAGATTATATTACCCAGGGTGAGAAGGCAGAAGAATTCGAGGACATAGTTTTCAATCTGGATGCCGGAGAGATAAGTGACATCTTTCACACCCGCTACGGCTTTCACATCGCCAAGGTCTATGACAAAAAGCCGGGGACTATTCCCAGCCTTAAAGAAATAAAAAATCAAATAATAGATGTGCTTACAGAAAATATGAGGCAGGCAGCAGTCGAAAAGTTCATAGACCAGCTAAAAAATAAGGCCAGGATTGAGGAATCCATATAAACAAAGACGCCGGAGAGCCTGGATTTAAGCGGATTTGCCACTGAAGCCGGCCTTTTAAAAACCAAAAAAATTTATACATCACAATTTGCCTTTGTGCAATTTCTATATTAGACTTTTATACAGACGGACGAGGGAGATAAGCAGGATGCAATTCAATAATCTGTCTTAAGCATAGCTGCCTGTGGATATAAACAAAGAGTTTAAATTCGTAGCTTTGCCTGCCGGTCGAGGGGAAACTAAAGATAGGCTAACATACCAACTGGGGCATTATGTTGGTCATGAATAATATCCTTTAGGGGGGGCTATGTAAGTTTCTTTCCGAGTTGGCCTCTGCGTTAACGACGCAGGGGCTTTTTTTAAAACCATCCACGCTATAAAATCCTATATGGAGCCTCACGGCCATTGCCCGTGGCACCTCCCCGTTCTCCGTAGTAGAACTTCCAGCCTTCGCAGCCCCTTAGGGAAGCAGGCACTACGAAGGATGAACATCTCCCGCCTTTGCGTAGCCGTTATGGCAGAGGGAAATTTTCTTTGACATCCTATATGTTGTCTTTAGAATATCTATGACAGCCCGATGCCAGTCGAGTATCCGGTATCCAGTATCGAGAATCCAGGGAGGTAAATTTGGCTTGTGAAATGTCCCTTTTGCAAGGAAGATCAGGACAGGGTAATTGATTCACGCTCAAGCAACTCCGGCAGAGTCATCAGACGCAGACGCCAATGCTTAGTGTGCAAAAGACGCTTTACCACTTATGAAAAGACAGGCGAAAGCTTTAAGCTGTACATAGTGAAAAAAGACAGGTCGCGAGTTCCTTATGACAGAGACAGAGTTATTGGCGGCCTGCAAAAAGCCTGCTATAAGAGACCCGTCTCGGAAGAACAAATCCAGCAGATAGCCGACAAAGTTGAGGAGGATATATTCAGGAACTTTGATAAGGAGGCTTCTTCAGCTTTTATCGGCGAGAGTCTAATGAAACATCTGCGCGCTGTTGACAAGGTTGCTTACATCCGCTTCGCAAGCGTTTATCGCAGCTTTAAGGATGCAGGCGAGCTAATCGAAGAGGTCAGCCGGGTAATCAGGGAAGCCGAGCCTATAGAGCAGCTAAAACTTTTCGATTAGTAAAAAGGGAAAATTCAGCAGAAAGGTAAAAATTGTTAAAATTCTAAAATTTTTCCTGGTTTTTTCTTTACATTTTTGTTTTTTTTGTTAAGTTCCGGCTGGTTTAGATTGGAGGAGTAATGAGTTGAGGATGCAACTCAAGGTCATAAAGGCAGACGGAGCTGTCGAGGAGTATTTTCATACCAAGGTAATGGGGACTATCAATAATGCTCTCAGCAGGGTTGGGCAGACGGATATGTATGTTGCCGAAGAGCTTTCCGATGTAGTAACGTATTATCTCTATCACCAGCAGGATCGGCGCACTGTAACAAGTGATGAGGTTTTTTCCGTAATCAAGGCGGTTCTGGCAGCAACGGGCTACGAAGAGGCTGCAATAGCACTTAGTGAGCACCATTTCGACCGCAAGCTCAAGCGATCTCGAATTGACGTTGTAAGAGTTGACATTCAGGAGATGGCAGATGCAGTTCTGCTCAGCCTGCAGCAGCAGGTCGAGGATACAACAAGGTCTCGATGGGATAAGGCCGTTATAGTTAACGACCTGGTGATAAAGCACGGCATCTGCCGGCAAACGGCACGCACGATAGCTTCGATGGTTGAAGAAAAAATCTTCAATATAGGAATCACAGCAGTTCCAGCCGGTTTAATAAAGCAGCTTGTCTTGGGCGATGCCGCTGCGGTTCTGCGAGCCCAGACCGCACTATCGAGCGGCTTGCAGAGCGTTTGAGGAAAACTTTATTATCCAAAAACAGAGCCGTAACTAATATTACAGCCCAAGCTAGTGCTGAGTCGCAGGTGATTTGAGGAGTTGTCATTGCGAGGAGGCCGAAGGCCGACGTGGCAATCTCATAAATCAAATGTCAGAGATTGCTTCGCTTCGCTCGCAATGACATCCATCGTTCAAACTGCGACAGAGTACTATTAGTCTGTCAAAATTGTTTTTGTGACTTGTCATTCCCGCGAAAGCGGGAATCCAGAACTATTAACAGACCGGATTCCGCATCAAGTGCGGAATGACAACCTACCTAATCGAATTTAACAGACTACTAGATTTTGTTAAGAGATAACCAAGAATAAAATTAAATATCAAAAATTAAATATCAAAATCAAGGGAACAGGGATCAGGATTCGGAGATCAGGTTTTTACTGACCCCCGACCCCTGAACCCCGAATCTGAAGATGAAACGATGTTATAGAGCTATTGTTGCCTGTTTTATTATTTCGATATCTTATGGTACGATTGGCATCACAAAGGAAGCTCAGGCTTCGCCTAATCTTATTCCGCTCTGGCTGGATGGCGCACCTGGCGCTAAAGGCGAAAACGATGGTGATAAACCAACACTAACCATATATCCGGCACCAGCGGAAAAGGCGAACGGCTGTGGAATTGTAATCTGTCCCGGCGGCGGATATGGACATCTGGCCATGGACCACGAGGGGCAACAGGTCGCTCAGTGGCTTAATTCGCTTGGCGTTACCGCTTTTATTCTGAAGTATCGTCACCGCGATAATGATGCCGGCTATGGTCATCCGGCACCATTACAGGACGCCCAGCGAGCGGTTAGAATAGTTCGCAGCCGAGCTAAAGAATGGAATATAGATCCTAACAGGATCGGAATACTCGGCTTTTCCGCAGGTGGCCACCTGGCTTCGAGCGAGGGCACGCACTTTCATAAAAACTATTACGAGCTAAAAGATTCGACAGATCAGGTTAGCTGCCGGCCTGACTTTATGATACTGATCTATCCGGTTATTACTCTTTCTGATTTGTACACTCACGCCGGCTCTAAATTGAATTTGCTTGGTAAAAATCCTGACCAGGCTCTCGTTGAAAGTTTTTCTAATGAGATGCAGGTAACGCCTGAAACGCCGCCAACGTTTTTGGTGCACGCCAATGATGATAAGACTGTTCCGCCGGAAAACAGCGTCAATTTTTATATGGCGCTGAGAAAAGCCAACGTCCCGGCCGAGATGCACATTTATCAAAATGGCGGCCACGGCTTCGGCCTCGGAAAGGAAAAGAGTGCAGCGTCAAGCTGGCCGGGGCGCTGCGCCGATTGGCTGCAAGCAAGAGGATATTTGGATAGTATAATTAGATAGACAAATATTCTTCTGAAATTTATCCAAAAGCATTATTTCAGATAAATGTGCAATTTGATTGATACTTAGCAGTATTACTCTGACAATAATTCTCTAAAGAACCTTGAAAGTTTGATAGAAAATTATGTTTGATTTTGCTGTGGGAAAAATATAGATAGAGTAGTGTAGGAGTTTATCATGAAGAGAAGGAACGGATTCCTAATAGAAAAGGACCGCCTTATAATCGCCTTAACTGGTTCTGTAGGTAGCGGTTCCTCTTGGGTGGCTGATTTCTTGGGGAAAGAAAGGGATTTCAGAGTCTTTTCCATAACAAGAGAAATATTGGAATTTGAGGCAGGAAAAAGAGGAATAGATTTAACCAAAGGTAGAAGGAAAAAACTTCAAGATATTGGGAATCGCCTGCGGAAAGAAGATATTAAGGCTGGAAATTCTGGCGGAATTCTTATAAGAAAAGCAATTGACTTGCTCGAAAAAGAGAAATGCACAAAGAACATCGTTATTTGCAGTATCAAGAATCAATTAGAAGTAGAGGAACTTAAGAAATATTCTAATTCATACCTGATTGCAATTGATACATCTCTTTCGATACGTTGGAAAAGGAAAAAAAATGAACAATATAATAATGAATATGCTCGATTTTTAAGAGATGATGAAAGAGATAAAGACGAAGGTTTGAAAATAAAAAGTAAAGATGGAAAAATATACTATTACGGCCAACAAGTTCAGAAATGTGTTGACCTTGCAGATATAGTGATTGACAACGATATGGATTTCAATGATTCAGAAGAAATGAAGGAGAAACTGAAGAATAAGATAAAACAACATCTATTAGTCATATGTAAACCAGGCTTCCGCAATCCCAATAATATGGAACTTCTGATGAACAATGCTTATTGCACAAGCTTACAGTCACGATGTCAAAAAAGGCAGGTTGGTGCAATCATAGTAAAAGAAGAAATGGAAGAGATTCAACTCAAAAATAACAGCAAAGACAAAATGGGAGGTTATTATTTGATTTCCGCCGGATGTAACAACGTACCAGAGGGACAAACTGATTGTTTTACAAAGTACAAAACATGTTATAGAGATAAGAATAAAAGTATACTGTTTGACAAAATTAAACACTGCCCTAACTGTGGTCAAAAGTTAAGAAAAGAAGGAATATGTTCAAAGAAAGATTGCGAATATTCAAAAACAAAATCTGATGTTAGGGAAAATTTTCTTTTGGGGAAAGCCCTGGATTTATGTAGGTCTCTGCACGCAGAAGAAAATGCTATGCTCCAGATTTCTCACCTGGGAGGTTTTTCTTTAAAAGAGACAACACTTTATACAACAACCTTTCCCTGCTTATTATGTGCAAAAAAGATTATTGCTAATAGAATCAGAGAATTGGTATATGTTGAACCATACCCTATGGAAGAAGCCAGAGAGATGCTGGAATCAGCAGGCGTTAAGCTTACTAAATTCGAAGGAGTTAAAGCCCAAGCTTTTTATAAATTATTCAAAGATTATCACTAAAATTGGAGATTGACCTGCTATTTACTTTTAGATGTCAAGTTATGACTAATGAACAAGGAGGTAACAAATGGCCGAACACACAAAGCCTGAAACTTGCCCGAAATGCGGCAGCATATTTGTGGACTGGGATAGATACCACAAGGTCTATCGGTGTTTAGTAAAAAATTGCGGATGGACGAGTGAATATAAAAATGAATATACCAAAATACTCAGCATGAGTTTATCTAAAAACCAACTCCCAAAGGTACAAGGCATTACCTCATAGCTTGATTACATTTAAGGTTTTTTGCCGAAGCCTTTTTGAAGGAGTTAGAAGTTGAGGTAGTGCCACATAATGTTGTTAAAAAGAAAATGCGACTTTTAAGCATCTAATGGCTTTCTCACTCTTACTTTTAAGGTACGATCCACATAAATTCCGGGAAATATTGAGCTGACAGAATTTTGTAAGTTGCCCAAAACGGCCTTAATATTTGAAAAGCTTTACCAATACCATAAGGTAGTACCATGAAATATACGTAAAAATGGTTTGTCTTCTCTTTGTCATTTAGACAGTTTTATAATCGTCTAAGTAATATATTGAACTATATGGAAAATGGTTTTGCGTCTTTGAACAAAATTTCGCGGCTTTTTTCAGTCAAAAACGGCTTAGAATATTGCTGTATATCTATTACAAACAGCGCCGGTGCAAAGGCAGGTTGCTACGGTGTCAGAATGAGACCAAATTAACTTGGGTGTCATTCTCCTCGTTAACAATTAACAAATCAATGCGTTTGGAGATGATTCGCTATTTCTTTTGCCCATCTCAAGGATATATTCAACTGATTGCTGTGGCGTTTTAAGGCCATTTGCTCTATTGTAAAAGTGTTGACATTTCTTTTTTCCATCGTTATTTTTGCTGCATCAAGTGGTTATTTGGTTTACTTTTTAATTTTTTGTATATCAGAGGCTAATTTGAGAGTTCTATCCGGCATACAGCCGTCCGGTCGGCTTCATATAGGGAACTTTTTCGGCGCAATCCGCCAGCATCTGCAGCTCCAGGCTGAGCACGATTGTTTTTATTTCATCGCCGACTACCATGCCCTTACCAGCAATCCAACACCATCTGACGTTGCCCACTACACCCTTGATGTGGCGATGGATTATATTGCTTTGGGCCTCGATATTGAGAAAACCGTGTTCTGGCGGCAGTCCGACGTGCCGGAAGTAACAGAATTGACCTGGCTGCTTTCCTGTATAACGCCTATGGGCCTGCTGCAGCGGTGTGTCAGCTTCAAAGACAAAGTCGAGCAGGGCTTAAGTCCGAATCACGGCCTGTTCGCATACCCCGTCCTTCAGGCCGCTGACATCCTGATTTACAAATCCAACCTGGTCCCCGTAGGCGCCGACCAGAAACAACATATCGAGGTAACTCGCGACATAGCTATCCGCTTCAACAATACTTACGGCGAAATCTTTACCGTCCCGAACGAATACATCATCGATTCCGTAGCTGTTGTCCCCGGCACCGATGGTCGAAAAATGAGCAAAAGTTACGGAAATACTATTGAGATGTTTGAGCCGGAAAACAGCATTAGAAAAAAAATTATGCGTATCGTTACCGATTCTACGCCTGTTGCAGATCCAAAAGATCCCGAGAAGTGCAATGTCTTTGCACTTTTGAGGCTGGTCGCCTCACCGGATGAGTTAGCCCAGTGGGAAACCAAATACCGCAGCGGCGGCACCGGCTATGCAGAGGCTAAAAAACGCCTGGCTGAGCTGGTTATAGACTATTTCAAACCCTACCGGCAAAAAAGAGAAGAGCTCGAAAAAAATATTGATTATGTCAAAGAAATGTTGGCCAAAGGCGCCAGGCGAGCGAAAGCCGTAGCAACAGATACTATTGTCCAGGCACGAAAAGCCGTCGGTTTGGAGGCGTAACCGTGGAAGAAAAAATTGTTACAATTGCGCAGTTTGCGAATTATATTGAAGCTGAAATGGCCAAACAGTTGCTCGCAGATTGTGGAATCAAGGCGGTTGTGACCGGCGCTAACGCCTCAAATTTATATTCCGGTATGCCTGCTTTGGGAGGATATTGCATGCTGCAAACCCTTGAAAGTCAGGCTGAACAGGCACGGCAAATTCTGGAATCGCAAAAACAACATGAAACTTTAGATGAGGATGAAGATTCTGAGGAACCAGGGGACAATAACTCGTCTCTAATGGATCAGGAGCAATAATTGACCGATTATCGTGTAAATCTTGAGATTTTTGCAGGACCTTTGGATCTGCTTTTGTACTTAGTTCGTAAAGAAGAGGTTGATATTTACGATATTCCGATCGCCAAGATAACCGAACAGTATCTCAGGTACATCGAAATTCTCAAAGGCCTTAACATTGATTTAGCCGGTGACTTTTTAGTAATGGCTGCAACGTTGATGGAGATAAAATCGGCAATGCTTCTGCCGAAAGTGACGCCTGCACAGCTTGCGGATGACGATATAACCGACCCGCGGGCGGAGCTTATTCGCCAGCTCCTCGAATACAAAAGATTCAAAGATGCCGCTAATTTACTCAATGCCGCTGCGGATGAGCACGGCCAGCGTTTTGCGCGTTCCGACGCCGTCATTGAACAGCTTATGCCCCACGCTGAGCCACAGCTTGACATTGAACAGGTAAGCATCTGGGACCTGCTCGAAGCCTTCGACGCAATATGCAGAGCTACCGGGGCAGGTCGAGACATAAGCCACATCAAGGATGATACGCCTATTGATTTGTATCAAATAGAAATTTTGCACCGCCTGCAGACGGAAGGTCCAATGACCTTTGAACGAATTTTCGAGTCCAAAACCGACCGAGCAGTAATGGTCGGCTTATTCCTGGCTCTCTTGGAATTGATACGCGACAAATTAGTCTGGGCTGAGGAAGCCTTCGGCGGCTCTTCACCGCAGCTTTACTTCCGCGCCTTGACCGACGAGCCGGCCGAACAGGCTGTGCAAAAGGCCATGATCGCCGTCACCGAAACGGCCGTCAACGGCACCGCTCGAACCGAACAGCAAAAACAAAATCCAATTCCAATCGTCGAAATCCCGCCAAAGGGTAAAACGGCAGCTTTTCGTAGTGCCGTAAGGCATCTTGACGATAAAGAGGAAAAGGAAACAATAGAATTATCCCAGGAAGGCAGAGCGGAGGAGCTTACAACAGATTATAATTGACAAAGCGGTTTTTAGAAGTAATATTGTTTTCTTTTGCTTTGAATGAATTTTGTCCGCCGCAGGCGGATTCGTGTTTTGTATCCTATCCTTCCTGCTCGCAGACAAAAGAGGTAGGTAAGGATTTTAAAAATGGCTGGTAATGTAATTGATCTGACAGATGCTACTTTTGACCAGATTGTGCACGATTCCGACGTGCCGGTGCTGGTCGATTTCTGGGCGCCCTGGTGTGGGCCTTGCAGAATGATGGCCCCTATTATAGAGGAAATCGCAGATAAATATACAGACAAAGCCAAAATATGTAAGCTCAACACCGATGATTCCCGAGATACCGCCGTGGAATTCAGCATAAACGCGATACCAACCACCATTTTATTCAAAGCCGGACAAGTGCAGAAGAAATGGGTGGGTCTGGCCAGCAAAAAAGACCTCACCGCTGCGATAGATAAATTGCTTTAAAAATGCCGCACAGAATTTTGGGAAAGTGTCAGCTCTCGGAGGATGTTTTCGCCGCTGAGATTCAAGCCCCTCTTATAGCCCGGGCTAGAAAGCCGGGCCAGTTTGTCATTCTCAGCATAAGCAGTGAATATAGTGAGCGGATTCCGCTGACCATTGCTGATGCTGATCCTCAGAAGGGTATCATCAGCCTTATTTGGCAGCGGGTCGGTAAAACGACGGCCGAACTGGCTGATTTACAGCAGGGTGATGAAATCGCTAACATTTCCGGGCCGTTGGGTAATCCTACACATATCGAAAACTTTGGCACTGTGGTCTGTGTCGGCGGCGGCATAGGAAATGCTCCATTACTGCCTATCGCGCAGGCATTAAAAAAAGCCGGCAATAAAATCGTCAGCATTATTGGAGCCAGAACAAAAAACCTGCTGATTCTCGAGGACCAGTTTGCTCGGATAAGTGACGAGCTGATAGTCACAACCGACGACGGCTCATACGGACGAAAGGCTTTAGTAGCTGAGCCTCTAAAAGAAGTTTGCCAGCGCCAGCCCAAACCGGACCAGGTCTTTGTCATCGGCCCTGCAATAATGATGAAATTCTGCTGCGAGGTGACAAAACAGTTTAACATTCCTACGCAAGTCTCACTTAACACCATTATGGTTGATGGCACCGGCATGTGCGGCGGCTGTCGCGTTGAAATTGACGGCAAGCCGAAATTTGTTTGTGTTGACGGCCCGGAGTTTGACGGCCATAAAGTCAACTTCAATCTGATGATAAAAAGACTAAATGCCTATAAAGACATGGAGCGAAAGGCCCACGAACAATACACAAAGCAACGATGTAGAATAGGATTAGAACCGGCGGTGAAACCGCCGGCTAAATAATATTTACCCCCGTGTTTCACACGGGGTCATCTCGATAAAGTAATGGAACAAGATAAACAAAAACTTCTCCAGCAGCTCTTGGAAAAGCAAAAGGCTGGCAAACTTACTCCTGCTGATAGATACAAAATCCCGCCTCAGGAGATGCCCGAGCAAGACCACAACCAGAGAATACACAACGTCAATGAAGTGGCACTGGGCTATACTGAATTGCAGGCTCGGCTGGAAGCTATGCGCTGCATCGGATGCAAAACTGCCCCTTGTGTCAAGGGGTGCCCGGTTCAAATAAGGATAAAGGATTTTATAGCTGCGATTGCCGGGGGCGACTACAAAAAGGCGCTTGATATTATTAAAGAAAATTCGTTACTTCCCGCGGTCTGTGGCCGCGTATGTCCCCAGGAGATCCAATGTCAGCAGACCTGCACCGTAGGACTAAAATATAAAGACCCAACAAAAGCCGTTTCCATTGGCCGGCTGGAAAGGTTTGCTGCTGATTTCGACGGTAACAACCAGAGCATCCCCGCTGTGGCACCTGATACCGGGATGAAAATCGCCATAATCGGCTCAGGCCCCGGCGGCATTGTTGCCGCCGCCGATACAAGAAGAGCAGGCCATGATGTCACGATATTTGAGGCCTTCCATAAGCCGGGCGGCGTGATGGTCTATGGAATCCCGGAATTCAGACTTCCTAAATCCATCGTTCAAAAGGAAATCGACACCCTGACAAAAATGGGCGTGAAAATCGTCTGCAACTTCGTCGTCGGCAGAACAAGAACCATCGACCAGCTGATGAAGAAAGATGGCTTCAATGCGGTCTATATCGGCGTCGGGGCAGGGCTGCCACAATTTATGGGTATCGAAGGCGAATCACTCATCGGTGTTTATAGCGCAAATGAGTACCTCACACGCGCAAATCTTATGAAAGCTTACGACTTCGGCAAAGGCGCCGACACCCCGATCGCACTTTCAAAAAAGGTAGCCGTCATCGGCGGCGGCAACGTCGCTATGGATTCGGCAAGGACAGCCATCAGACTCGGAGCGGAAAAAGTCTATTTGGTCTATCGAAGAACCGAAAAAGAAATGCCCGCACGAATCGAAGAGGTCCATCACGCAAAGGAAGAAGGCGTGGATTTTCACATACTTCAAAGTCCTAAACGAATAATCGGCGACAAAGACAGCCGAGTGACGGCTATCGAATGTCTGAAATATCAGCTCGGCGAGCCCGATGAATCCGGCAGACGAAGACCAGTTCCAATCGAAGGCTCGGAGTTTAGAATTGACGTTGATACCGTAATTATTGCCATAGGCAATATCGCAAATCCGCTGATCCGCCAGACCACGCCGGGATTGGAGTTCAATAAATGGGGCAATATCATTGTTGACGAGAGCTGCAAGACCTCGATGGAGGGCGTTTACGCCGGCGGTGACATCGTTCTTGGCGCCGCAACGGTAATCTTGGCCATGGGCCAGGGCCGAATCGCCGCCGCTGCGATAAACAAATACCTTGCAGAGAAAATGAAACCCCCCAACAAATTGGGGGGCTAAACATTTTTTATTTAGCCCCACGTTTTACGTGGGGTTGCAGCAGATAATTTTTACTTTGTTGTTCTGAACCAGCAGCCTTCCTTCGGCGAACAACTTTATAGCCTGCGGATAAGCGATACACTCCTGCTGGAAAACTCTTGCAGCGAGGGTATCGGGCGTATCATCTTCCTTGACCTCGCAGACCCGCTGGACGACAATCGGTCCCTTATCATATTCGTTAGTGCAGAAATGAACCGTGCAGCCGCTCACCTTGCATCCTGCGGCCAGGACCGCATCGTGGACGTGATGTCCCCACATGCCCTGCCCGCTGAAGCTCGGCAGCAGCGCCGGATGTATATTCATCACACGATTTTCATACCTTTGGGGTATTGCCCACAGGCACATCCAGCCGCCCTGCACGACCAACTCAGCGTTGGCGGCAACAAGCTCCTCTTCGATGTGTTTGCTGAACCGGTTGATATCGGAGTAATCTTTTTTACGGATGATTTTTACATTCAGGCCTGCATCTTTTGCCTTTTCGACACCGGCAACGGTAGAAAGCGAGCTAATTACAACGGCTATTTCGGCATTTAGCCGGCCTTTGCTGATATGTTCGAGGATATTCATCAGTGTTCTGCCGCCGCCGCTGATTAAAACGCCCAGACGAATCGGCTTGGCTCGCCGCTCGTCGCTCGTCGCTCGCTGCTCGCTGCTCACTTGTGACACAAGACCGGCCTCAGAGGTCACTGTAACATCACGTTCGAGATTTAACGCCTGGTTCACAAGTTTGTCGGCTTCTTTGTTTTTGTCTCTTGAAATAGAAATAACTTGAAAGTCTTCAAATTCGGCCAGTTGTTCGACGACCCTCTGAAAGAGAGGCCTGATTTGGTCGCTTTTTACCTTGTATGCGCCGTTAATCTGTCTTACCAGCAGCTCGCTGTCGCTATAAATCATCAGTTTCCTGACGTCGATTTCCTTCGCGGCTTCGAGGGCTCTTATAAGGGCGGTGTATTCAGCTATGTTATTAGTACTGTAGCCGAGGAAATAAGCCCGCCCCTGCAATTGATTTCCATCGGGGTCACTCAAAACAAAGCCGGCAGCAGCCGGCCCTGGATTGCCCCTGCTGGCACCATCCGTGTGAATGATTATTTTATCTGGCAAATCCATTATCTCTATCAAGAAAAATCCCCACGCAAAAATCCGCAGTGCCGTAAGGCATCTTGACGATAAACTGCGGGGCTAAATATGTTTAGCCCCCCAATTTATCGGGGGGTTCTTCATTGCGGGGTTTTAATCCTGCAAATTGCCGAGCACAATTATCCTGGTACAATTTGGACAACGGATTATATCATCCCTGGTCATAAGCAGATTAACAAACTCATCGGCTATATTCATGAAACAGCCTCCACAGCTATAGGCTGACGTTCTGCTTTCCTGCTGCTCAACAATCGCGACAGCCTGGCCGTCGTACGTTTCGGCAACGCGTTTGAATATATTCAGCGATTCCGGCGGTATGGTTTTTGCAAGCTGTTCCCATTCATCCTGGACTTCTTCAATTTTGGCCTGGTGCTTTTTGGCTTCTTTTTCTGCTTTTGTTCTGT
The DNA here is from genome assembly GCA_964601355.1 of uncultured Pirellulales bacterium. GTDB lineage: Bacteria > Planctomycetota > Phycisphaerae > Sedimentisphaerales > Anaerobacaceae > CAZRNB01. The sequence goes on from CAZRNB010000004.1 coordinate 37,515, forward strand.
TTTGCTCTAACTGCTGTTTTATCTTTTCTATCTGCCCACGGAGACTATTGCACTCGGCCTCACCGGCCTCTATATCTTTCATCAATTCGAGGATTTGTGTTTCGAGCTTGGAATTGTCTGCTTTGGTGGTATTTAGCTGGGTCAGAAGTGCTGCATATTCTTTATTTGTTTTAGAGGCGTTCAGCGCCCCTCTTAGTTTACTAATCTCTGCGTCTCTTGTTTTCAAATCCAGTTCAAGGCGGCTGCACTGCAGCTTGGTTAGCTGAATTTCTTCCTTTTTGGCTTCGTGCGCGTTTTGCAGGCTTCGGACCTGATTTTCCTCAACAATTACGATTCTTCTACATTTGGCCAGTTGTGCCTTTACATCACGTAGGCGGTTTTCCACACCCTGAAGCTCGATTAACTTATTCAATACCGGTCCCATTTATGCTCCTTCCCGGCTTTCGCGGGGACAAGTTCACCCCTGCAAAAGCAGGGGCTTGGCTAAATTATTGAAACTATCATTATGTTAATAGATACGTTAATCCGCAACAAAATTTTCGTTTTTTTGCCGCAGGTACTTACAGGGAAATAAAAACGCCCTTGAGCAAAACGTGGGGCTGAATACTTTCTTTTGTAACGTGAGCCTGTATAATTGACATTTCTATGAAGGAACTTTTGCACAAGCTTATTCAAGCTGAGACGACCGCCGAAAAAGGTGAATTGGCTGCAGCGCAGATTATCGCAGCCGAGCTCCGCCGATCCGGAATAGATTCGCACATAGATAGCTGGAGCCAAACGCGGGCAAATATTGTCGCCCAGGTAAAATCGCCCGGATACAAACCAGCATTACTATTTGTCTGCCACCTGGACGTTGTTGGGCCGGGCGAGGTTGATTGGATGCATCCTCCATTTGCGGCCGTCGAAAGCAACGGCAAAATCTTCGGCAGAGGTTCAATAGACATGAAAGGCGGCATCGCGGCAATTGTCCCTGCTATAAGGCAAATCGTTGACGCCGGCACAAAATTACAGGGTGACATAATTCTATTATGTGCAGCCGGCGAAGAGACCGATAGCTGCGGCGTAAAGAGATTTATCAGCAATGGCGTAAACCATCCCTTACGGGATTGCAGCCGGATACCGGAGCTTGCCGGCATTATAATCCCTGAGCCGACGGATTTTGCGGTCGTAACCGCTCATCGCGGAATGGCGTGGCTTAAAGTTACAACCAGGGGAAAAGCGGCACATAGCTCGGCTCCTGAGCTTGGGATAAATGCCATAAGCTCGATGAAGACCTTTCTAAATGAGCTGGAAAAATACAAATTTGATATACAGCCGCATCCGCTTTTAGGCTCTTGCTCAATGAGTGTTAATACTATATCCGGCGGCAAGGCTATGAACGTCGTGCCGGACCGGTGCGAGATAGGAATAGATTTTCGCACCCTGCCGGGGCAGAGTCACGAGATAATCGTTAATGACATCAGGCAAATCTTCACAAAGCTAAATCAGCAGTGCCTAATGTCTGATGCCGAAGTCTTTGTTGATAGGGCCGTCGAAGCGATGGAGACAAATCCGGATTGTGCGTTCGTTCGAGATTTCTGCATCGCCGTTGACGCAAAGGAGACAAAAGCAGTCGGCTTTACAACCGATGCGCCGTATTTTAAGCCGTTAGGCGCGCCGATAGTTATCTTTGGGCCTGGCAAGCCCGAATTATGCCATAAGCCGGATGAATACATCGACATCAGTGACGTGGAAAAAGCAGTAGAATATTACAAAGATATAATTTTGAAATTTTTAGCTTAGAGGTTCTAAAAAAATGAAAAGTGTTCTACGACTGTCATTCCCGCGAAAGCGGGAATCCATTCTTTTATGATTTTTCTGGACTCCCGCCTGCGCGGGAGTGACAAACAGCAAACCGTAATATTCATTCTGTCAGACACTCTAAATATTTACGATAATTTTATATATATTTTGCTTGACACTTGGAGCTCACACTTTTAATATTTGGTTTTTTATTATATACGTGGAGTTTATCAATGTTCCAGATTAGGGAAAATAAGCAGAAGCACACGACAAGTTACAAGGTGACGGCGATGCTCCTGCACACAGACCTCCCGGCCAGAGTGACAAGGGCTTATAGCCTTTGCATTTTCGTAGCCGCCAGAAAGGAGGCAGTTCCCTAAAAGGACATGAGAATAATTTTTTAGTTTTAAAAAGCCTTTCAGGGAGCAAAAACCTGAAAGGCTTTTTTATTTGGTTTATACCCGCAAAGCGTGTGGCTTTGCGAGGACGTGAAAGGTCTGCAAAAATATGAAGGCCAGAGAGATGGACATAGAATTCTACAGGTTATATGCCAACGCACTTGAGGCACAAAATGAGCCGCGGTGGCAGTACAACGAGATGAAACCCTGCGGCGTCAACTACAATGATATGTGGCGCGCCTGGATTTATGATCGATGCCAGCAGCAGCTCAGAGACTACAAGGCCGAAAGCGATGAAATAATCGCCGTCCTCGGCATAGACAAGAACCGAACAGTAATGGATATGGGATGCGGCACGGGCGCATTCACGATTCACGCTGCAAGGCATTTTAAGAAGGTCTATGCGATCGACGTCTCAAAAGCAATGCTGAGACGCGCCCGCAAAAAGGCCAGGAGATTTAAGCTCTGCAACATTGAATTCTGCAAGGGCGGCTTCCTGACATACAAACACAATGATGAGCCCGTGGATGCTATCGTTTCCGTAGCGGCGCTGCACCATCTGCCCGATTTCTGGAAACTGGTTGGGCTTAAACGCATCGCCAGGATGATCAAGGCAGGCGGAAAAGTATATATTAATGACGTGGTCTTTTCATTTGACATGGACAGTTACGAATCCCACATCAAGACTTTCATCCGCTTGATGACAAATCGTACCGAGCCTGGAATGAAATGGGACTTAGAGATACATTTCCGCCAGGAGTACAGCACGTGCGGCTGGATTATGGAAGGGCTGCTCGAAAGGGCTGGACTAAAGATAGAAATGGTAAATTATAAAGATGGCTTTTTGGCGACGTATCTGTGCACAAAGAATATAATATGAGCACACATGAAATGGCTTAAAGATGAGGAAATTTAAAAAAGCTGATCTGGCTGACGTAAGAGAGCTGATTTATAAGACAATTGACACTTGCTATTCGGGCATCTACTGCGCTGAAGCCGTGAAGTTCTTTAAGGATTGGCATTGCGATGAAAAGATTCTCAAAAATGCAAAAGAAGGATACACAATTATTTTAGAGAAGGATAATCAGATCATCGGGACGGGCACAGTAGTCGGTAATGAAATTATGAGGGTTTTTGTTGACCCCGAGTTTCAGAAGCGCGGGTTCGGCAAACTTATTATGCGTGAGCTTGAGCGAAAGGCCGTCTCCGCCGGCGTTGATGTCGTCAAATTGGACGCATCGCTTCCATCAAAGAAATTTTACGAGCTATTGGGCTATGTTGTTTTAGAGGAGACTTTTTTAGAATTAGGGAACAACAAAAGGCTGGATTACTATAAAATGGAAAAAACGTTGGTCAGATAGAAATCGCGTTTGTGATTCTCCATTATTCCAAGAGGAGAAAAATAGATCGGCTGAAAGCAATATGTTTGCCTGATAAAAAGGAAATAGAATCGTTTCTGCGGAGAAATGTGTATCTTCATAAGCCCCCGTGTCTTCTGTCCTGCTGCCTCGACTTGCGTCGAGAGACGCAGAGGCAGGCGAAGACAGAAACAGGGGCGAAGCGGAGAAATCCGCCGTAAGGTGTCCTGAGCGAAGTCGAAGGATCTAAAGCAAATTTCTCATAGGTTATGCTACACCAATTAAGCATAGAAATTTGTAAGGGCAGTTGTATGGAAAGGGTGTTGACTGATGTAAGGCTTGATATTAGAATTCTAAAAACCGATGGGGATTCAGCTTGTTTAATTATGTGACAGTTATTAAACGGGTGTTTTGCTGGAAAGGGGATTTATTGGAGGTACCTTAAATTGAGTAAAGGAATGCACGTTATTCTGGACTGTTTCGGTGTTTCGCGTGACGTCTGTCTTGACGACAAGCGGCTGCTCGAAATGGTAACGCAAGCCGCTAAGTCACAAAACGCTACAATAATCAACACATCTCGTTATCACTTCGGCCACAATTCCCCTCCCGGATGCACTGTTTTTGTCATGCTGGACGAAAGTCACATATCTGTGCACACGTATGCAGACCAGGGAAAAATGGCCATCGATGTCTTCACATGCGGTAATACCGATGCCCAGGCTATAGCCGATCAATTGAAGGCTCAGCTCGGATTGGACAATTACACGGAAAAAGCAATCGAAAGATTTTAGCTGTGCTTGAGCAGGATGAGCTTCCGCGGGATTTCCCGTACTTAGCGATAGTTTTTTTCGATTCTGCCTGGCCGCATTTGTTTTTCAATCAATTCCGATGTAATGGACCATATCAAGATGCCCACAGGTATCAATACGCCGTTGGTTTGGCTGCGGCGGCACAAGACGTATATTGTTTAGAAGATATCGGCAAAAAGCTAATATTGATTTGCACTCACGGAGAAAATGTTTTTCTTCCCAGAGAAGAGTGGGACAAGAATGGAATTCAGAGAGAAAATTATAGACTATTCGATAAGGCGATATAAATTAGTCACCATAATCATGGTACTGTTCACCCTGGCCCTGGGGGCACTAATATCACAAATTTTGGTCGATACCGACCTTGAAAATATGCTCCCGGAAGATGAGCCGGTTAGAATCTTTCATAACCAGACCAAAAAGGACTTTGTCTTAAGTGACATTGTGGTGCTCGGTATCGTCAACAACAAGGATCCAAACGGTGTCTTCAATCCATCTTCGCTGTCGAAGATTTATGAGCTGACGGAGCTCGCAAAGAAGCTGCGTTGGCCGAGCGATAAAGACCCCAACCAGGATATCGGTGTTGTTGAAGTCGATTTGCTGGCCGCTTCGACCGTTGATTATATTGGCCGGGGCGGGCCTGGCGTCGTTAAGTTTGAATGGCTGATGCAGAATCCGCCGCAAACAAATGCTGAGGCATTGAAAATCAGAAACAAAGCGATGTCCAATCTTCTGCTCAAAGGGACTGTTATTTCAGAAGACGGCAAAGCAATATGTCTCTATCTGCCGCTGACCAGCAAAGATTTGAGCTATAAGGTATATACGAGGCTGAAGGAGAAAATAGCTGAGTTCACGGGTGATGAGAAGTATTACATTACAGGCCTGCCGGTTGCTGAGGATACGTTCGGCTGCAAGATGTTTGTTCAGATGGCGATATCGGCACCGCTGGCAATGCTGACGATATTTATTTTGATGCTTGTTTTTTTCCGCAAGTTAGTTCTTATCATATCACCGATGATTGTGGCTTTAGTTTCTGTGATTTCCACGATGGGGCTTCTTATTGGCTCAGGTTATCCGTTTCACATCATGAGCTCGATGATACCAATTTTTCTTATGCCGATATCGGTGGTTGACTCGGTGCACATCCTTTCTGATTTTTTTGACCTTTACAGCAAAGAAAAGGGGAGAAAAAACACAATTCGTGAGGTTATGAGTAATTTGTTTAGGCCGATGCTTTATACCTCGCTGACCTCGGCGGCAGGTTTTGCATCACTGGCACTTACGCCGATCCCGCCGGTGCAGGTCTTCGGCATATTTGTAGCTATCGGCATTATGATTGCATGGATTGTTAATGTCACTTTCGTGCCTGCTTATATAATGATGATAAGCGATAAATCATTAGAGAACTTTGGCCACCAGGCACGACACGGAGATAAACAAACCGCTCTTATGAAGCTGCTGAACGCAGCGGGGGGATTTACTTATAGAGCTGCAAAGCCAATCTTAATATTGTTAGCGGCCGTCACGATTGTAGCAGTCTATGGCGTCACTCGGATCGAGATTAACGATAATCCTGTCAAGTGGCTCTCAAAAAGACATCCCATTAGACAGGCTGACACCGAGCTGAACAAGCATTTCGGCGGAACCTATATGGCATATTTGGTGCTTGAGGACAAAACACCAAAGGCTATCGATACTGAATATGTTGATGTGGTGCGAAAGCGGCTGCTGGAAAAGGGGGCCGAGCTTAAAGAAGAATTCCCTAAAACGCTCAGTGTTATTGGTGAAATGGAAAAGCTGCTGCTGGCCAGCGTGACAAAGGAAATGACGAAGCAGGAGTTTTTAGATAAGCTTACTGAAATTGCAAACCAGAAAGAATCTTCCGCCAGCCAGGCTGAGGCTGATATATGGTATGAGCTTATCGACTTTTTCGAGATGCAAAAAGAGCGGTTGAAGCTTTTTAAAAAGCCTGAAATACTGCGATATATGTCAAGCCTGCAGGAGCATGCCGAAAGCACCGGGCTTGTTGGCAAGAGTAACTCTGTTGCAGACATTGTTAAAAAAGTACATCAGGGGCTAATCGACGGCAGTGCTGAAAATTATAAAATCCCGGAAACATCGGCTGCGGTGGGGCAATGCCTGATACAGTTTCAGAGTAGTCATACGCCTGATGATTTATGGCACTTCGTTACCTGCGATTATAGTAAGGCTAATATATGGATGCAGTTAAAGAGCGGCGACAATAAACAAATGCGGAAGGTGGTTAAGGCGGTGGCCGAATTTTTCGCTAAGAATCCACCGCCGGCGCCGCTTGATTACAATTGGGCCGGGCTTACCTATATAAATGTCATCCGGCAGGAGAAGATGGTCTGGGGCATGCTGCAGTCACTTGTGGGCAGTTTCATAATCGTATTCATAATGACGGCGATACTATTCCGCTCATCATTGTGGGGACTTGTATGCATGGTGCCGTTGTCGATAACTATTACTGTTATCTACGGCATAATCGGGCTGGCAGGCAAGGATTATGATATGCCCGTCGCAGTGCTAAGCGCCTTGACGCTGGGTATGGCGGTCGATTTTGCGATACATTTTCTCGAACGCTCAAGGGTCAGCTTTGCAGAGACAAATTCATGGAGAAATAGTTCCAGTATAATGTTTGGCGGGCCGGCACGCGCGATAAGCAGAAACGTCCTGGTTATTGCAATAGGATTTCTGCCGCTCTTGGCGGCGCCTTTGATACCTTATAAAACGGCCGGCATATTCCTGTGCGCTATAATGGCCCTATCGGGAGCGGTTACGCTGATGGTGCTGCCGGCCATTTTAGCCCTGGCGGAGAAAAAAATGTTTAAGCCGGCGAGCGCTCCTGCCTCACCAAGCTGCAATTGTGGATTCTGCCTGATTATTTCCGCAGCAGCAGCAGTTTTAATAGCTCTGAATTTACATCAGTATTGGAAGCTTAACTGGAGCAATTTGACAATGATAAGTATAGTAACGATTTCGGTAATCGGCCTTATTTGCGGAATCGTATCACACCGGCAGAAGTGCAAAAGGAACCTGCGGTAAAACCGCAGGCTAAATACTTAGCCCCATGTTTTACGTGGGATTCTCGCAGAACAGCAAAAAGATGAAAGCGAGGTGTAAGATGACTAAATATATGACGATAACGGCAATATTACTTGTTTCGACGATAGCCGGCATAGTAATATCCTCCTTGATTTTTCTGATGGTATTACTACCGGTATTTATCGTCAAAATGCCCATTTGAACCCTATATCTTCTATTTTGCAAAAGTCCAGTTATAACTTTAGGTACTTTAGTCACTCTAAACTTTAGGCACTTTTGTTTAGGGGTATAGAGGGAAAGCACCAGCAAAGCGAGAATCATGTTTCGGTCGGCGGAGAAGCTTTCGGATTTCGGCTGGGAGAGGTGATGCTGCTGAAGACCCCGGAAATGCCTTTAATAATTCGTAATTGCCCAGATCGGGACTCCTGAATAAGGGACCATCATAATTATCAAAAGCCTTGCCGTGGGCCTCAAATTCCGGATATAACTTCTTCAAATCCTCCAGAGATTTAATATCCAGCAGGGAATTTGCTGTCGCAGCAGGGCTCCAGACAATTAATGGCTGCGAGCCCGCGTTTCCCCGTCGCACATATACATTGTAATCGAGTTGTTTGACCTGCGGCTGAGTGAGTCGTTCACGCAAAAATGACGGCTGCCTGAGCTGCAGAAGGGGTCTGTGAAACTGTTCATCCGCTGTGAGCAGGTTATTGACAAATACATGTCCGTCCCGATCATTAACATCCGGACCGGTGCTGGGATGCCAGCCGAAATAATCGCCGACCGCACTTCTTGCCGTGCGTTCAAACGATACTCCGCTATTTACCATAGTGTTTTGATAGACTTGTACATCACAACTATTGAGCACTTTAATACCGGTAGGACAATTGACAAAGACGTTTCCGGCGCAAATTGCACCTTTGGAGATTTCAAAGAAGAAGCCGTTGTCGGTTCCCACTATCCAGTTGTTAATGAACCGGCCGTCAACATTACCTACATCATACCAAATGCCATTTGAATCCGGATGTTCAATAACCAGGTTGTCCCGGCACGTGACACGATAGCATTGATTGAAAATCTTCACCGCCGCTGGATAGTATCCATTGATTTTCTCGATATTGTTGCGTCTAAAGATATTTTTTTCCAACAGAACATCGGACGAGCTCAGGATGTAGATACCTTCCGTACTGGTGTCGCTAACCAGACAATGCCGGAGCGTTAAATGATCTCCTCTGAGGTAAGCGCCGACCCTGGAACAGAAAGTAAAGGTGCAATGCTCCAAAGACATGCCCACCACGTCTTTCCCATAAGTGGACGGATCTGATAAACCCTCTGGGTCCTTTCCTTCAATTTCGAACGCACGGAAGGCATACTGGGTGAAAGTGATTCCCCGAATCACAGGCCCCTTGCCGTCTGAGGTCTTTCCGTGACAATCCTTGATGGTTCGTATTAAAGCACTATCGAAAGCAGTGATTTCAACAAGTCGGTTCGTTGGATCAAAACCAATGTACACTTCTCCTGCATCGTAATTGATAAAATACGAATTTGCGTCAATATCTCCTTCCCCGCCGACCGGATGCAATAACTCGCCATCGACGAACACCATGTCATTGTTAAAAAGATAAAGCGGTGTTGCTTTCCCATATCTTTGAGGTCGCCACCAATCCGCAGGTTTAGAGGGGAATAAACGGGACCAGGAGGTTTTCCATAATCCGTTACTTAGGGACTGCCACTTCGTTGCTATCTCGGTTCCCTTGAGCACAGGTTGTTCATCCGCATAAGGCTGTATAGTGATTCCCTGGTTTAACTTCAAATCACCGGTACGATAAACACCGCCGCGCATCACGATTGCATCACCGGTCTTTACTCGCTCTATGGCTGCTGCCAGGGTTGTTGGCTGGGCAAGCTTTTCTCCTGATTCTTTAGCCTGTCCATCGGGCGCCACATAGTAAATTTTGCCTGCTCTTTCGGGCAAATCATAGTTTTGCCATATCGGGCCATAAGGCCCCCCCGAGGGTTGTGCTATCACAGGCAACGAACCAAAGATTATGCAAATAAAGACACAACGAATTAAATGCAACTGGTACCATTTCCCTATTTGAGCATACGATCGAGGGCGATTTCGGCAAATGCCGGAGGATTGTTCAGGATAACTTGAATTCATGTTATTTTCCTTCCAAATACATATTTACGATTTTAGATTTACAATTTTCAATTTCAAATCGACAATTGTCAATCGTAAATCGTCAATACCTGACAGTCAACTCATCGTGAACTCACGGAACTTCTGAATCAGCAGCTTTGTATATTTGCCGGGTTTGCCGTCGCCGATAATCTTATCATCAAACTTTACCACGGGCACAATATCCTTCGTCGTTACAGCGATGAAAAGCTCGTCTGCCTGGCTTGATTGTTTCGGCGTCAGCGATTTCTCTGCCACTTTTAACCCCACATTTTGGGCCGCTTTGAGCGTAAAATTGCGCGTCACTGAGGGTAAAATATTTGCAGTAAGAGGAGACGTCTGCAGCGTCCCTCCAAAGATCGCAAAAAATGCCGATGCAGAACCTTCGGTTATAAAGCCCGCTTCATCAACAAGTATTGCCTCGGCACAGCCTTTTTTCGCAGCATCCATGCGCGCAAGGACGTTAGCCAACAGATTCAGCGATTTTATATCGCATCTTTTCCACCGCCAATCCGGATGCGTCGATACAACAATACCTTTGTCCTTTTCTTCCGCATTCTCATGCAGCTCGGTCACGATCAAAAAGAAATTCGGCTTTAAATCCGCACAGCCAACATGTTCTCGCGGCCCACAGCCACGAGTTATATGAAAATATATCTTGGCGTTAAGGAAACCGGCAGCATCAAAAGCTCTCTGAACCCTGGCTCGAATCTGGTCAATATCAATGCCGACGATTTGAACCGCATTTAAGCTGCGGGCGAACCTTTGCAGGTGCTCCTCAAACGCAAAGATTTTGCCATTATAGCTTCGCAGCACCTCATAAACCCCGTCACCAAAGAATACGCCGCGGTCGAGATAAACCGGCTCAAGCTCTTCCATCGGCAAAATCTTATCCTGTATCATTGCAAGCTGCATCGAATCACTCCTGATAATCGGTTATTGGTAACTGGTTAAATGAAAGATTTAAATTACCAATTACCCGTTACCTTTTAACCAAAAAAAGCAAAATTTCCTTTACAAAAAACATTCTACTGCGTAATATATCGTTTTTAAGTTAATTGTTAAGTACAAAAATCAGGAGTTCCTAAAGTGTATGCAGTAATAGAACAAGGCGGAAAACAATATAAAATAGCCGAAGGCGACTGCTTGAATATCGAGCTGACCGATGTCGCCCCCGATACCAAGACGATAGAGCTAAATAAAGTTCTGCTTGTAAACGACGACAAAAACGTAAATATCGGCACGCCCTATTTAGAAAACGCAAAGGTCATTGCCTCATTTAAGACTACGGCACAAGATGCCGTCTTAAAAGGCAAGAAGCTCTACCCGACACACTTTCGCAGGCGTAAAAACAGCATGAGACGCATCGGCCACCGCCAGAAGTATCTTGAGATAACAATTGACAAAATTCAGGCCTGAACACAATTTTCAGCTTAATAAATATCTGCCTCATAGGCTCAAGTTTCTGTACGAGGCTGGTAGAGTATTTCCATGCCGCAGGGGCCGCAGCGGAAGCGAAGCTCATATTCCCTTCCAACCTCGTCCTGCAAAATTAGCGGTTCGGCGGTAGATTTTGGTTTCAGCCCAGAGCACATCTTCAACTCTCTTCGCAGGCAGTATTTAGTCGTCATAACCAATCGCCCCGACATATCCAGGCCCGACTCTGCCGCCGGCTCGATACTCTGCGCGCCATGGCGAAGATAAAAAGCTCTTGCCTTCGCATTGAGCACGTTGCCCATATATGTAAGATGCTTCTCCGGGTATCGAACACTATTTTTTGAAATAGCTTTGCTCGCATGAGAACGATTGGCCTGACGTACCTGAAGCAATTGCTGAATCAGCTCACGTCTTGCCGCATTCAGTTGCGAGACAGGCAAAAAATATACATCCTGCATTTCCACTCGCAAGTCGGAACATTCAAAAATGGTATTTCCCAGCTTTGTCAGGTGAGTAAAAATCACCTGTTGGGCAGCTTCTTTCTTCAAGGCCGACTTTTTCTCCCCTGCTATTTCAAGACTTGCCTGATTTCCATCTTCATCTGTGCCGGTCAAAACCAGGCATCTCGGTGATTCCTGAAGAAGCATCGATAAACGAATTTTGCGTTGCGCTACGCGTCCAGAAAGTTTGCGATTAAATTCGTAATCGTAATTGCGGTAAATCTTCTGTTTCACGCGGATGCCTTGCATTTTTTGGGGATAAATCCTTCGGCCCTCAGCACGATTGATGACAGTACCGCACAGATTTTGCTGCCGGTCAAAGAAACAAATCCCGTCGGCATTATGCAGCTCTTTGTCACCATCAAGAACAAAAAAGGATTTTGCTACGTCAGTGACAACACCCATGAATTCACCGATGGATTTAGGCGTGTCCACTGAGGAAATGGAAGAAGCACGACCGGTAAGGCCGTAGTCGGTAAACCCGCGATTGAAGGTCTTTTCGAGATTCGGCTGAAAGTTAAGTTTAACCGAGCCGGATGAGCTTCGATGCAGATTCTTCTTTGCGAGGATTGAGTCCAGCCTTTGGCGATAGAAGCTCACGGTGTTGGCGACATAAGGAATATCTTTCAGCCGGCCCTCAATCTTAAATGAGCCGACTCCGGCATCGATCAGATCCTCTATATGGTCTGCGAGGTTCAGGTCCTTCAATGACAGCAGATAGCGGTCTTTAACAATAGTTTTGCCGAGCTTGTCCTTGAGGCTGTACAGCCTTCTGCAGGGCTGTGCACATTGGCCGCGATTGCCGCTTCGCCCACCCAAGGCATAGCTCATATAGCACTGTCCGCTGGCACTGACACACAAGGCACCATGAATAAAACATTCCAATTCGATAGAAGTTTGGCTTTTGATTTGCTTAATCTGCTCGAGTGACAATTCACGGGCTAAAATAACCCGCGAAAATCCAACATCCTGCCAGAATTTCACCTTCTCCACTGTATTATTGTGCATCTGGGTGCTGGCTATTAGCGGTAACGGCGGCAAATCCAGCTCGAGCAGGCTGACATCCTGAATGATTAGGCCGTCAATCCCAATTTCATAAAACCGTTGTATCATCTTTTCTGCCAAAGTCAGCTCATTATCATATAGCAATGTATTCAGCGCCACATAAACTTTGGCGTAGTATTGATGAGCAAAATCCGCAGCTTGCCGTATAGCTTGAAAGGTATTTCCAGCCGCCTCACGTGCGCTAAAGCGCTCGGCTCCGATATAGACGGCGTCTGTGCCGCATTGAATTGCCGCTCGTGCTGTGGGGACATCTTTGGCAGGTGCTAATAACTCAATTTCGTCGCTCGTCAATCGTGACTCGTCGCTCGTGTTCGGTGGGGACATTCTTAACGTGCTTTAACCGTGTGGAGATTTATGGTTTCTTCGGCTTTTTTACGCCAGGCGATGTGGCCATTTTGGGCAAAATATTCGAACGACTCATCAACGACCAGCTCCCCCAATATAGTTTTACGGTCGGCCTCATTCGGCACATCCTTAATGATGTGTCTGCGAAACCTTTCCAACTCAGCAAGAAACTCGCCGTGCTTGTCGGTGAAGGTCTGCTCTAATTTCTTCCTTAAATGACCCGCATAAGCCGGACAATATCCTTCGGTGCCGATAGCTATCTGGAGGTCGCCTCGTCTGACTACGGCCGGCACATAGAAGTCGCAAAGCTCCGGCTGGTCAGCTACATTGCACAGGATTTCCAATGCCTGACAATCCTTGTATATGTGCTTATTAAGCTGGTGGTCATTGGTGGCAGCGATAACCAGCACTGCCTCAGCAATATAATCTTTGGAATATTTAGAGCGGATCAATTCAGCACTGCTGCCGGTACAAAGGTCTGTAAGCACATTGTCAGCTTGCTCAGCAACAACCACAAGCCTGGCGCCGGCCTCCAGCAGTGAGCGTGCTTTTCGCACAGCTACGGCTCCTCCGCCGACCAAAACCACTCGCCGACCGGTCAACTCCAAAAATACAGGATACTTAGCCATATAATGAACATTATACCATTTACACACTACCTGAAACACTGAATTTTAAAAAGATAGATTCTATATGGAAGACGTCATTATATCTCCATGGTGCTATAAAGTACCTGATAGTAGGTATTTTAGCATTTAGGTTAAAAAAATAGAATTTCATATTGACCTCTAAAATCGAAGCGCTATAATCGCAGCAAAGCATAGTTTAGTGCGGGGTTCTCAAGCACCTTGATCGCTATTATTGCACGCATGCAAGAAAATATTCATATTGGTTTTTTTACGTATTTGAAAGGGGGTAATTATGTCCGCTATTGGCATAAAACATAGAACTTTAATTTCGACCTTACTATGTTTATTTTGGGGAGAATGTATTGTCGGGCTTTGCGGATGTACAACTCCGAGATATGACGAAATTGGTTCTGCACAAGTGGCTGTGCTTTCAATAAGCCCATGGCGCCAGGTAGCTTCAGAGCTGCAACCAAAATTCGAGCTTAAACCTGAAAAAGCCTTGCAAAAAATAAACCGGATAACTCAAACTTCTAATCAAAGAATCACAGATGCATTTAGAATGTACATTAAGGCTGGACTTGACGGTCAGACTAAAATTGGCGGGGACAGCAACCTGCCCAAGATCAACGACTCTCAACTGCAAATGAAATTTGATCCCAATTTGTCATCCGGTACAAATGCCATGCTCGAATACTGGGCGGCAACAGCTTTATACCAGGAGGTTAAACTGATAAATCGTTACATCAAGGATGCAGCTATAGCCTGCGGATACACCCCATATATGGTCCGCTTGCAGATTTCTGTTATGCCAAATAAACGAAATGAGCCGTATGACGTTTATAGTATGTTGTCGTTCTTCAGTAATAGATATAAAAAGGAACCTAATATTGGGGAAAAAAACAAAACGAATGGAACCAAGAACGACAAGTCACAACCACCATTCTTTTTCAAACTCGAAACATTTGAACCAAGGTATTCACGGTCTGACGCAGCAAATGAGCCCAATGCAGCAAATAAGTCTAAAAACGCAAATGAGCCCAACGAAGAATATATAACGCCGATAGTAATCCCATTGCTTGTTACCGACAGTATTGAGCAGGCACACCGCGCAGGTAATATCGATACGCTTCGTCAGCTTGCTCTCGGTGTGCAACTTGCATTTACCAATATCTCAGGTCAGGCTTCTGGGGATGCTCTTTTCAGGAACGAGCTTGCTCTGGTAGGACAGGAAGAGAATAGTCTCATGAGCGTGGCTCGCGTATCTGAGAACACAATTCGTGTCCGGTTAGGCGCCAAATATCAGGTTGCACTTCCTAACCAGAACCTTCCATATGCCATGGTAACGCGCACGCATTACGTGTCGGTTCTCGTCCTTGTACCCCAAATAAAATACGAATACAAGACTGAAAGACAACTCGCGCTTTTATGGAATAACAAATTTTCAAATGCCAAAACTGGAAAATCCACCGAATCCATGACTCAAATGGCCTTCGCCATGGAAGTAGGAAAGACTATTATCCGATGGACTTGGGATGACCTCGACTTGCTTACTTTCTTTGATATATTCTTTAATTCGGATAAGTGGCGATATCTGAAGATGTTATCAATATATGCAATTACGGATGACTTCACAGGCTTCAAAAACATCCTTGACCAGTACTACAATGAACATACTAAGGAGGATCCCAACGAGAACAAGTATACCTGGGATGCACGATGTGCCGCCATCTGGTCCGACGTAGCCAGTCTGCGGACAAGGTTCAATTATGGTATTATGCGGGTCGAATTACCAAAAGATTCCTGTCCAGAATTGCCCCCTCAACAAAAAGTTTTCGTATATGATGACGGCAAAACAATCACCGCCAAACTTGCCGGAGTCAGATATCTGGACGAGGATAAGCTAATAGCTTACTTGTGCGAATCCAGTGTTCCTGAAGCATCTATATACGCTCATACCATCAAAGTTGATAGAAGCAACGTTGCTCTGGGATTTCCATCCATAAAAAGAATAAAAATTAAAATTAATAATTCAGGCGAAATTAAAGATTGGTATTTACACCTTAAATTGAAAGATGATGGATGCGCCGGCTCAGGTACACCGGAAGAAAAATACTCTAGTCTAAATTATGTTGACATATCGGAAAAACCGCCTATATCAGAAAATGCCTACAATATAAATACCGGAGGAGTTACACAATTAAATTCCGTAAATAAGAAGGTAACACTGTCAATCGGCTTTGAACGTACCAAGAATTTTGATTCAAATGACGCTTACTTTTTCAAGATCGAGCCCGTCAATGCCAAATTAACCGACGCTAATGGCATACAAACACTCAAACCTGTTCCTAATTCGGTTAGTAAATGGCAAATAATCAACGAGGGCAACGTTGAGATTATGATGACCAACTTCGCTGAGAAAATCACTCTAAAAGCTTGGAGCATGAAGGAAGGCAAGATAACCCAAGCACCATTTTTCGAAAAGACGTTACCTATCGCAATTTCTAACAAAGAGGAATGAATTGCTTTTGATCCAATTGATTTTATAAACCTGGCCGCACTTGATTTATATGTGAGAGTGCCGAGTTCTTTTTAAAAAGAATTCCAACCTTTTCAATTCGTAAAATCTCTGATATAGTGTAAACTCTATGTGTCTTCTTCTCAGATTTGTGTTATTTTACCATTATTCTTGGATTCCCATTTTTGCAGTAATGATAAGGAAAATAAAAAATATCAAGACCTATGAGTCAGCAAATTAAGTTACGTCCGCCATTAACAGAGGAAGATATTCGTTTGCTTAAAGCCGGCGATGAAGTTCTTATCACCGGCGTAATCCATGGCGCCCGTGATATGGCTCATAAAAAGCTGTGCGAGACGATAGATGCCGGAGGCAATCTGCCATTTGAGCTAAAAGGGGCGATTATTTACTTTGTTGGCCCAACGCCTGCCCGGCCTGGAAGAGTCATCGGAGCAGCCGGCCCAACTACCTCATCAAGAATGGATGCCTTCAGTCCGAAACTCATCGCCAAAGGCCTTAAAGCGATGATCGGAAAAGGTTACCGCAGTGCCGAGGTTAGAGAAGCCCTTGAAAAATACGGCGCGGTTCATCTTTCCGCCATTGGCGGAGCAGGAGCATTGCTATCAAAGCACATTGTCGCTGCGGAAGTAATCGCCTACGAAGACCTCGGAACAGAAGCCATCAGAAAACTACAGGTGGTTGACTTTCCTGCTATTGTGGCTTATGATTCACACGGAAATAGCGTCTACGAGTCAGGGTTCAGGGATCAGGGACCGGTTACAATGAACAATGAACAAGAAAGAACAATATGAAGGTTGCACTGCTTGGCCTTTTACAATCCGGCAAGAGCACGCTGCTTGCAGCGTTAAGCGGCAAGGCGTTGCATAAGGCTGGCTCAGCCTCAATCGAGGAGATAATTGTGTCGGTGCCGGACGAAAGACTCGATCGGCTGGCTGAACATTATAAACCCAAAAAAATCACTCATGCAACAATTGATTGCCTGGACATACCCGGTTTCAATTTTACCGATGAGCACGGACGTGCAGCAGCAAGACGACTGATAAACCAGATAAGAACCGTGGATTTGCTCGTGCTGGTGATTCGTGCGTTTGAAAATCCGGCGGTGCCCCCCTACCGAAACAGCGTAAATCCAGCAAGAGATTTGGCAGAGCTGCGAACGGAACTATTGCTTAGCGATCTTGAGCTTGTGACAACACGCATCGAAAAGCTCGAAAAGCAAATCCATAAACCCGCCACGACACTGCCGCACGACAAGGCCGAGCTGGCTCTGCAAAAGAAATTGCAGGAGACTATCGAATCTGAAAAGCCGATAAGCTCGGCCATCGAAACCGAGGCTGAGCATGAAATTATCAAGTCCCTCGGATTTCTGACCTTAAAGCCGATGGCTGTTGCGGTAAATGTCGGCGAAAACCAATTAGACACAAAAATTGATTTCTCCAGCATAATAGAAAGCACTGTAGAGGTAATTACCATCTGCGCCGAGCTTGAATATGAGCTTTCGCAGTTAGATGCTGCCAGCAGAAAAGATTTTATGGCTGATATGGGGTTGGCCGAATCCGCGGCAAATAAATTCGTCAAAAGCTGCTACAAGACGCTGGGCCTAATCAGCTTTTTGACCGTTGTCTCCGGCGAGCTGCACGCCTGGCCAATATTGCAAGGCACTACCGCTCTTGACGCGGCTGGTAAGGTACATAGTGACATCAAACGAGGATTTATCCGAGCTGAAAAGTTCAGTTTCGACGACCTTAAAAAGCACGGCGACGAAAAAGCCCTCAGGGCAGCCGGCAAAATTCATCTCGAAGGTAAAGATTACATCGTCCAGGATGGTGACATTATTCATTTCAGATTTAATGTATAAACGGTTCGAGCTTGATGCTCGATACTCGATGCTCGATGCTCGTCGAGCTGCAGGATTGGCAGTTTTTCTGCCCATACTGATACTGCTGATGTTTTCCGGCTGCTCAGACTCAAAGAACACGGACACTCCCGCAGATTATACATACCATGTCGTTAAAACATATCCCCACGATCCAAATGCTTTCACACAAGGCCTGGTGTTTGAAAACGGAATTTTGTATGAAGGCACCGGTCTTAACGGAAAATCAACATTACGGAAAGTAAAATTGGAAACCGGCAGAATCCTGCAGATGCTCAATCTGACGGACGAGCTCTTTGGAGAAGGTATAACCATTCTCAAAGACAAGATATTTCAATTAACTTATAAATCCAACGTCGGATTTGTTTATGACAAAGACAGCTTCGATTTGCTGCAAAGTTTCAGCTATCCGACCGAAGGATGGGGCATCACGAACGACGGAAAGAGCCTGATTATGAGCGACGGCTCATCGTCTTTGTACTTTTTGGACCCTGAAACACTTAAGCAAACCGGCAACATTAAAGTGCGCGATAATGACGTTCCCGTCAGCGGACTGAATGAGCTGGAATTTATCAAGGGAAAGATTTTCGCCAATGTTTGGCCGACGGAACGCATCGCAATAATTGATCCCCAGACCGGCCAGGTAACCGGCTGGATATATATGAACGGGCTTTTGAATCAGCGGGAGCTTGCTCAGCCTGTCGATGTTCTCAACGGCATCGCTTATGATGCCGCCGGCGACCGGCTATTCGTGACCGGCAAGTTCTGGCCAAAACTATTCGAGATAAAACTTGTACCATTAAAGTAATTATGCTAAAGTGACTAAAGTTTGGAGTGACTAAAGTGCCTAAAATGACAGCAAAGCTGTCATTCTGAGTGAAACGAAGAATCTCTTTTCGTTGGCCAGATCCTTCGGCTGCGCTTCAGGATGACACATAAGTGTCACTTTAGCTCACTTTAGGCATTTTAGCTCACTTTCTAAAAGCTGCTTTGATGTTTGCACATGGTAAAGCATAACGAACATTTCATAGACTACCGGAAAGGTTTTACTGGAATAACTATATGAAAGCAGCAGTATTAACCGGAATTCGGCAGATGGAAATAAGGGATGTGCCGGAGCCGAAAATAGAAAACGACGACGATGTCCTTCTTAAAATCGAAAAGGTAGGCGTCTGCGGCTCGGATGTCCACTACTACGAGACCGGCAGAATCGGCTCACAGGTCGTTCAATATCCGTTTACAGTTGGCCACGAATGCGCCGCGACGGTTGAAGCTGTAGGCGGCTCAGTTACCCGCGTCAAAATCGGCGACCAGGTAGTAGTCGAACCGGCTGTTTCTTGCCATAAGTGTGACCAGTGCAGACAGGGCAGAGAGAATACTTGTTTCAAGCTGCGCTTCCTTGGCACGCCGGGACAAGGTAACGGTTGTTTGTGCGAATATATCGTTATGCCGCAGGAAAATTGTTTTCCGACCAAAGGTACGGTCACACTTGAGCAGGCAGCTTTGTGTGAGCCGTTCGCTATAGGGGTCTATTCAGTCAAACAATCTAAAATTTCTAAAAAAGCAAAGGTCGCAATTTTGGGCTCTGGGCCGATAGGACTAAGTTGCATGGCTGCGGCTCAGGCAGAAAAGGCAGAAGCCATTTATATAACCGATAAGCTGGACTATCGTGTTGGTATTGCCAAGAAGACCGGTGCCGCCTGGGCCGGCAATCCGAAGAAAGAGGATATTGTAAAGGCAATCCTCCAGATAGAGCCGCTGGGTATGGACACCGTCTATGAATGTGCCGGCCAGCAGGAGACGATTGACGAGGCTGTTGAGCTGCTCAAGCCGGGAGGCAGACTTGTGCTCGTGGGTATTCCACGTCTCGAACGTGTTTCATTTAACATCGACAAGCTACGCAGGAAAGAGCTGTCGATAATAAACATCCGAAGACAGAACAAATGCACGCAGGCAGCAATTGATTTAATTGCTGAAGGCTCAGTCAATATTGACTTTATGATAACGCACCGGTTTAAACTCGAACAGACCCAGCAGGCCTTTGATATGATTGCCGAGTATCGCGATGGCGTTATCAAGGCACTAATTGAAATTTAGATGAGAGCAGTTGAGTCGGTTGAGTAAGTTTAATCGCAAGAAAATCAATCATTTTTGGATTAATTTTTGAGGCAAATTTTTAAAAAATCGGGTGTTTGGCGGAAAATTTGGAGGCGATTTCAGAGCAAATCTTTGTTTTTAGACCGAAAACGCTGTTTTTGAAGGTGCAATTGGACACTTGGTTAATTAAGAATTTCACTAAAAAATGAGATAAGTACTTAAGAGATAAGAGCTTAAGAGCAAAAGTTCACAAGTGTAAAAAATGTCAAAAATTGGCCAAAATAAGCAGAAATTTACAAAAATGCTCGCGTTTTGAGCAGAAATTTACAGAAATTTAGCACTTTTTAGTCAATTTTGAACATCCTTCAAAATCAGCCCAAAAATGAGGGTCGAAAAGTCAAGAGGAAAAAATAAAAAATTTTAACCACGGATTTCGCGGATTTACACAGTTTTTTCTCAATCGGAAATCGACATTCGGAAATTGTAAATCCTAAACGCTGTCTTCTGCCTTCCGTTTTCTGTTCCATGCTCCTGTGTCCTTATGCTCTTATAACTTTTTTCCTTGAAAATCTCCCTTTTTATAGTGTAATATCATATTGCTATGTGGAAACCGCATAAATAGTTTGTATATAAGGTAAAACATGACAAAACTTTTGAAAAAGGCGTTTGAAGAAGCGTCAAAGCTACCGGAGCTTGAACAAAATGTGCTTGCTAAAAAGTTAATGAATGACCTGGTGGCAGAAAAAAAATGGGAAAAAGCATTTGCAAATTCTGAAGATATTTTGAGCAGGCTTGCTGACGAGGCTATTGAAGAGCACAAGCAAGGAAGGACAAAACCGTTAGATATTGATAGCCTATGATTTCCCATACAACAGAACGCTTTCGTAAATTATACGGAAACCTGCCCGAACAAATCCGAAAGCAGGCAAGGCAGGTGTATCGGCAGTTCAAAAGCGATCCATATTATCCTGGTTTACATTTCAAGCGAGTTCATTCATCACGACCGATTTATTCAGTCCGCATTACTAAAGATTATCGAACCGTAGGGATACATCAGAAAAATGAGATAATCTGGTTTTGGATTGGTTCTCATTCTGGTTATGACAAGCTATTGAAGCAATTAACATACGCATAACAAGCTACATCACCTGTCCTCTGACCGCAGCAGTACACTGTATGGCTTACGCCATTACATCCACGGAACTGTCATCAACGTCTCCGGCGGCAAAACAAGAGTTTGATCTAATTTTTAAGATTAAAAACATCAGTTTTTCTTGAAAATCTTTCATTTATCGTGTAATATTTGCTGTGTGGAAACTATATAAACATAGTTAGGTGCCTATAAAAATTTAGCTGAAGAAAATGAATAAAGGTATACACAAATCGAAGAGAAATATTAGAATTATCATTCCACCCTATTGTCCTCTTTGCGTAAGTGCAATTAGTGAAAATCCATATCATATCTATATTACTTCAATAGAAACACTGAAAGAAGGTTGGCTTGCACATGGTAAAGGGGAATTTATTTTAGACAGATTCTTGAAGATTATTGATGTATTTGGTTCTATAGGATCATTACCATTATTGCTATTGACCCGTCATCAGCCTTACTGGATTTACTGTCCAAAATGTGGTGAGTTTCAGGCTTTTTACCCCAAAAAGAATCTTGTATACAAAAAAAATCAAATTGAAATTGAATGTGATAATTGTAAGGGAAAGACATCGTTTTCTGGGAATATTAAAATAAGATGCTGTTCGAATTGTCATTTTATATATAGAGCAATCATGCGTACAATTCCAATTCAATGTGCGGAATTTCCATGTCCGAAATGTGGGGAATCACAAAATCTTCATCCTAAAATTCGTAATATCAAGACCGATTTGCAAACCTTTGAGTTTGAAGTAGAAATAGAATGTAAGAAATGTAAGAAAAAGAAGTCTCTTACGAATCTAATTCAACGGTTATTTGAAATAGTTAAAATTGAAGTTAAACCAACTGGCATATCAATAAAACAATCATAATATGTGAACGATTTACGGCAACGACTTTATCTTTTGGATGTGAAATTCCTTAGAAGGGCAGGCAAAATATTATAAAATTGAAAGATTCAATTTTAGGCCCAGCCCCCGACATAAGTTAGGGGCTTAAATATTGTATTTATGGATAAACCTGATTCTTGTGGCAGGTCTTTACTCTTGTTTCCGGCACAGTCTGATATTAAAATCCGTTCTATGAAAAAAGCAAGTATCGTTAGTATTGGCAATGAGCTGCTCAGCGGCCAGACCATAAGCACTAATGCTTCATATCTAAGTGAAAGACTTCTTTCAATCGGCATACCTGTTATAAGCTCTTATACATTCGGAGATGAAATAGAGCTAATTGTCCGAGCATTAAATTTAGCAAGCAATGACGCTGATATTATTATAGCGACCGGAGGTTTGGGGCCAACCGATGATGACCTGACACGCCAGGCGTTTGCTAAATTTCTCGTTGTAGAATTGCAGTTACACAAAGAGCTTCTTGAGAAGATTCAAAGTATGTTCGCCCGCAGAGAAAGGCCAATGCCCGAAAAAAATAAAATCCAAGCATACATACCGGCTGGCGCACAGGCGATAGATAATAAACTGGGCACGGCTCCTGGTATAAGGGCTGAATCAGAAGGGAGACTATTTTTTGCTCTGCCGGGCGTGCCGTCGGAAATGAAGCAGATGTTTGAAGAATCGGTGCTGCCGGAACTGCAAAAATTTGCCGGCGGACAGGCCATCGTAACACGGAAACTAAAGTGCTTCGGAACCGGTGAATCCAATATCGCTGAAATGTTAGGCGGCCTTATGCAGCGCGGTAGAAACCCGCTGATTAACTGCACCGTCGCACACGGCGTAATTACCCTGCACATCGTTGCGTCAGCAAAAGATAAAAGCAAGGCTGAACATATAGCTGAAAAAGATGAGAAATTATTGCGTAGCATTTTGAAAGAATTGGTTTACGGAATAGACGAGCAGAGTTTGGCTGAAGTCGTTGGTGAAAAATTGGTTCAACAGAATAAAACCATCGCAGCAGCCGAATCCTGCACAGGCGGCACATTAGCTAAACTGCTGACCGACATCCCGGGCGCAAGCAGATATTTCACACACGGCTGGATTGCCTACAGCAATAGCGCCAAAATCACTGAGCTTGGCATATCGCCCGATCTGATTGAGAAATACGGCTCTGTCAGCGAGCAGGTGGCAGAGGCTATGGCCAAGCAGGCACGAAAAAAGGCCGGCACAGATTTCGCAATCGGCATAACCGGCATAGCCGGTCCTGATGGCGGAAGCGAACAAAAGCCGGTCGGCCTGGTATATATTAGTATGGACTCAAGCAGCGGATGTGAAACTAAGCGATTTGTATTCTCCTTTCACGATAGAAACTCCATCAGGTTTCGAGCAGCACAAACTGCGCTAAATATGGTCAGATTAAAATTGTAAGTTTGTCTGACAAAAGTCAAGAGTCAAGATTTGACTAAATATGCTAATAGTGTTATAATAATAAGTAGAGGAAACTACAAAAACATGGGTTGAAAATGGCAAAGAAACGCAAACATTTAGGCGAAATACTTTTCAGGGCCGGACTGGTACAAAAAGAGGCACTTATCAATGCTATCAAGGCCTCAAAAACCAACGGCAAAAAACTTGGGCAGGTATTACTGCAAGAGGGCTTGATAGATGAAGAAACGCTAACCAAAGCGATAGCCAAGCAATTTGAGTTAAAATATATAAATTTAGACACAGCTCTGATCCCTCCTGATGCAACGAAAATCATACCCGAAGACCTAATGAAAAGACACAACATCCTTCCGCTGAGCATAAATAACGGCAAATTGAAATTGATTATCAGCGACCCATCCGACCTGGATACGATGGATTCGATTCGGCTTCGCCTTAATACCGAATTGGAATGTTATCTTGCCAACCCGACAAAAATTCGCGATCACATCAAGCATTTATCTGAGAAACCACAACAACAGGTGGTGGAGGACGACAGGCTGAAACACAGTATAGATGCTACCGCAGCCGAGCTTGCTGAAGCCGGTAATGAGATACAGGCGGAGATTTTGAGAAGCCAGGCCAAAGGCGAAGAAGATGAGGGACCCATCATAAGGCTCGTGAACCTGATAATAGATAGTGCCTTTCATATGCGAGCCAGCGATATACACTTTGAGCCTATGGCTGACAGGGTACGCGTAAGATATCGTGTGGACGGCGTCTGCCTGGAAAAAGACAATATACCCAAAAATATGCAGGCGCCTCTGATTGCCCGGCTAAAGATTCTGTCCGGCATGGACATCGCGGAGAAAAGACTGCCACAGGATGGCCGTATTAAACGCACAATCGCAAACCAGGAGATCGATTTTCGTGTCTCAGCTTTGCCCGGCAACCACGGAGAAAGCGTGGTGCTGCGTATCCTACGCCGTGACGCGGTCAATATCGGTATTGAATCGCTGGGCTTTGAACAGGACAACTATGAAACGTTTCAGAAGATAATCAGAAGACCCAACGGCATCTTCCTCGTTACAGGTCCAACCGGCAGCGGCAAAACCACCACCCTATATGCGGCATTGCAGGAGCTTAACAAGCCCGATAAGAAAATCGTAACCGCTGAGGACCCTGTTGAATACAACTTCGACGGAATGAATCAGTGCCAGGTTAAAGATGAAATCGGCTTTACATTCGAAAAAATACTTCGGTCAATGCTCCGGCAGGCTCCTAATATCATCTTAGTCGGCGAAATTCGAGACGGCACCGTTGCAGATATTGCCGTCCAGGCGGCACTTACCGGCCACCTTGTCTTCAGCACATTGCACACCAACGACGCCTGCAGTGCGATAACCCGTCTAATAGATATGGGCGTTAAGCCCTTCCTTGTCGCCAGCTCGATACAAGCCATTATGGCACAAAGACTTGTAAGAATTATTTGTCAGAAATGCAAAGGTATCGACAAAAATCCTGATCCCAATCAGATGCGTATGCTCAATATCACTAAAGAAGATATTGAAAAACATCCCATATACAAAGGTATGGGATGCCCGCATTGCCTGCATACGGGATACAAAGGCCGGCTTGCCGTCTTCGAGATGATAGAGCTGAACAATGAAATAAGAGAGCTTTCTTTCAAAAAAGCACCTGCCGGAGAGCTAAGAAAGGCTGCTAAGGCAAGTGGAATGAGAACCTTGCTGGAAGATGGTAAAATCAAAATATTCAATGGTATCACTACACCTGCTGAGGTCGTGAGCATAGCACAGACAGAAGAACTGCTGGTAGATTAAACAAAATATAATTGATTGAGGAATATAAAATGGCAACAGTAAACATGGACAGAATATTATACGCTTGTGTCGCACAAGGAGCATCCGATATACACATTACTGTTGGCCGACCGCCGGTACTGCGAATAGATGAACGACTAAGAAATCTGGAAACCAAGGTCCTTGAACCGGATGATACTATGGCCCTAATGAAGAGCATCACACCTGATCGAAACCAGCAGGAGCTCCAGGAAGAAGGAGGAACCGATTATGGCTTTGCTTATGGCGATAAAGGAAGATTCCGCGTCTCCGTATTCAGACAAAAAGGTAATATCTCGATAGTTCTCCGTCTTATCCCATCAAAAATACTGACCTTTGAGCAAATAGGGCTACCCAAGATTTGTGCTGCTCTGTGCCGCAGGCCCAGGGGGATGTTCCTGGTTACAGGCCCAACCGGCAGCGGTAAAACAACCACCTTAGCCTGTATGATAAACTATATCAACGAAAATTTCGACCGCCACATCGTAACCGTAGAAGAGCCGATAGAATATTACCACCCCCATAAAAAATCCATTATCAATCAGCGCGAGGTGGGCGTTGATGTTCCGAGTTTTAGTGAGGCATTAAGGCGTGTTTTAAGAATGGACCCCGACGTGATTTTGGTAGGTGAATTGCGCGATTTGGAGACTATTGAAGCAGCCGTTAGAGCTGCTGAAACCGGCCACTTGCTCTTTAGTACAGTTCATACAACAAGTGCCGCTGGAACAATCACCAGACTCATCGACGTGTTCCCTGTGAGCCAGCAGGAGCAAATCCGTATCCAGCTAAGCAGTAACCTAATTGCAGTTCTCAGCCAGGTTCTCTGTCCTTTAGCTACCGGCAGAGGAAGAATTGCAGGTTATGAATTTATGGTTGTAACACCTGCTATTGCCAATTTGATCCGCGAAAACAAGACTTACCGAATCGATTCGAGCATTCAAACCGGCAAAAAACTTGGAATGCAGCTCCTCGACGAGCACCTCTGGCAGCTTTATGATGCCGGCAGAATTACATTGGATGAAATGCTTGAAAAAAGCCGTCAGCCGGGCCCATTGCAGGATAAAGCTGTTGCCAAATTGAACTCCATAAAAGGAAGAAAGAAATCGGAAAAAAAGGCTGCCGCTGTGCAGGAGATGGAAGACATGGGACCAATCTTAAGAACTTGATTGTACATAAATATACGTTTAATGTTGTTGATAACCGGCAGGAAAAAATCAGCCAGGCTGATATCGTCATATTAACATACTCAGAGGAAACTACCTTTTTCGTTATTGGACTATAAAGCAGGAAGAGACTGCTAAATAAAAATGTCCCAATAACTAAGTGTCCAATTTGTAATTTATTTGTAAAAAAGGCTTTAATGTTGTATAATAAGAGTAACTGTTATTCTAATATATCATAAGGAAATCCTCTGATGGATAAAACGAAAACAGCACAAAAACTACCTCCCATTGAACAGTTGAGGGGCAGACCGCTAGGCAGGATACTAATAAAGATGGGAATTCTCAGCCGAGAAAAGACCCAGGAATGCCTTGGAATCCAGAATCAACGACACGGAAACGTAAAAACAGGCCAGATTCTTCTTGAAATGGGATTAATCAATGAAGACCAGTTGCGGATTGCTTTAGCCGCCCAGAGAGGAATGGAATATACAAATATAGAAGGTCTGAATATCCCTTCAGATGTAATAGATAAGGTCCCGTCTCAAATGGCAAAAACGTATCATATTGTGCCAATTGAGTATAACAAGGAAGGAAATGAGCTGACAGTTGTGCTTGATAGTGCCGATAATTTCAGAGCCACCGATGATTTAAATACTCTAATGGGTTTTAAGGTCAATGCAAAAATAACCGATCCGGAGGCGTTGGAAAACGCTTTGGCCAAGTACTATGAGACAAAGCAGGACGACAACATCAACGAATTGATCGACGAAATACAAGGCGACCAGTTTCTCGCTGAATTTGAAGGCAGAAACCAAAGTATCGATTTGGATGAGCTTAAGGAGCTGTCTGAGTCAAATCCGGTGAAGAAACTGCTGAACCTGGTTCTTCTGCAGGCGATCCGCGATAAGGCTTCGGACATTCATTTTGAGCCGTTTGAGCATGAATATAAAATGCGGTATCGAATTGACGGCGTGCTTTACGAAATGATTCCGCCTCCAAGGTACATTGCCGCGGCACTTAGCTCACGTATTAAAGTCATGGCAAACCTGGATATCGCTGAAAGACGGCTTCCACAGGATGGCCGTATCTCATTGAGCGTCCAGAACAACCCGGTTGACCTGCGTGTGAGTGTCCTGCCTACAATGTTCGGAGAAAGTGTTGTTTTACGCGTCCTGGATAGATCACAGGTCTCCTTTGATCTGAGCAAGCTTGGCTTAAGACAAGCTGATCAAAAATTGGTTCGCCAGCTTATTCACAAACCTAACGGCATTATCCTTGTCACAGGACCTACCGGATGTGGCAAAACTACCACTCTGTATTCAGCACTGAGTGAGCTTAATGACATTGAAACCAAGATTATCACCACGGAAGACCCGGTAGAATACGACATTGATGGTCTTATACAGGTTCAAATGAAACCGGATATTGGACTGACATTCGCCAAATGTCTGCGGTCGATCCTGCGACAGGACCCGGATGTTATATTAGTTGGTGAAATCCGTGACCTGGAGACCGCAGAAATTGCGGCACAGGCATCCCTGACCGGCCATGTTGTATTTACCACGCTGCACACAAATGATGCACCAAGCTCGATAGCAAGACTTTTGGATTTGGGCGTTGAGCCATTCCTTCTTACGGCTACTATTGAAGGTATCGTCGCCCAGCGGCTGGTTAGAAAGGTTTGTGAAAACTGCAAAACAATATTTCAGCCATCCGAAACACAGCTAAGAGATTTAGGAATCACAGAAGACGATATCAAAGGCAAGAAGCTGTTTTATGGCCGAGGCTGTGACCGGTGTAATAATACCGGCTATAAAGGACGTACGGGTGTTTTTGAGATAATGGTATTTAACGACGAAATACGTGATTTAATTATGAACCGCGCTTCTACAAATGTCTTGCGTGCAGCTGCTATAAAAGCCGGCATGCGAACGTTACGCGATAATGGTTTGGCTGCTATGTATGACGGCATTACAACAATAGACGAGATAGTGAAAGGAACGATTACTGAAGGATAATTGAAATTATTGTACGTGTTTAGACCAGGGAAAAACTATCCCCAATCGTGCTACGGCAGGCTCCGCCCTGACGAGAGCCTTCGGCTTTGAGGCTTCCACACATTCTCGATCAGTTTTATTGGGGTGGCAGCCTCAATCGCAGAAACCCACAGAGCGGGGTCCAGGATTAGGGATGGCCGTGTACCGATTACAAAATATCAGGATTTGTTAATCCAAAAGGAGGTATGTAAGATGCCTGTTTTTCAATATATCGCACTGGACCCGCAGGGCGTTGAAGTGAAAGATGAAGTTGAGGCCCTCAGCGAGAAGGAAGCTATAAGCAAAATTCGAAATATGGGTTATTTCCCTACAAAGGTCCGCTCACGAACTATAACAAAAACGGGTACTGCTAAAGCTGCTGCAAAACCCAAACGCAGAGCCGGTGCCGGCAGTAAAGTCAAAACTAAATATATTACACAATTTGCACGGCAGCTTTCCACGCTACAAGATGCGGGGTTGCCTATCTTACGCTCGCTACGTATCTTACAAGAACAACAAAAATCCGGCGCATTTAAGAGGATTATCGGTTACGTAGGCGATGACATTGAAGGTGGCTCAACACTATCGGAAGCGTTATCAAGATATCCAGGGGCTTTCAATCGATTGTTTGTAAATATGGTCGCAGCCGGTGAAACAGGCGGCGTGCTCGACCTTATTTTGGCACGTATATCTGACTTTATGGAAAGCGCCCAGAAGCTTAAATCCCGAGTTAAAGGCGCAATGATTTATCCGATTGTAGTTTTGAGCGCGGCCTTCTGTATTGTACTGCTATTGATGTGGAAAGTGATACCCACTTTTAGTGGTGTGCTGGTCGAGATGTCGGAAGGCAAGCCGCTGCCGAAATTAACGCGAGTCGTGCTCGGCGTAAGCCGCTGGATCGCGTTAGGTCCTAATTGGTTTCCCAGTATACCGATACCATATATAGGAAAATCGGTAAAGATTGGCGGCTGGGCTGTCCTGATAGCAACGCCATTTATAATAGTTTTTCTGCTCAGAACTGCAAAACGCTTTCGCATCGGCAGAATAATCCTGGATACCATCAAATTGAAACTGCCCATTGTCGGCCAGCTCACTAGTAAAATCGCGGTTACGCGGTGGACAAGAACCTTAGGCACACTGATTAGTGCCGGCGTGCCGATCCTGGATGCCATTAACGTTACCCGCGAGACGGCGGGAAACGAAGTTTATGCCAACATGCTCACCAGAGTTCACAATTCAATCCGGCAGGGTGATACATTTGCCGGCCCATTGCGACAGTCCAAAACGGTTGACCTGATTATCTCCAATATGGTCGCCGTGGGCGAGGAAACAGGCGACTTAGATAAAATGCTCCTGAAAGTGGCCGACAACTTCGACGAGCAGGTCGAGGTTATGGTCGGCTCGCTAATGCACCTGCTTGAGCCGGTCATAATTGTTGTGCTTGGCAGTGTCGTTATGTGTATCGTCCTGTCAGTATTCTTGCCGATGATACAAATTATTACAACCCTAAGCTCACAAGCATAAAAACTATAACATATAAATAAATTGAAAATCCAATTTACTGGCAAGGAGAAAAAAATGAAAGCGATTATCAAACAATCCAATAAAAAAACCGCATTTACCCCATTAGAAAGAAAGCCCCATCCTTTGGGACTGATAAGGGGCTTTACTATCGTAGAGCTGCTGACGGTTATGAGCATTATCGTGATTCTTATTGGCCTTTTGGTGCCGGCTCTGAACATGGTCAGAAAGTATGCCTGGGAGGTCAAGCAAAAGGCTCAGTTCCACAGCATTGATGCTGCGGTAGAGCTTTTCAATACCGAATTCAGCGGCTATCCGGACTCAGGCGAGCTGGGACCCGACGGCCTGCCATATTGCGGCGCCTTGAAGCTCTGTGAAGCTATGATGGGCCAGGACCTGATGGGTTATCACCCTGATTCGACTTTCAGAAGCGATGGTTGGGATCGTGATCGCAGCCTGGTCGGTGCCAGGTGGCTATACCCGGACGCAAACAGAGTCACTCCTGAGGTATACAGGGATAACCTGAGCATCAGAAAAGGACCATATTTACCGCTGGAAAGTGCTAATGCCTATCGGTTAGAAGATATATATCTTAATGTTGGCGCCTTTAATCCGAAGCACTTTGTATTATGTGACGTGTACAGAAATGTAACACACCAAGGTACAGGTAAAAAGATTGGTATGCCTATACTCTACTATAAGGCCCACACATCGAACAGCTTTCATGATATTGCCAATCCTACTAACATTAACAACATATACAATTACAGAGACAACCAAATGCTGATCACACTTGGCATTCCTTCTGACCCGCCGCCTAATGGCTCAAAACATAGGCTCTGGGACCCTGTAAGATTTTATAAAAATACAAAGAACGACAAAGTCACAACGGCGTCAAGACCTTATAGAGCGGATTCTTACATTCTGATTTCAGCCGGATTTGATGGTGAATATGGCACACCTGACGATATATGTAATTTTGATTGGAAATATCAGGAATGAGGATTTTAATTCAGAATTTCTAATTCTACAATCTAAGCCAAAGAGGATAATTGTGAATTATAAGAAAACAGGATTTACCCCGTTAGAAAGAAAGTACCATCCTTTGGGCGTGGTAAAGAAGCGAGGGGACAGTTTAAAATTCCACCCGAGCTTTCTAACGGGGTTTACAATTGTAGAGCTTTTAACGGTTATAGCGATAATAGCGGCGCTGGTTGCGATTCTTCTACCGGCTCTAAATACGGTGCGCCGTATTGCCCGTGAGACCAAGCAAAAAGCACAGTTCGCGACTATGGAGCTGGCTCTCGAGGCATTTAAAAACGATTACGGTGATTATCCGCCGTCGGATTGGTTTAATCCGCCGACGTTCGATTACTGTGGCGCTCAGAAGCTCACCGAAGCCCTGGTGGGCTGGGACTTACGCGGATTTCATCCGGATTCAAATTTCAGAGCCAACGGACGCAATGATAAAGGGCTCTTTATTTACGATACAAACAACGTCGTTTTTCTTGACCAGAGAAAAGACCCTTATCTGGAGCTTGCGTCTGCAAATACTTTCAGGTTCGGCACAAGCGGGCCGGGCAGACTGGACGGACTGTTTGATTATTCTACCCTTACTTCGACGTGTCTGCTGGCGCCAGACACTTTTGTGCTGTGCGATGTTTTCGGTGCAAAGACGGTAATCACACCCGGAAGATCAAGACCAGTCGAAGCGGGGTCTCCGGTTCTTTATTACAGGGCAAATACTTCCAGTAAAAATATTGATGCTCCTGCTTATGAAAATCGAATTTATAATTTCCGGGACAATTACCCTATTCTTGCTTTGAGGAGATTGGCTGACTGGCAAAAACCCTTTCAGTACCGCTTAATACATAGAATTGAAGATTTTCAGCAATTCTATGAGTACATCAGTGACCCAAAGGTGTCAGGCAGAGCATGGCCTTACAGACCCTATTCGTACATATTGATTTCAGCGGGGGCAGACGGCCTTTACGGTACAAGCGACGACATTCGTAATTTTGGAAACTAAGCCCCTGTCCACGCCGCATTTGGCAAGCTAAAGTTATGAGAAGCCACGAATACAAATTCGGGACAACGCTTATAGAGATGGTCATCGTAATGGCTGTTATTGCAATTTTGGTCACAATGGTAATCGGTATCTCCGGCCATATTGATAATCGCTCTAAAAAAAAGGGGCTTGAGGGCATTTTTACACTGCTGGAAAGCTCGCTGCAGGAATATCACCAATACACAGATAAATTTCCCCAGCAGAGCGAGAAGAATTTTACATACGCCGCTGCACATTCGGAGCTTCTTTATGCAGAGCTCTGCTCAATACCTCCTTCTCGCAAAGTATTGGAAGAAATCAGCGATTCGCTGTTGAAAAATAAATCAGGAGCCAGCGGCACCTCGCCTGAAATATATGATCCCTGGGGTACGGTCCTGGATTACAGATACGTCAAAGGCGACACTTTCCCGGAGCTGATATCGGCTGGACCAGATAAAGTTTTTGGCACCGCAGATGACATAAGCAGTAAAAAATAAAATGAAAACAAAACGCAAACAATCCGGTCTTACGCTGACAGAGATAACGGTCGTCATAGCAACCATAGTGTTACTTGTCAGCCTGGGACTGCCGGCCGTGCATGCACTTTTTAATTCCTTCCAGTATCAGGGTAGTGCATTGAGCACAATAAGTGCGGCACTGGCCTCATCTCGTGCCATTGCTGCACAACACCAAAGATATGCCGGCATCAGATTTCAAAAATCTAACCTTTCCCAGGATCCAATCGAGGCTCCTCAGTATATGATTTTTATTATACAGGATCCGGATATGATGGCTTATGGCTTTCGAGCGGTACCAGGTCTTAAACCCATTAAACTGCCCGATACCATCGGTGCAACTGACCTGACGCTCGTTACAAAACGCAATCCGATAAATCCGGCAACCTCGACCGAGGTCAGGCTCGACGACCGAGCACTCACCGACTCGCAAAGGGACGCCCTCATAGATGAGAGCCGCGAGCTTACGGACACCACTACATTTTCTATTATATTCTCACCAAGCGGAAAATTAGTAATACATGGAATCCGAGCAAGAAACAAAGATGGTTTCCCGGACACGCCCACTAACACGCTTAAAAGCTCCGATGATGTTTTTAACAAGAAAGCGCAAGTTGATGCCGGAACTGGAATGTTTTATCAGGACGATTATTTTGGCGCCGCCGGAAGCTCTTATACGGACCTTGGGCTTGGACCGGAACAAAGCCGAAGCAGTTTTGTTATCTATGATAAAAATGAGCTCCTGCGAGCTTACAAAAAACGCAGAGCCTGGTCAGACTATCTTGTAAAGCTCTCCGGCCAGGCGATTTATATTAGTCCCTATACAGGAACGATAATTTCAACTGATTAATATGCGTCCAAGATACAAACAACGATATATAGGTTTCTCGCTTATCGAGATATTGCTGGCCGTCGGCACACTCAGCATCGGGCTGC